>NZ_VOQB01000004.1:0-541500 GCF_009377275.1 Shewanella sp. YLB-07 | reverse complement strand
TAGCACCGCCGTTAGACGCTAGGTCGCTGGCTTTTACTTACTTCCCAAGGCGTTCCGCCTTGGCTAGGGATGCGTATTCTACACTTCCCGTTGTTGGCGTCAAGGGCTTTTAAAAATTTAATTTCTATCGTTTAAAACGAAGAAAAAAACAAGCTTACTTATTGCCCTGACTGGGTTTCAGCTTCGTTTAAGAAAACTGGTTTGCCGTGTCAGTGGATGCGCATTATAGGGGGTTTCGATATGAGCACAAGGGCTTATTTCAAAAAAACAAACAAGCGAGCACTTATCAATCAAAGAGTCCAGAAAACACACATAACACCTATCCGAAGGGACTTTTTACTCTAAACCTTCTAACAGGGAGATTAAGTCTGGCACACTTTTAAGAGTCTGCATGAAACTTTTAGCTTTCATGACATATTTCTATAAATACCTTTTACCGATACTGTCCAATATCCCTCAGTAGTGATATTGGATTCTTTAAATGAGTCAGACTCTATACTTGCTGATTTCAATTTTATTAAAACATCAGATTTTAGTCCTTTGTTTTATCTTCATTAACCTGCTTGATGTTTTGGCTGTCCCTTCCACCTTGAGTGTCTTCTTTTTGTATACCGGCATTGGGCGATACTTTCAGTTTTCGTATGCCATAGATAGTCATCACAGGGCCCGATAGCGCATAGAGGTAAAAAATGAAACAGAGTATTAGTGCGGGCTCTAAAGACACAAAAACAAATATACCTACGAGGGATAAGATGACAAGGAAGTTAACTCGACTGCGCCAGTCGATATCTTTAAACGATAGATATCGAAAATTACTCACCATGAGTAGCCCCAACATGATGGTAATAATAGCCACAACCCAACTAACATTATGACCATCGAGTGCATTTTGGCTTCCCAGCCAAATGCTAGCAGCTATCACAGCAGCCGCTGCTGGGCTAGCCAACCCTTGAAAATAACGTTTATCGGCAACCCCAACTTGTGTGTTAAAACGAGCGAGACGCAGTGCTGCACCGGCACAATAGATAAAGGCCGCGAGCCAGCCTAACTTTCCAAGTTCAGCCAACCCCCAATTATAGGCGATCAAAGCAGGAGCAACGCCGAATGAAACCATATCAGCCATACTGTCGTATTCGGCTCCGAATTGACTCTGGGTATTGGTCATTCTTGCTACGCGACCATCGAGCCCATCAAATAACATGGCGACAAACACAGCTATTGCAGCAGACTCATACAAGCCATTCATAGAAGCGATAACCGCATAGAAACCAGAGAATAGCCCTGCCGTCGTAAACAAGTTTGGTAACAGATAGATACCTTTACGCTTTACCGAATCTTTATCAAAGTTTTGCATATCATTCAAAGATGAGTATCTTGTATGAAAAATATACCATACTTTAACTGTTCTACACTTTCCCTTTATCAGTTACTTACTTAAGTTCATGATATTATTTAAGCAAGTTCATCTCAGTTTTGATTGGAAGCCATTATGTACCCAAGATTTTTAGCTCTCGTGCTACCTTTACTATTTATGGCATCAGTTTCGGCCACCGTCATATATAAGTGGGTAGATAAAAATGGAGTGACTCACTATAGCCAGCAGATCCCAGAGAATGCCAACGATCAGTCAAAATCCACAAAGCTATACAGTGAAGATATTGAGCCAAAAGCCATAGGGACTGTTGCTCCAACGGCTCGTAAGGAAGAAGAAAATGAGTTAAGCCAAGCTCAACAAGATGCAGCAGCTATCAATGAAAACGATAAAGAACAAGCTAAAGAAATCTGTAAGAACGCGAAATACAATCTTGATATTTTGATGACCCACACCAAGCTAAACAGTAAAGATCAACAAACAGGTGAAGTTGTAGCTGTAACAGAGGAGCAGCGTCAGGAAAAGATCAAGGTGCAGAAACAGAGAATCAAGCTATTCTGTAAATAGCTAGTGTATGGGAATCATCACTAAATAGATAAACCCTTAAGTTAGTTCTTAGCTAAAACTAACTTAAGTTCCCCCATAAAATAGTCTCAATCGAGTCTATTTTATGCAAGGGTCGTAAGATTGATGCCTTAAGGTTTTGTGACCGTATACATGGAACGGCTCATCCCATCTTGACAGGCCTGAGTACCTGCATTCCAACCTTCATCAAATGAATCTAAACCATCTAATGTCGTATCTTTAAATGCGGTTAGTGACCCACCATCGGCTTTAACTGTTATTGCACTCTTACAGCCTTGATCATAACCAAAATGATATTGGCTATCATAATCAACATTGCCTACACCAATATATGCTTCTATGCCTTGGGTTGGTTTAGGCTCTGGAGTCGTCGAACTACAACCTAAGACCGATAACGACACCAATCCGATAAGTGCTAATTTTGATTTCATGATTCATACTCCTTGTTAGGCTAGAAGCGGCAAACATATGGAAAACATCATTCCAGGTCAGTTTTGCAGCTCTATATCTAAGTCAATTCCATATTGTTATATCTAAACAACTGACTATATTGGATAAAAGTTAATCTATACTAGTTGAGCCAAAAACAAAAGCACTAGAGAACCAGGCTGACAAGTATACAAACCAGCCAAAGTTCTCATATGATCCATTATTGCAGGAAGATCAACTCACCTCCCGAACACTCAAGTTTAATGGGTTTACCCGGCACTAAGCTACCGCTTAAGATACGTTGGGCCAGTGGATTCTCTACTTCCTGCTGCAATGCCCTTTTCAAAGGCCTTGCTCCATAGGCAGGATCGAACCCAGCCTTAGCAATCAAGGCTAGCGCATCTTTACTAATTATGAGCTCATAATCTTTTTCGGCAAGCCTCTGCTGTAAAGATTTAATTTGAATATGGGCTATATATTCAATGTGCTTCTCATCCAAAGGATGAAAGACCACAGTTTCATCGATTCTATTTAAAAATTCGGGTCTAAAACTATGAACCACAACATTCATGACCTCAGCCTTCATCTCACTATATGACAGGGAGCCACATCTGTCTTGAATGATGTCAGAGCCTAGGTTTGACGTCATGATAATAACTGTATTTCTAAAGTCGACAGTACGGCCTTGACCATCGGTCAACCTGCCATCGTCTAGTACCTGCAACAGAATGTTAAACACATCTGGATGGGCTTTTTCAACTTCGTCTAGGAGGATTACTGAATATGGCTTTCTTCTTATCGCTTCCGTGAGGTAACCGCCCTCTTCATAACCCACATAACCAGGAGGTGCACCGAGTAAACGTGCAACCGAGTGTTTCTCCATAAACTCCGACATATCGATACGCACCATGGCCGCTTCAGTATCGAATAAAAACTTAGCCAGTGACTTACACAGCTCGGTCTTACCTACGCCCGTTGGTCCCAAAAACAGAAATGATCCGATAGGACGCTCAGGATCGGCAAGTCCGGCTCTACTACGTCGTATCGCGTTTGACACCGCATCTACCGCTTCATTCTGGCCAATAACCCTTTCGTGTAACGCCTTTTCCATTTGCAGCAGTTTTTCTTTCTCCCCTTCCAACATCTTAGCAACTGGGATCCCCGTTGCCCTCGATAGCACCTCTGCAATCTCAACATCGGTCACCTTGTGCCTCAATAAGGTCATGTCTTGCATCTCAGCTTGCGCCGCTAGATCCAGTTGCTTTTCTAGCGCCGGAATACGACCATATTGCAACTCAGACATACGGGTCAAATCACTAGCACGTCTTGCTACATCGAGATTCAGCCTCGCCTGCTCTAAATCCGCCTTTATATGTTGAGTACCTGCCAGTGCTGCTTTTTCTGTATGCCATATTTCGTTAAGTTCTGCCGCTTTAGCATCGACATCTTTCAACTCTTTTCGCAGGGAATATAAACGGCGAATACTAGCCTCATCAGTTTCTTTCGCGAGTGCTTGCTCCTCTATCTTAAGTTGGATGCTTCTGCGCTCTAACCTGTCTAGTACTTCTGGTTTAGAGTCGATCTGAATCCTGATGCTCGATGCCGCTTCATCGATAAGATCGATGGCTTTATCGGGTAACTTACGATCTGAGACATATCGATTGGACATGCTTGCCGCGGCGACAATTGCAGGGTCGGTGATCTCAACATGGTGATGTAACTCGTAGCGTTCCTTGAGCCCACGTAAGATGGCTATCGTGTCTTCTACGTTGGGCTCTTCCACCAACACCTTCTGAAAACGTCGCTCTAAAGCGGCATCTTTCTCTATATATTTGCGGTACTCATCTAGAGTCGTTGCCCCGACACAATGAAGATCTCCCCTTGCTAAGGCAGGTTTGAGCATATTGCCCGCATCCATGGCGCCATCACCTTTACCAGCACCGACCATAGTATGTAATTCATCGATAAAGAGGATGACTTGGCCCTCTTCTTGATAGAGTTCATTAAGTACGGCTTTTAAACGTTCTTCGAATTCACCACGATACTTAGCCCCAGCCACTAATGACCCCATATCCAATGAGAGCACGCGCTTATTCTTGATGCCTTCAGGCACTTCGCCGTTAACGATTCTTTGAGCCAGCCCCTCGACAATCGCGGTTTTCCCCACGCCAGGTTCACCTATCAAGACTGGGTTATTTTTACTACGGCGCTGCAATACCTGAATCGTACGACGGATCTCATCATCTCGACCAATCACAGGGTCGAGCTTTCCTTGCTCGGCACGCTCTGTCAGATCGACGGTAAACTTCTTAAGCGCTTGACGTTGATCTTCGGCATTCGGATCGTCGACAGTTTTCCCTGCTCTGATCTGTTTGATGGTCTGCTCCATCAAATCTTTGGTCGCACCAGCCTTCTTCAGGCTCTGGGCAAGCGGGTCATTACCTTCTAATGCCGCCAGAATGAATAGCTCACTGGAGATAAACTTATCTTTACGCTTCTGAGAAAGCTTGTCGCAGAAATTGAGCAGACGTATTAGTGCCTGTGATAGCTGAATATCACCACCTGTTCCCTCAACCCGAGGCAAGCGATCTAACTCTTGGCTTATCATAGAACGCAGTGAACTAACCTGAATACCGGCCTGAGTAAGCAAGGGATGAATTGAACCATTATCTTGATTAAGAAGGGCCATCATCAGATGAATAGGTTCAATAAACTGGTGATCGCGCCCCAATGCCAATGATTGAGCATCGGAAATAGCTGTTTGGAATTTATTGGTCATACGATCGAGTCGCATACAGCCTCCAAAATAATTACTAGTACTAAAATTTACTTGATATAGTTAAAAGATGGGGTTTTTTTTAGTTTTTTCAAGCTTTAAACTGTGAGACTGGCACTCTATCGTTAATTAACTAGCTTAAGTTAGCCAGATGAATGACGCCATGCGCCCTGTGATACCATCTCGGCGATAGGAGAAGTAATCGGCTTCATTTTTATAAGTACAAGCATGACTCAGGTATACCTCACTCACACCTGCCAACTGGAGTCGATATTTTGCCAGTCCCTGAAGATCGGCTAAAAACTTGCTGTCAGACTCAGTGGAATTGAAGAAGGTAGAAGTTTCAGGGTGTAATAACATAAACATCTCCCTCACTTCCTCTCCAACCTCAAATGCCTCCGGGCCAATGGCAGGCCCCAAATAAGCAATAAGATCTGCATGCTGTGAGGCAAACGTCTCCAACGTGGTCTCTATGATCCCATCACACAGCCCACGCCAACCAGCGTGAATAGCAGCAACTTGCTTGCCTTGTCTATCACAAATAAGCACAGGCAAGCAGTCAGCAGTCATAACGACACAGACTTGTTGCCTTTGCCTGGTGTAACTGGCATCGGCGCAGACAAGCCTCTGGTTATCGGCTTCGACAACTTTAGTGCTATGGGCTTGATCCAGCCAAGCTGGGCGGGAAGGTAATAACAAGCGCTCACTAATGAGCGCTCGATTTGCCAGCACATCTTCCAGTGCGTCACCCACGTGTAGTCCTACATTCAGACTCTCATAGGGAGCTTTACTCAAACCCGCATGACGGGTTGAGAAAGCAATATTGACGCCTTCGGGAATATGCCAACTTGTGGTCATCTACAGAGCCCGTCTATTTACAAGATTGAAGACGGGTTGTCTTCCGTATCTTTTCTTAACGCTTTGGTTAAGATTACCATATCCTCAGGAACCGGTGCCTGCCAGCTCATGATTTCACAGGTATATGGATGAGCAAGTTCAAGCCTGATCGCATGTAACGCCTGACGCTTAAAGCCCATATAAACGTCGAAAAACTCAGGGGTCACAGCTTTAGGTGGCCTTGGACGTCCACCGTAAACAGGGTCACCCACTAAGGTATGGCCAAGATGAGCCATATGCACACGGATCTGGTGAGTCCTTCCAGATTCCAGACGCAATCTTAAACGCGTATGGGCTCTAAACTTCTCGGCGACACGAAAGTGAGTCATCGCAGGCTTACCCGAATACACCACAGCCATATGGGTACGTTTAGTCGGATGACGATCGATAGGTTCATCGACTGTGCCACCCGAAATAAGTGATCCCATAACTATGGCTTCATATTCCCGAGTGATCTCGCGGGCCTGCAACGCCGAGACAAGGTGTGTTTGTGCCTCGACCGTCTTAGCTACAACCATAAGCCCAGTGGTATCTTTATCCAGACGATGCACAATGCCGGCACGAGGGACTAGCTCGATACCCGGGCAATGGTGAAGTAGCGCATTCAGAAGCGTGCCATCACTGTTGCCCGCACCAGGGTGAACCACGAGACCAGCCTGCTTGTTAATGACTAAGATATGATCATCTTCATAAACAATATCTAAATCGATTGCTTGGGCTTTAGCCTTTGTTTCTTCAACTAAGGTCGCGCCGACTTCTATTTCCTGGCCTTCGAGCACCTTCTCTCTCGGCTTATTTGAAACATTGCCATCAATAGTTACTGAACCATCTAAGATCCATTCTTTGATGCGTGTACGTGAGTAATCAGGGAACAACTCAGCCAAAGTTTGATCTAATCTTTGTCCAGTTTGTATTGCTGTTATCTCGCTTTTTAGATTAATATCTTGTGTCATAGGAACCGTACCCGCTTTTCGGGGTCCAAAAATGTGAGCGATCTGTTACAATCGAATTGTTTCTATTTTATATCGAAATGGAAAAAATCTTAACTACAACTTTAAAAGAATCGAAATTAAGTATGCATAAATTTGCTAAAGGTGCTGTATTAGCCCTATTTTCAATAGCCATTACGGCTTGTAGTAGTAGCCCGGATGAAGAACTTAAGGCCAGTAAAACATCACCAGATGTACTGTATTCCCAAGCGAGAACCTCTATGGAGCTTGGTAATTACAGTAAAGCGGTTCGTTCTCTTGAAGCATTAGACTCGCGCTATCCATTTGGACCACACAAAACCCAAGTGCAGTTAGATCTCATTTATGCCTATTATAAACTAGATGACCCTGCTTCGGGAATCGCAAATATAGATCGTTTTATTAGGCTCAACCCTACCCATAAAGATATAGATTATGTCTATTATATGCGTGGACTGGTGAATATGCAGTCAGATAGCTACATGTTCCACGATATGCTCAATATAGACAGAACCGATCGAGATCCAAAAGTTGCTCAAGATGCATTTAAAGATTTCGATCGCCTGATCAAATCTTACCCGAACAGTAAATATGCTTACGATGCAACACAACGCATGCAATTTCTTAAAAACAGACTGGCTAAATACTCAATAAATGTTGCCGAGTATTACATGAAAATGAACGCCTGGAGTGCTGCGGCTATCAGAGCCCAATCTGTGATGGAAACCTATCCTGGCACCCCATCTACAGAACACGCCTTAGAGATCATGGCCGATGCTTACGGTGAGCTAGGGCAAGAAAAGCTGAAAGAAAATGTACTGATAGTGATGAAAGCAAATTACCCGGACAATAAAAAATTGACCGGAAAATAACTTCAAAGACTTCAGTAAGATTCAGATACCTAAGTATTAAGGCTCCCACTTACAATGTAAGTCGGGAGTTTTTTGTGTCTGCCACCTTGTATCTAGCACAAAGGAACTTCAAGGAAAAAATAAATCCCCCGTAGTCTAACTCTAGCAAAAAAGCTGTCATGGCCATAATATAGCGCAAAAGATATCCAAACGATCAGTTAAAACCAAGAAAACATCGAAAGTAGTTGACTCAAATCCTCAAAAGCATTCTAATGACGCCCGTTGCCCGAATAGCTCAGTCGGTAGAGCAGAGGATTGAAAATCCTCGTGTCCCTGGTTCGATTCCGGGTTCGGGCACCATATTTCATTTAGGCGCTTATGGTGACTAAAACAAAAAAACCTCGCTTAGCGAGGTTTTTTTGTATCTATAACTTACTGTTTCTAAACTTAGGTTTCAGGAGCAAAAGCTTTCAATGTCCCACCAAACCACTCGGGGCCAGCGATAACCTTAGGCTATCGCTCCTAGCTCTAAATCTTAAACAGGCTCACCGCTTGTTGCAATGATTCGGCCCGCGACTTAACTTCATCTGAAGCACGGGCATTATCATCGGCTGCCGTCGCCGAATCTTGGGCAATATCTCTGATGATCACCACATTTTTATTCACTTCAGAAGCAACCATACTCTGCTCCTCAATTGCGGCTGCAATCTGAGTGCTCATATCCATGATATTAGTGACATCTAAGTTTATCTGTTGCAATAGCGTTCCAGCAGAGGCTGCCTGTTCGGCACTCTCTCCGCCTTGCTTCTGAGTCGCTTCCATCAACTGCACGATTGAACGGGTTCTGGCCTGCAGTGTCTGAATGATACTGGCAATCTCCTCTGTAGACTCCTGAGTCCTCATCGCCAGGCTTCTCACCTCATCGGCCACCACGGCAAAACCACGTCCTTGTTCCCCTGCTCTGGCAGCCTCAATGGCAGCATTAAGTGCCAACAAGTTAGTCTGCTCGGCAATACCTCTGATGACATCGAGCACTGTGCCTATGGTCTCACTGTCTTTCTCCAGATCTGAGACCACCTGAGCCGAACCGTTTAACTGCTCGGCTAAAGATTGAATCTTCTCGATGGTTTGCTCAACGCCCAATTGTCCCTTCTGAGCATTGTCGTGGGTGTTACTGGCTCTATCGGCGGCAAGTTCGGTATTTTTAGCTATCTCATCGATAGTCGCCCCCATCTCTGTGATAGCAGTCGCCACCATATCTGTCTCATTGAGTTGCTGACTGACTCCTTCAGACGCCTTAGCCGCATTCATAGACAGCTCGCCACATGAATGATTCATGATCTGCACAGACTCATTCACTTCTTCAATCAAGCGCTGGAAGCTCTCAACCATACTATTGAAGTGTTTAGCAATCTGACCTAACTCATCTTCCGCCGTAGCATCACAGCGTATCGTCAAATCCTTATTCTTCTCTATGCTCGAAATAGCCTTGGTGATCCTATCTACCGGATCCATGATGCTGCGAATGATAAAGAAGGTAAAACCACATAAGATGATGGCAATCAGGATAAATATTGTGATGCCCAGAGTGAATGCAGACTCTTCGGCATCACGAATAGCCGCTAGTGCCTGCTCTTCTAGGGTATTAGAATCAGCCTCGGCAGTTTCTATAGCATCACGCAGCACTGCCATTTGTCCATCATCCTCGGTTAAGCCCAGAGATTGCTCTTTACCGACTAAGGTCGCGAAGTCTTTTTGATAACTGGACATGAGAGAGGAGATCTGATTTTTAGCACTCGCATCTAATACAGAGGATGATAAAATCTGTTGAAACTTATTAATATTACCGTCAAATTTTTCGATATAACTCATTTTACGACGTAGCATAAAATCTTTCTCATTACGTCTAAGCTGTAACATCACCACCATCAAGTTAGGTTGATCATATCTTTTTACTAAGGTTTCGACATCCCGGACTGCCTGGCGTAAAGCGCCATATAAGCCAGTTTTAGGTGTTAGACCAATCTCCTGCTGCAGCTGTACTACAGTTTCGAAAGATTGCTTATAGTGCTGAATACTTTTATCGAAACTATCCAAGGCATTGGTAGGAATATCATACATGACGAATTGCTGCCTAAGAGTATTCATCACAGCGTTCATATCACTCGAGCTCGCCCTATGCTTCTCTAAATACCCGATATCTAAGCGAGCAAAAAAATCCTTTTCATCCTTCCTCAAGCTGAGTACCTCATTTTCTAACTCGATGACACTTTGAGCAGCAACAGAGAGATCGGCCTGAACTGAACTGGAATAACGCTGTAAACCAAACATAGCCACCAATGAAAGGATTGAAACGGCAGCACTTAGTAACAATTTATGACGAATGAGCATATTGGGGTCCCCTAAAACAAGCACTCTTTTAAAAATAGTCGCAAATTTATATAAAAGGTAAATAAAAATCAGTCTGTAACAAAACCGTCACAATAGATTTCACTACTATCATTCACATTTAAAGATATATCAACTAATTTTTATGGATAAAGTCTAAACAAACCATTGACATGGAACACTCGACAATAGGAAAAAATAAGTAAAAATTAAAACAGACTCTTTATCTTGGCTCAAACCAGATATACAATATCCCAAAATAAAAAGGAGCTAGTATGCAGGTAATCGACGCTGACACTGTTAATCAAACATTAAACTTTCCAACACTTATTTCAGAGCTTAGAGAGACCTTCTCCAAACCTGCTGGTATGCCACAACGGCAGGTATTTAACCTGGATGAGGGCTCATCCCACAGCGATGCATTCGCAGTGCTCCCCTCATGGAACGAGAAGACCATAGCAGTTAAGGCTTTCACCTACTTTCCTGATAACCCAGCTAAGAGTAGTGAACTAGAAAGCCTGTATTCCAAGATCATGATATTCGATCGTAAGACCGGGGTTCCCCAAGCTCTAGTTGACGGAACCAGTGTTACCTACTGGCGCACAGCTGCCATTTCGGCTTTAGGCACGGACTTCTTAGCAAGAAAAGATGCCAGTAAACTGCTGGTTTTTGGGACTGGACGTCTCGCCTCATTTATGGCCCTCGCCCATGCCAGTGTCCGCCCTATCAGTGAAGTATCTATCTGGGGCAGAGATCCAAACAAGGCACAAAGCATAGTCGAAGCGGTCAGTTTGGCCAGACCCGATATTAAGGTAACTGTCAGTGATGATGTCGAAAAGTCTGTAAAAGCGGCCGATATCATCAGCTGTGCAACAGGCTCACCCACGCCACTATTTAACGGTGACTGGGTGCAAGCTGGCACTCATACCGATTTCGTGGGTAATCATAATCATGATAAGCGCGAGTGCGACACAGAGCTCATCTTAAAGTCATCGGTATATGTAGATTCAAAAATTAATGTTTTTGCGGAAGCCGGTGAACTGATTATCCCTGTCACAGAAGGTGTTTATAGTATGGATTCTGTCGTGGGAGAGCTCGCACAACTCTGTAATAATCAGGTGTCAGGTAGAAAAAACGAGCAAGAAATTACATTATTTAAAACCGTTGGCACAGCACTGGCCGATCTCGTCGGTGCTCAACTGGTCTATTCCCAGTTACAGTCGAATAACTAGCTTATACAGCAAGTATCATGTCATTAATGGAGGGAAGGCTCTCTTCCCTTTTCACTTATTTTTTATCTTTCTCAAGTCTCATTGGGCTTATATTCATCTTGCTCAATTACGATTTATCTCAAGTTGAACCAAGTGCGTCCGTCTTCACTAAGACCGCTAAGTGTTATACCTTTGTATAATTTTTAATGCCAATTCAAACCTTTTTCTGACTTGCCTATGTCTAACTAGGTATCAATAAACTTTCATCATTGTATAGCACAGGGAATATTCAGTGAGTGTACAGATACAATTAATCGAAGAGAGAGAGCCCTCAGAGGTTGAGCTGATCGAAAGAGCCAAGCAAGGTGATAAGTCGGCATTCAAACAAATTTATCTATTACATCATAAACGTGTCTATGGGCTCTGCTTTAGACTATCGGGTCAAATTGAGCTCGCAGAAGAAGCAACCCAAGATACTTTTGTGCGTCTATGGCAGAAGCTGCCCCAATTCAAGGGAAACAGTCAATTTGGCACTTGGCTACATAGGCTGACTGTAAACCAGGCATTGACTAGCATCAAGAAGCATAAGAGCTTTTGGGCCAGATTCTTGCCCTTATCGGATGAAACAGAACTGGGCCAAGAGGCCCTGGAATATGAATTATTAGATAAACTACTGCTCAAGCTGCCTGAACGAGCCAGAATCGTATTTGTGTTATTCGAAGCCGAAGGTTACAAGCATGACGAGATTGCAAACCTATTAGGGATAGCCACCGGAACCAGTAAGGCCCAGCTTCATCGAGCCAAAAAACTTCTGCAGGAGATGTTGTGATGAAGCACAATGAAAACAAACTCGCTAGTATGGTTTCTAACCTGCCACGAGAGCTTTCTCCACCAGAGGGCCTTTGGGACAAGATTGAAGGCCGACTGAATGCCCCCCTGATGGAAACCGAACAGAAACGGCTGCACAAACAGTGGCCACGCTTAGCCATCGCAAGTGTCATGATACTCGCCGTATTAATAGGGACACGACTTTCAACGCCCACACTATCGGCACCAGAAGCAAACGTCACTCTGCTAAACACCTTAGCCCAGATTCAACTCGAACATGAAAAACAGTTCGCTCAGCTCGAGCAAATAAATCGACTGGTCAACTGGCAAAACAGCCCATATAGCTCACCAGTAGAAGCCGGGATCGAACAGTTAAGGCAGGCGGCGAAGCAGATTTATCAGACCCTGAGACAAAACCCAAGGGAAAAACAGCTTTGGCAGCTGTGGCTTTGGACACAACACAGACAAATTGAACTACTAAAGCAGGGGCAAAAGCTCCCTGTTTCACTAAATTCACCAGGAGAGAGCATATGACCAAGGCAAGATTCACTCACTACTTACTCATTCCCTTATTGCTTATGAGTAACTTAGCGCTGGCCGCACAGAGTATCGACAAGCAGATTAAAGTAACCGATGACCTCAGGCTCAATGTCAAAGTGTTGCGAGGCAAAGTCAAAATCAAAAGTTGGGATAAGCAAGAGATCAGTGTTCAAGGCACCTTAGATGAGCTCAGCGAAGGATTCATTTTAGAACAGCAAGGTAATTCCGTCACATTGGAAGATAAGATGCCACGACAATTTAGTGGTAAAAATAACAATGGCTCATCATTAATTATCACAGTGCCAAAAAACCTAAGCTTATACGCCGAGGGAATTTCATCTAGCTATTACTTATCCAACCTAGTGGGCGACATCAGCATTAACACAGTCAGTGGTGATATCAAGGCCATCAAGCTCACCGATGAGGTGCTGATCCACACCATTTCTGGCGATATCGTCACCAATGGATTGAAGGGAAACATCAAACTAGATACCGTATCTGGCACCATAAAAGATCAAAATAGTGGTGGTGAGATCAGTTATAAATCTGTCAGTGGAAAACTTAACGCCAACTCTCGGGCAACTAAAGTGTCAATCGAGCAAGTGTCAGGTGACGGTAAGATCATGCTACAGAAAGTTGACAAGCTTCAGGTTCGCAGTGTGAGTGGTGATATTGTCTTGTCTTTATCGGCACTCGAATCTGTCGCTAACTTAGAGAGTGTCAGCGGAGACATAAAACTCGAGTTGCCTCAGGTCATCAATGCCAGATTTAGCCTCAATGGTGGTCCCGGTGGCAAAATCCATAATCGTTATAGTGATGACAAACCGGCCAAAGAAAAGTATTCACCCACTTCATATCTCAAATTCCAAACGGGTAATCCAACATCGGATATCAAGATCAATACCATAAGCGGAGACATAGAACTGACCAAAAGAATGTAGTCAATTAATTCCCTTAAAGCAGCTAAGTAAAAGGCCTTCATCGAAGGCCTTTTACTATCAGTAACACTTATCGCAATAGACTAGTGCCAGCCGAAAAATGTGACTGAATTAATCCCAGTAGAAAGGACTAGACCGAGGCAACTTCTTCATCGGTCAGATAACGCCACTCGCCGGGTGCCAAGTCATCGTCTAACACTATCTTACCGACGCTTTCTCTATGCAGACCAACAACTTTATTGCCTACGGCAGCAAACATACGCTTCACCTGATGATACTTACCTTCGGTAATCGTTAAGCGGGCATGATGTGAGTCAATAATCTCAAGCACAGCAGGCTTGGTCAGTCCATCTTCATTTCTCAGCTCAACACCTTGAGCGAACGTCTCGACTAATGAGGCATCGAGTTCGTCGGTTAATGTAACCAGATAACACTTGCCGCAATCTTTCTTTGGCGAAGTGATCTTATGAGACCATTGACCATCGGTTGTTATAAGCACTAGCCCAGTGGTATCGATATCTAACCTACCGGCAATATGCAAAGTATCTGCTTTTTCGATATCGAGCAGGTCAATGACCGTTGGGTGTACCTGATCGAATGTGGCACAGATGGTCTCCGCGGGTTTATTCAGCATCAGAAACCTTGGACCAACAACAGAGATAACCTTCCCATCTAAACAGATAGTCTGCCCAACTTTTACTTTAAAACCTGAATTTTTAACCACTTCACCATCACAAGTCACATCACCACGGTGTAACGCCTTCTTTGCAAATGAGCGAGTGAGCTCAGTCGATTCACAGATAAATTTGTCTAAACGCACTTAAATTTCTCAAGTTTAAAATAAAAAGTGGCGCCATTATGAAGGGCTATCGCCTAAAGGGCAAAGCTTTAACAGACTAGACAAGGTATCACCTCAGTCGGCTAAGCTTCAGCATGGATGAAAATTCAGGAATAATTTATCGTTAACGTGAAAGGAAACCTTTACTTACACATGTTGCCCCTAATTTTCACGCGTTCTAGCCCTTGCACCTTGTTTACATTCCCCAATTAGACTTAACATGTGTGCCAGTATATCGTTTACTCCCACATTTTTGGGCATTGGGTATAGCCGTCAAGTTGTAACATTTCACTCGGTTATCGAAGCAAACAGTGGCTCAGCAAAGACACACACAAAATAAGTGACATAAATATAAATGACCCAAGAATGGGCAATAAAGGAAACAGCATGAAGAAAGTACTCGTTGGGGGCCTATGTGCCTCACTGATTGTAGGCCTGGCGGCATGCAATAATAAGGAAGCAGAAGTTAAAGCCCCTGAAACCAGTAAGACAGAAACGGCAACGGCCGTAGAGAAAGCATTAACATCAGGAATCGACTTCGCTAACTTCGATAAGTCTATTCGTCCTCAAGATGACTTCTACGGTTACGTTAACGGTACTTGGCTTAAAACTACCGAAATCCCAAGTGATAGAACCAGCACAGGTGCTTTTTATGATCTTCGTGAAAAGTCTCGTGACGATGTTAAAGCCATCATCGAAGAAGTCGCCGCAGCGCCTAATCTTGTAGCCGGAAGCGATGAGCAAAAAGTTGCCGACCTATATCGCTCATTTATGGACACGGACACAATAAACCAACTAGGCACAACACCAATTCAAGCCGAGCTGGATAAAATTGACGCCCTTAAGACTAAGTCCGATCTCGTCAGCTACTTCGCCCACAGTCAGATCATAGGTAGCGGTACACCACTTGCTTTCTATATCGATGTTGATGCCAAAGACTCGAGCCGCTACGCCACACACATTTGGCAATATGGCCTCAGCCTGCCAGAGAAAGATTACTACTTCAACGATGGCGAACGCTTCGTCAATATTCGTAAAGCCTTCGTCGAGCACATAGAAAAGATGTTCACCATTGCAGGCTTTAAAGATCCTAAAGCCAGTGCAGAGCATGTGTTAGCCTTAGAAACCGCCATATCTAACAGACATTGGGACGTTGTGGAGACCCGTGACAGCACTAAGACCTATAACCTTTATCAGGTTAAAGACTTAACTACACTAGCACCTGATATCGATTGGACTGCTTACCTCACAACTTTAGGTGTCCAAGATCAAGAAGATATCATCATCAATCAGCCAAGCTTCATCGAAGGCTTCAATGATGTCCTTAAAGCCAATGAGCTGTCGACCTGGCAAACTTACATGAAGTGGCAATTACTGACTCATTTCGCTGGTGAAATGACAGGTAAACTGGATCATGAAAACTTCGAGTTCTTCTCTAAGACACTGAATGGCCAAGCAGAGCAACAGCCTCGCTGGAAGCGTGGTGTGAGCACAGTCAACAATGTATTAGGTGAAGTTGTAGGTAAAGTTTACGTTAAGCGTCACTTTGCTCCAGCAGCGAAAGAGCGCATGCTAGTTCTGGTTGAGAATCTACGTGGTGCCTATGGCACCAGTATCGACGACTTAGAATGGATGAGTGCCGGTACTAAGGTCGCCGCCAAAGACAAACTGGCAAAATTCGATCCTAAAATTGGTTACCCAGATAGGTGGGAAGACTATTCTAAGCTGACTATCAAGGCCGACGACCTTATCGGTAACAACATTCGCGCCAATGAACTCAGTCACGAGAAAGAGCTTGAGAAACTTGCCGGTCCTATCCGTAAGTGGGAATGGCACATGACGCCACAGACGGTGAATGCCTACTACAACCCGACCATGAACGAGATTGTATTCCCTGCAGCCATCCTTCAACCGCCTTTCTTCAACATGCAAGCCGACGATGCGGTTAACTATGGCGGCATAGGTGCGGTTATCGGCCACGAAATGGGCCATGGCTTTGACGACCAAGGTGCCAAATTTGACGGCGAAGGCAACATGCGTGACTGGTGGACAGAACAAGATCTCTCAGAGTTCGCCGCTCGCGGTAAAGCACTCGTCGCTCAATATAATGGCTATGCAGTGTTTGACAACCTTAATGTGAACGGTGAGCTTACTCTAGGTGAAAACATCGGCGATCTTTCCGGCGTGACTATCGCCTATAAAGCGTACAAGAAATCACTCAATGGTAAAGAAGCACCTGTTATCGATGGCCTAACTGGCGATGAGCGTTTCTTCATCGGTTTCACTCAGATCTGGCGTGCTAAGATCAAAGAAGAGTCTATGCGTAACCGCGTCGCCACCGACCCTCATTCACCGGCTAAGTTCCGTTCACTGGGCGCCTTGTCTAACATGCCTCAGTTCTACACGACTTTCGACGTGAAAGAAGGCGATGCCATGTATATAGCGCCAGAAAAACGTGTAAAGATTTGGTAATAACCTGAAATTATTTATCCTTTTAAAAGAGTGCCTTAGGCGCTCTTTTTTTATGTCTTT
Source organism: Shewanella sp. YLB-07 (assembly GCF_009377275.1). NCBI lineage: Bacteria > Pseudomonadati > Pseudomonadota > Gammaproteobacteria > Alteromonadales > Shewanellaceae > Shewanella > Shewanella sp. YLB-07. The sequence continues at coordinate 524,347 of NZ_VOQB01000004.1, read as the reverse complement.
TGAAAAGTATGCCAAACATGAATGAAAGTTAATTTGCCGTTCAGCCTAGATTAAGCTGACTAGGCATAAATTGGATACATCGTTTAGTTTTACTTCATATTTTTTCAGGTAATGAGGCTAATTTGATGTTGATAAATAGTATGAATCGCTTGTTCCGCACTTTCTTTATTTTCCTTCTCCTGCTGTCCACCCGGACGGGATTTGCTGCCACAAACGAATTTCAGTCCAATATTAAAGAGAAGAGTGATTGCTATGCCGTCAGGCAAGCAATCAGTAAAGATCTCTTTGGACTCACATCGATATCAAGCCTCGAATACCATCCGCCCAGACAGACCAGCACAGATCTCGACGCCCTCTACTCCCAAGCGCAAACGGCTCAAGACGAATTGGCACAAATTTTAAAACAGATCTCAACAGGTACTCAGATTGAGACACAAGTTCCAGGCATTAAGAGCTATTCCAGAGCCAGCGAGAAGGTCAGTAGTAAACTTGATGGTGATGCGAGTCTACTCACCGATCTTGCCCGAGCCAGCATAGTAACCAAGAATATCCATGACTTGGTCACTGCCTATGAGGCCTTAACCAGTCAAACTCAGATCATCAAGGTCAAGAACCGCTTCGCTTCCCCTAAAGACTCAGGATACCGGGATCTCAATGTGCTCATCAGACTACCTAAGTCTCAGATGATTGCCGAAGTTCAACTGCACTTAAGTGAGATAGCTAACATCAAAAATGGTGCCGAACATCAGGTCTATGAACGAGTGCAGTCCATAGAAACAACCGCCATGAATCAAGATAGGGCATTGAACGATATTGAGCAGGCTCAGATAACGCGTCTTCGCCAAGTGTCCCACAAGCAATATCACAAAGCTTGGCTACAATATAAACGCATCGATGCAGCAAGTTTGATCACCGCATCGGCCGCCTAAGCGCTAACAATACACACTCAGACAAGATATACTTGAGCCCATAAACGTATAATCAGCGAAGAGACAATGCACGAAATCATAGAGCAACTTCAGGAACTAAGTGAAACCGTTCCAACTCCTTTAGAACTGGCTACATTTGAACAAATTGTAGTGGTCGAAGAGGAGATTTTAATGCCTCTTCCTGCCGAGCTAAAGGAGTATCTACTCTATGCCAGCGATGTTATCTACGGAAGTCTGGAGCCGGTAACTGCCAGCGACCCATATTCCCACACCTACCTTGCCGAAGTGACTGCCTACGCCTGGTCAATCGGCATGTCACGAGAATATGTCGCCATATGTCAGCAGGGCAATAGCTTCTACTGTATCGATCAGGAAGGTCAGGTCATGCTCTGGAGCGAAGATGAGCTCGAAAGTGAAACTTGGGATTCATTTTGGCAATGGGCGGAACATGTCTGGTTACAGAGTTAAGCCTCAGTTCTAGGTTCTAACGCAGCACATTTATCTATCCGAGCACAAGTATTTCAAGCACTAAATACTTGAATAAGGCTTGGTATAGACACTCAATATTTATGGAAAAATAATGTCAAACAATGCTGGCTTGAATGCCATCGAATTTAAGTTTTTACGTCTGTCTCTGGGTCTGACACAGGCTCAGGTAGGCGAACTCAGCAAAGCCAGTGAAGCAGATGTCATCGCCTGGGAAGCGGGTAAAAAGCCCGTATCGGGACTAGCGGAGAAGAAGCTGTTAGAGATCGATGAGATCATCGAGATGCAAGTGCTCAACACCTGTGATGGCATCGAAGAACTATTCAAGCAGGAGCCTAAGCGTCGCCTTAGTTTTGTCGTCTATCCGACTCAAGGCATCTACGCTCAATATAACCCAGAGTTCTTAGGCTCACTGCCCCTGACCGAACTTTATAGCACATCTGCTTGGCGCATCAAGAAAGAGTGTAAGCTAGTGCTTGAAGTGGACGTGACGCTAGTGGCACTCGACGTCGAAGCCTACAAGGCTTACCGCGAGAAAGAAGACTTAAAAGAGAGCCGCGAGATCCGAGCGAAATGGGCGGCGACACAGATATAGTTGCAAGGTTCGAGAAGCGTAAATAAAAAAAGCATCTAAATCGATGCTTTTCTCTTTTTAAGCGCTCTCTATTCAAGAGATGGTTCAAACATACGGTTCATAAGCATTTTTAGCTAAATGTTATTCTGCACCTGCCATCTCTTTCTCTAGTGCTTTCGCCATGGCTGGTCGCTTAGACACTCTGTCACGGTAGGCCGCTAGTTTAGGCGGAATAGTTTGCTCGAATCGCGTCGCCCACACTAAAGTGTGCGCCAGTAAGATATCGGCGACGCTTAACTCATCGCCTAATAAGAAATCAGACTCTGGAAGCCAATTTTCGGCAATAGCGGCCGCCTTATCGAACTCCCACTTCGCCACAGGAAACATGCTCTCTTGCCGTATTTCTTCAGGCAAGGCAAACTTGTGTTTGCCTATAGTCCATAACGGCTGCTCAAGCTCAGTGATGATAAAACTCACCCACTTATGATGCAAAGCAGAGGCATCGCTGCCAGGTTGTGGTAACAGCTTTCTGTCGCCATACTTCTCGGCTAGGTGCAACACGATAGCAGCTGACTCGGTCACCACCAACTCATCATCGACTAATGCAGGAACCTTGCCGCAAGGGTTCACAGCAAGAAAATCGGGGCTGCGGCTATCGCCTTTGGCAAAGTTAATATAGTGATACTGCCAATCCAAACCCAGCTCTTCTAAGGTCCATGACACACGTAGTGAACGACTTCGGGGTACTCCATATAACTTGATCATTCTCACTCCCATAATGACGTACTAATAAAAAGGCTATACCTAATACCAATCGGTATAAGATGTAGCCCCTAACAATATACTCAAATTCAGTTAACTTGAAAGATTAAAAATTCATCGTCAGCTTAGTATAAATATATCGGCCCAAGGGATTATGCACCGCCATCGCATAACCATAGAGATCGGCATCACCATCACCGATGGCGAATGGTGGCTCTTCGTCAAACACGTTATTCACGCCGACACTCAGCTTAAACATCTCGCTGAAGCGATAAGAGCCCGACATATCCACCAGAAGCTGAGATTCGACGGTACGTGTCTTATTGAAATCATCAAACTCCCCGATGTAACTCAGGTTAATATTGGCGGCAAAATCATCCATCATCCAGTTTGTCGTCGCCAACCAACGGTTCTCGGGATACTCATAGCCACCGGTATAATCGACGGACTCGACACCATTATCTTTCTCAAAGTTATGCATATAACTCCACTCTAAGCCAAACTTTATGTCGCCATAACTATCCAGCTCCAGCCTATAATGGGCAGAGACATCCATACCCTGCACTTCTTGGGAACCCAAGTTCACGAAGCTTGAATGAATAACATCGATTGGCCCCAAGTTCTGACCCGGTTGAGCGGCCGAGCGTTCACAGATACTGCTATTTTGATCGTTACAGTTTGCATCATAAATATCGCTCAGCAGTAACTTGTCTATCTTGTTATCCTGGACGATGCTGAAAATATCAAAACCCAGATCGAATTGCTGACTCGGTGCCCAGATCATGCCCACGTTCCAGGTTTCTGACTCTTCGGCTTCCAGATCAGGGTTACCGGCAAATACCGTGTTATAGTCCAGTAATTCACAATCCACACCATCTGCAGCACAGCGATATTTATCGATAAAGAAGTTACTCTCCTCTGATGGGCCTAAACCTATCTGAGCTAAAGATGGCGCCCTAAAGCCTGTAGACCAAGATGCTCGAGCGGTAAGATCTTCTGTCATTCCCCATTGGAACGCGACCTTAGGATTAGTGGTCGAGCCAAAATCGCTGTAATGATCGTAACGTCCCGCCAGTTGTAATTCGAAGTTATCGGTCAATGGGATAGAAAACTCTACATAAGCCGCATACTGATCCCGAGCCGCCTGTGCCGAAACCGCTTCGGTACCGAAGATCAAACCTCTTCTGAACTGTTCATCGGGTACATCGCTGACATCTTCCTCCCGATATTCTGCCCCCGCTGCCATCATTATGTCACGACCCGCTAAGGTAAATGCCTGACCGGTAATGCTGGCATCATATGAAGTAATATTAGATTCACCTTGGCGCACTAAGCTCGTGGTGATGCGGTCTATGACTTCTTGAGGGTTATAGGTGCCACCGAAGGGGTTATAGTTGCCAGCATCGATCTCTGCTTGCAGATAATCGGTTCTTACCCAGCCCTGAGATCGGTCACCCGTCTGGGTGGATTTACTGCGCCCTCTCTGGGCGGATACTTCCCAGTCCCAGTCATTGATCATGCCGCGAAGCCCTACCACTAATCGCATAGAGTCAGACTCAATATCCCAGCGGCGAGCCCCGGCATCGACGGTACGATAACGACCAATCTCTATATCCTGGCCCCAGGGGTTATCCGGATGAGTACCAGGAACGGTAAGACCCGCATCTTCATCGAGAGGAGTGGGTGCACCTCCCGCTTCAGAGGTATTGTGTTGCACCGCGAACTCTAAGAAGGCTGTCAGCTCGTCATTAAAATCATAATCGAACTGCCCGATAGCGCCTACACGCTCAGATTTAGGAATGGTGAGGTTGTATGGGCCATAATCAAACAGACAGCTACCGCTTTCAGTTGCCGAATCAGCAGGACAATCAGGGTCGATAGTCTTGACACCATCGACATAAAAATACCCGGGAAAACCACGGGATGAGCGATAATCTTCACCGCCATAAGGACTCTGGTTCGCCGTACCGAAACGCCCCATTTCACTGGCGGCCAGTGTATCGTTCTTAAAATAATCCAAGATAATCGACGCACTGCCCTTTTCAGACTTTATCCCCCAAACTAAACTGGCTGTCTGCTCGCCGTAATCAGTACCGGTCGCATCCCCGAAGCCCAGATTGATCTCTATGCCCTCAATGTCTTTCCTAAGCACAATATTGACCACACCAGCGATAGCGTCAGATCCATAGATAGCGGACGCGCCATCTTTGAGGATATCGATACGTTCGATTGCTGATACAGGTATGTTATTGATATCGACGAACGAATTGGTAATGCCCTCGGCAAAAGCCGAGGCGGCAACGCGGCGCCCGTTAATCAAGACGAGTGTGGCATCGGGACCTAGTCCACGCAGACTGATCGAGGCACCACCATTTGCTGTAGAATCTTGGCTGTTACCACGCGTTGAAAATGCACCTGCGCCGTTGGCAGGCATACGCTCGAGTAATTGCTGCAGGTTATCGAACCCCATATTAGCAATGTCTTCCTTACTGATCGATTGAATAGGCGATGGCCCTTCGATATCGGTACGTTTGATACGCGATCCCGTCACTTCGATTCGTTCGACGGTTTCAGCTGCCGCATGTAGGTCATTAGCGAACAGAGAGGTGATAGCCAGCGCGCACAGGCTAGGTGTTATTACTTGCTTCATTGTTATCATCCTTTGATATTATTATTTTTCAATCACTTGACTACAACAAATTTCAGTCAGACTACTGATTACTCGTGCAAGTACTAACCTAATGCCTAAATTAGGGAAGTCAAATAAAGCAGCGCCTTAGACATAAAGAGTTACAAACTCTATCTAAACGGCCTAGAGGAGCAGAGATGACTAACTTACGCAAATATAGGCACGCTCCTCACTTGAAGCGCTGGGAGATGAAGGAGAAGCTAATGGGAAATGTTTAAATGAAGATGTAACGACGCTCCGGGCGACCCACGGTGCCATATTCGATATCGGCCTTCACCCTATCGACAGACAGCAGATATTCCAGATAACGCCTGGCCGTGGTTCGACTGATCCCAATGCTGTCCGCCATCACTTCCGCCGTATATGCGGTAGCAGGATCGTGCATGAAAGCATTAATAATCTTTTCCAGAGTCAGACTATCGACTCCCTTTGGCAGAGACAATTTTTCACTTTTATCAGAACCAGCACCAGATCTCAGTTCTTCACCATGTTGCAGACCAAAGAAGAGATCCACATCTTCCTGCTCGAACGCCTGTCTGGTCTCAAGTTTATTTGAATAATCCGCGAAACGTTGCAGGGTCTGATTCAGACGTGAGAAAGAGATGGGTTTAAGGATATAATCGAATACACCAGAAGCGACAGACTTTTGGATAACCTCCACATCTTTAGCGGCCGTTAACATCACCACAGTCGGCGTATTTTCCTTTATCTCTTGACGAATATACTTGATCACATCCAGGCCGCAACTCGAGTCCAGACTAATATCCAAAAACACCAGTTCCGGTGCGAAGCAGTCTATGACATCTATCGCCTCAGTCACGTTCGAGGCGATGCCTATGACCTCATACTCTTCTCGTTTGTTGATGGTTTTGGCCAAGATCGTGGCAATCCTGGCATCATCCTCAACTATCAGTACATTTTTCACTTTCATCATAATACCTTGTTATTGTTATGTTTATCATCGGTACTGCTTGCTTATGACCGTTTTCCCAGCTGCTTGGGGATATACACGGTCATTATGGTACCGCCTCCCTTGGCATTAGATATAGATATCGACCCGCCTAACTGAGCCAGTGCATTCTTTACCAGGTACATGCCGATGCCATGGCCCATCTCGGCCTTAGTGGTTTCGCCTAATGCAAAAATATTCGCTTTCAAGTCGCTCCCTATACCGCCGCCAGAGTCAACAACTTCAAATATGAGGTCATTACCTATATCTGTCATATGTAAATTAACCATGTGAATTTTAGCGCTGTTTTTAAGGCTGGCATCGAAGGCATTATCTATGATATTTCCCAGAATCGTGACCAACTTTTCTCTGGGTATATGCACTGGAATATCATTGAGGCTACTATCTGACTCTATGATAAATTCAATATTACACTCTCGGGCTTGATTGTATTTACCCAGGAAGAACCCCGCCATCACAGGATCTTTAATGGTAGTAATCAAAAACTCGATCATCTCCTGATAACCTGAGCTTTCACTGGTGATCAATTCCAGAGCCTCATCGACGGAGCCAATTTGAATAAGGCCTCCTATGGTATTGAGCTTATTAGAATACTCATGGGTCTGCACTTGTAACATGGTCGAGAACTGCTGCACCTGAGACAGTTTTCTACTCAACACCACTATGTCATCCTTGAGCCTGAAGCTAAGCACGGCTCCCTTATTTTCGCCGTTAATCAACAATGGGGTCTTAGTTAAGATCATCAACTGACCATTGATATCCACCTCGATATCCCGCCAGGATACCTCGGCATTATCGGCGCTCAGCATGGGAGACAGTGACAGCAGATCATCGATAGCACTGCCGACAATCTTGTCTTTGTCTACATCACCGATAAGCTTCAATGCAACCGGATTGACACTGGTTATAACTCCCGCTTCGTTGATCACTATGATAGCCTCAAGAATAGAGGCGAGCACGGCCTTACGTTCGGTATAAGTACGGGCAATCTCTTCGGGTTCGAGCCCGAAGATATCATCTCGGTAGCGTTTGGATATATAGATGGTTACCCCCACTCCCGCCAGGAGTATCAAGCCAAAGAAGAAGTTTAAATTACGCTTAAACTTATCTACGACCTTATCAATATCCTCTTCGAGAAAACCTACCGATACCAGACCGATTATGTCTCCCTGTGGCGAGTAGATAGGGCTCTTACCGCGAACCGAGATACCTAAAGACCCCTTCGCCTTTGAAATATAAGACTCACCATAGATTAAGGCTTGCGTGTTGTCTCCGCCCACCATCTTCTTGCCTAACTTGCTCACGTTTGGATGAGAATAACGAATCCCATCGATATCACCGACAACGATGAATCTGGCTTCTGTGTTATGACGGATAATCTCTGCGAAGGCTTGTACCGAGGCACTATCCTTATTGATAAGCCCTTGAATAATGATGGGATGATGGACTAGTGACTTGGACAAGGCTAAGGCGCGTTTGCCAATCTGCTCTTCCAGATTGGTTTGCAGGCTATAGGTGGCAACGAGCCCTAAGCCAAAAGTTTGGATTACGATCAGGCTCAGGGAGAAGAAGGCCAGACGATTATGCAAACCTAAATTTTTAAACGTTGAGACGATAGAGATCATAAATTTATCCTAGTCGAAAACTCCTTTCTCGAACTCGCGTCATGGATACAAAATACGATAATAAGTTTTCTGTTAACGATTTGTCAAAAAAAGTAACGTAAGAATAAAGAGTGTAAGCCGCACTCAACCGCAGTTCTTACGTTACAAAACTTGATTGGAACTCTTTTTAATTCACTTCTGCAGTCTTTTTTCTCCCTCTTCTTAAAAGCTCAGATATCTTAGGTAGCAACAAGATCAATGACGCAACGATCAGAATTGTCAGGGTAATGGGTCTGTCCCAGAGGAATGAAATAGAGCCATCGTAGAGTGTTAACGAACGACGCAGGTTCTGCTCTAACATGCCGCCCAAGATAAAGCCTAAGATCAAAGGTGACATGCCGAAATTGAGTAACCTGAGACCGATGGCAATCACAGCGAAACACGCCATCATAAAGATATCGAAGGCGTTAAACGATACCAGATACACACCGATCAGAGAGAAGAACAAGATCAACACAGTAAGCAGTTGCTTAGGCAAGGCTAGTGCCTTGGCGATGTAAGGGATCAGCGGCAGATTGATAAATAGCAGTACGATATTTCCCAGATACATGGACACTATAACCGACCAGAATACCTCTGGGTTATCGATAAACAGTCTTGGACCAGGCTGAATACCATAGGCCATCAATGCCCCTAACATAACAGCTGTGGTCCCGGAACCTGGTATCCCTAAGGTTAACAAGGGCACAAATGAGCCGCTACAGGCTGCATTGTTGGCCGTCTCAGGGGCCGCCAATCCACGTAGGCTACCCTTGCCGAACTTTAGTTTCTCTTTAGCCGATGCCAGATTACGCTCCAGACCATAGGCCAGAAATGAAGCGATAGTCGCACCCGCTCCCGGCAGCACGCCGACGAAGAAACCCAGTACCGATGAGCGCGCCACGGTAGGGGCCACCTCTTTGATCTCTGCCCTAGTTAATTTCAAACTGCCGACCTTAGTCGAAACAGCTTGCTCTATCGATGTTAGATCACCTTCTTTGGCCTTGCTCTTAGCTATGATAGACATCAAAGCTTCCGAGAGGGCAAACATGGACATGGCAATTAAGAGAAAACTGATCCCATCGAGAAGATCTATCTGGCCGAAGGTGAAGCGCTCGACACCGGATGCCTGATCCGTGCCTACCGTCGCCAACATCAATCCTAGGAGAGTCATCATGATCGATTTAAGAAACTGTCCCTTATTGGAGAAAGCCGCTATCGCAGTGAGTCCCAATACTAACAAGGCAAAATAATCCGGTGACTGAAAGCTCAGTGAGACCTTAGACAACATGGGCGCGGCCACCAGCAGGAAAACCGCCGCGATAGTGCCGCCACAGAAAGAAGAGTAAGCCGCCAATGCCAACGCCTTACCCGCTTGGCCTTGTCTCGCTAAGGGATAACCATCGAACGAAGTCGCAACGGTGCCGGCAACTCCCGGAGCATTGATCAAAATCGATGAAGTAGAACCACCAAAAATAGCACCGTAATAGACACCAGCCATCAAGATCATCCCGGATGATGGGTCGATACCATAGGTGATGGGGATCATCAGGGCAATTGCCGTGATAGGACCTAGCCCGGGCAACATGCCGATAAATGTGCCGACGAAGCAGCCGAAGATAACAAATAAGATGTTCTGCATCGAAAATGCAGTCTCTAAACCCAGTAATATTCCATCATGCATAGTCTTAGCTCCAGATGTCGCCAGTTGAAAGATAGATGCCGAGTAACTGAGTCATGATCGCCCAGAAGACAATCACCACAGGCACCGAAGCGACGAAGAGGATTTTAGGTCGGCGCTCACCTAAGATGAGATAACCGATAATCAGGAAGACTATGGTAGACAAGATGAAGCCCAGAGCTTCTATGGTGCCGCCATAAAAAAACATCAAACCGATAAGCGCGCCGCACTGAGTCCAGCCCTTGCGGTCAAAATAAGGTCTGTCTTTATCTCCCGCCTTTAAAGATGCCGACTTCCTCTCTTCAACTATCGCTAGAAATAACCCCAGAGCCGACACCAGCATGGCCGTAATAGCATAGATCTTCGGCATAGTCTGGGAGGTGAAGACATCGTATTCTTCACCTGGATATAGGGGGATTTGCGTGGCGTAGTAGCCATAACAGGCGCTAAATATGAAAAAAAACAACGCCCCAAGCTTGTCTCTACTGATATTCATAAGATTCACCATTTATAGTATTTTTTAATTAGGTGTTATCCCTGCCTACAGCATACAAATATGCTGCAGGCAGAGAAGCTGTGCTTTGTGGATCTTGCTTATGTCTTTATCTTAAGAAACCTAATTCCTTCATCAGTCCACCGATCACTTGCTCCTGATTCTCGAGAAACTGATAGAACTCGGTATCTGGATTATAGAGATTGACCCAGCCATTACGGGCCTTAATCTCATTCCATTCTGGGGTTACCTGAACCCCGCCCAGTAACTTGGCATAGGCAGCAACTTTCTCATCAGACATAGAAGGAGCTGCGAAGAAACCACGCCAATTAGCGAAGACCACGTTATAACCCAGCTCTGTCAGAGTCGGCACATTTGGTACTGCCTCGACACGCTTTGGTGATGTGATGGCGAGAATGCGTACCTCACCACTCTGGGCCATATTTAATGCCTCACCGACGCCGGTCGACAAGATAGCCGTCTCACCCGATAGCAAACCCGCCATGGCCTTACCGCCGGCGTCATAAGCCACATAAACCAGACGTTTCACGTCAACATCGCCAGCCTGCATCGCCATAGCAGCAACTAAGTGATCTAAGCTGCCTCGAGCCGAACCGCCAGAGAACTTCACCTTTCTAGGGTTCTTCTTAAATTCAGCAACCACTTCATCCCAGTTCTGAAACTTTGAATTAGCACGGACCACGAAGGCACCATAATCGGCAATGGTTCCCGCCACAGGTTTAAGATCCCTAAAGGACTGTGGAAACACCTTAGTCAGTGAACGAACGACAATCGGTGTCGAGTTCACCATCAAGGTATCGGTCTGCTTAGCCGCAGTTTCAATCATGTAAGCGATGGCCTTACCACCGCCACCACCGGACATGTTCTGATAAGAAGCATTTTCTATCATGCCGGATTTAAGCAAGGCCTCGCCTGTGCCTCTGGCAGTGCCATCCCATCCACCGCCTGGTCCACCAGGAATGAGAAAGTGGATCTTACTTGTATCGATACTGTCGCTCGCATTCGCCGCGCCCATTCCCATGGTTAGCATCACAGCAGCTATGGCACTCGAGGTAAATGTTGTCAGTTTCATGACGTTCTCCAAAAATTAAGTTTGATGACTCTGTCTAAAAAATTAAATGCTCTTGGCGCGAACCTAGTGTTCGCACCGATTTACCGATGCACTCATTTAGAAAAGATATTGCGCTCTTAGTGTCATCGCATTACCGCTGTCATAATCCCCAACTAAAGCCTGAGTGCCGGGACCACTGACATCAGACATCAAATAGTTAGCCATAAACTTGATTTTCTTATTGAGGTAGTAGTTCACCCCTATGGTGGCCACATCGGCCTCTGTACCTTGTGTCTCCGAGGTGGCATCGAAGTTACTCATGCGAGCAAAGACTTCCCATGCACCATAGGTAGAAAGTGGTGTCGGTGAGCTAAAAACGCCGCGTTTAGCATATTTACGGCTCTCGCCTGTGATGAAGTAACTGGCTGTCACATAATAACCATCGAAAGAATCATCGTTGATCGAGTCGACCGCCTGCACATCTCGCTTAGCGTATTCAGCCTGCAAAGACATAGGGCCATATACCCCGGCAAACTCCAATCCCCACTGCTGCAGATTGTCCACCGCATAGGTATCCCCGCCTGCCGCATAGTCCACCAGGCGTACATTGGTCTCGCGAACCTCACCGCGAGCAAATTTAGCCGACAACTTATTGCCGCCCATATCACGATGGGAGCCCCACAAGCCAAAGTGCAATACTTCGCCATCATTATGAATCGGAGACCAAGTCAAACGACCTGTGTAGGAAAGTGCTAACTTATCGTTTTCATCTTTGCCAGTGGCGCCAAATGAGCCGCCCTTGTATGCACCTATGGCGTAGCGTAAACCTGAATCTTTGAAATATTGATACGCCGCCACACCATATTTAAAATAAGGAGACATGGTATTTGACAACATGGAGCGTGAGATCCCCGTGATGTGCTTACTACTGGTCAGAGCTTCCATGCTGATATCTTCACGGATCTTACCTAGCTTAATCACCGGCCCCCCCTTGAAGCCCTTGTACCGCAGGCGCGCCATGGTGATCTCGGCGCCTTCCGAAAAATCGAGCAGTAACTTATAATCCCAGTTATCTGCTTGACCTTCTACATAGGTTCTTATGCGTCTGGGAAACAGATCTGAGCCTGTTTCACCGCCATTATCGGCATTGTAAGCGCCATCAAATGCGTTGTAATCGAGCTGGAAACGTCCGCCCATTTCGAAACTGTATTTGCCATCTTTACTGACAACTTCTAAGCCACCGCCAGAGGTCGATATTTCACTAACGGATAGCTCATCTAATTTTTCACTTAAATTTGCGACTTGCTGTTTTAAATCTTCTATTTCACTATTATCATTCGCTAATACCGATGTTGGTATGGCAAAGACACTTGCGACAAGTATTGCCAAGTTTGTTAATTTTCCTAATCTACCTTTAATAGAGCGAGTGTGGCTTAACTTACTGTTTTGATAGGCCATGAGGGTCCCTTCCACTTGTTGAATTATTTTTATTTTCAATCGCTTGCTATATTCGCCGATTTAAAATCAGAGTCATGACTGCGCAAGACTTAATAGGTTGCTAGTGAAGGGGATTTATGTAAACGTTTAATAAATAATGATTTTAAAATTCATAAAAACAATTAACAACATAAAATTTACACAATAAGAACAACTGTAAGCATATGACTGAAGGGACAATGATTTTTAGAATTATTCGATTCGAATAGAAGGTATAAGCCAAAAATAACGACTCATAGCGAGTACTGAAGCGTCGACCTTCTAAAGAGAAAATCTCACTTATTCAAGAGATCCACAGACATAACTACTACACTATGACTAAGTTAATAATGAAGGCAGTAATATGTCTGAAGCAACACTCCTACTCATTGAAGATGATGAGTTTATGGCTAAACAGATAAGAACGCTTGCCGAGTCCGTAGGCTTTGAACGTATACTTCAATTTGATGCCTTACCCGACGATCAATCCTATCTCGATGCCGATCTCATCGTCACCGATATACAACTTCCCAACATGGTCGGGATAGCTCATATCGATCGCATTATCACCCTAAAGGGCAACAAGCCAATCATACTGGTTACCGGCCTGGATCAAATGACGCTTGCTTCTACACTCACCATCTTGAAAATGAAACGGGTCAATATCGTTGCCGCATTGACTAAACCATTTAACAGAAAAGACTTTAAACAACTGCTTGAAGCCCAGCTGCCTAAATAGCATTAGCCAGCTAAATTAAGGCTTATCTAATGAACTCATAGCACTCTACCCAAAAACTTCTTTTAATCTTCATACCAAGCGTGTCATATTCTACGACCACTATATAAAAGATAAAAATAACAGTTAACTAGTGATGGAGCCCACACTAAAAAATGAATGCCATGGATAAAGCGCAAGATGACCCACAAACTGATACTAGCTTAAACACCTCACTAAACACCGAGACTCGGTTATCTAAAGCCAGATACCTGCTAAGCGCATTAGGACCAGGCTTATTAATGGCGGCCGCCGCTATCGGCGCCTCTCACCTAGTCGCCTCGACTCGTGCCGGGGCTGAGTTTGGCTGGCAGTTGGCCTGGGTTATCTTAGCGGTTAATCTGCTTAAATATCCTTTCTTCGCCGCCGGTGCCCGCTATACGGCATCGACAGGAGAGAGTTTACTCCATGGTTATCTTAAACAGGGCAGAGGCTACCTCTTGCTGTTCACGGGTCTCAACACCATAGCAGCCGTGGCTAGCACTGCCGGGGTGGCCATGCTAACAGCCGCGATGCTGACCCTATTCATCCCTCTCTCCATCGATCTACTGGCTCTGATTGTCTTACTATCGAGCCTGGCCCTGCTTATTTTTGGTCATTACACTCTACTCGATAAGCTCACTAAAGTGATCATGCTCTGCCTCACCATCTCGACGCTCATTGCCGTGGCATTAGCCTTCAATGCTCCGTCTATCATGAGCCCAGATTTTGTCTCTCAGTCACCTTGGCAATGGGGCTATATCGGTTTCCTCGTCGCCATGATGGGCTGGATGCCCGCCCCCATAGAGGTCAGTGCATGGAACTCCCTCTGGCTGTTAGAGAAGAAAAAAACGGTTCATATAACCAAAGAGCAAGCCATCTTCGACTTTAACTTCGGTTACCTGACTACTGCAATTCTTGCCATCGTCTTCCTCGCCCTAGGCTCCCTGGTTATGCACGGCAGCGGCGAGCAGTTTTCGGCATCTGGGGCTAAATTTGCCAGCCAACTCATAGACCTGTATAGCCGGGTTTTAGGCGAGGGAGCACGCTATCTCATCGGCACCGTAGCCCTATTGTGTATCTTCAGCACCACAGTGACCGTCATCGACGGCTACAGTCGCACCCTGAATATGGGCTGGCGCTTATTGACTCAAACCCAAGACACTGAGAAAGGCTTAACCAGGGTCATGCTTGGCATCAGTGCAATTGGCTTAGGCATCATTTTGTTTTTTAAAGGAGCCCTTCTGCCTCTACTGGAATTTGTGATGATCTTAGCTTTTATGACCACGGTCATTTTCGCTTGGCTAAACTATAAGTTAATGACCAGCTCGGCTCTGGCTGAATCAGATCGCTATGGCTGGAAAATGAAATCTCTGTCTATGGTAGGCATGACCTATTTGGTCAGTTTTGCCCTGCTGTTTATCTACTGGATGGCGACAAAATAAGTGATTATGAAATGCAGTTAAGGACAAGGATGCACCGACAAAACACTCTATTAACTTGTTTAGTGTTAAGTGTACTAACACTGAGTAGCTCAAGTTATGCCGATTTCCCATCGCTTAAGAATGAAAAAGTACAGTCAGAGCGCTCGGATGGGCAAACTCGAAGCGAACCTGTGGTCGCACCACAAAATATGGAAGTTGCCATAAAGCAGGCTATCGACACTTCTCTACAGCCATTCAGTGGCAGCGTACTCCTGTTAAGAGATGGAAAAACACTACTCACAGTAAACAAGGGCAGAGGGATCAACAAAAATACCAGCTTCGTCATCGCCTCTCTATCTAAACAGATAACGGCGACTCTTATTTTGCAGACCGTCGATGCGGGTAAGCTAGATCTCAACAGCTCCCTAAATAGCTATCTCATCGATGGTCTAGACTTAGATACTGATGAGATTCAGGGCGGTAATAGTGACTCTTATACAGATTCAGGATCTGAGAGAGATGAGGACTTCGATGCGAAATTTGAAACCGCTCCCGAGCCAGCCCTTGAACCTGAAATACCCCTCGACGCTAGCAACGAACTCGAAGAAGCAGAAAAGAGCGACTCATCGCGTTCGTTGCAGCGAATCGGTTCGTCTAAAGAAGTCGCTTCGCCTACAATCATCTACGGCATAGATGTCGAAACAGCACAAAACAATCCCAGATTCAACCCAAGTCGATACAATGAAAACATCACATTACATCACCTGCTAAGCCACACATCGGGTGTCGATAAATTAGGTAAGCCAAATCGTTTCCAGCCCGGCAGCCAATTTCAATACTCCAACTTGGGTTACTCCCTCTTAGGTGAGATTCTCGAGCAGGTAAACCAGCAAACCTTGGCTCAACAGATTGCCAACTTAAAGCTAACTAACCGACTCGGAGGCCTCTACGCCGAGGTTGGCACCATAGATAACATACGTCAACGGGCTCCCTCTCTCGCCATTGGGCTCAATGAAGCAGGCAGTGTATTAGCCCCCTCAGGACTAGAGCTGACCAAATCTTTGATTCCAGCAGGTGGAATCATTGCCACGACTCAAGCCTTCGCCACATTTCAGCAAAAATTGCATTCAGGTAGGCTAATCAGCCCCCAGAGTTACCAGCTGATGACTCGCTCACATACCGACATAGAATTCTTGTGGCCGGATATGAGTTACGGTTATGGCCTTAGGATCAACCGAGAAGATGGCATCATAGAATATAGTCATACCGGCTATCTGCCGGGATATATGTCGATGACACTCCATTATCCTGAGTTTGATCTGGATCTGGTGATGCTGGAAAATATCTCATTAAACATCAGTGATCTCGACCGGGTATTTGAACTGCATAACCAAATACGAGCGAGTATCAGAGAGTCGCTTATTTATGCTAAAAGTCTTGAGAATAGAAGGCTCATGGACACAAAAGATAAAATAGACAGTACAAATAAATCCGAGGCTCAGAGCGAAACTCAGATATAATAGTACCCACAAGATCCCGCAGCCGCGGAATCAACTAGAAAAAGATAAAGACTAATGATTAACAACGATATTTTACGCCGTCTACGCTTCGTGTTCGATTACCAAAATGCCAAGATGATCAAGATCTTCGCCAAGGTTAATCATGAAGTGTCACAAGAGCTTCTTCTTAACTTGCTAAAGAAAGAGGAAGAGGAAGGTTACCAGCCTTGTAATGACAAGACCATGTGTCAGTTCCTTGATGGCCTTATCATAGAAAAGCGTGGCCTGAGAGAAGGCGCCGAAATCCCTGAGCCAGTATCACAAATTAACAACAACCTTACCTTCAAGAAGTTAAGAGTTGCCCTGGAGATGCGTGAAGATGACATCATCAGCACATTAGCTCTGGCTGATTTCAACATGTCTAAATCAGAACTCGGTGCTCTGTTTAGAAAGCCAGGTCATAAGCACTTTAAAGAGTGCGGCGATCAGGTTTTACGTAACTTTCTCGCGGGCCTGTCAGTCAAGCATCGCGGTAAATAACAAAACCTAATTACGATAAAGAAGTGATTACCTAAAGCACGGCTCTGGCTGTGCTTTTTTGTTTTAAACAAAACAAAATAAAATGTAAAAAACAGGTAAAAAAGAGATAAAAAACAGTTCAGAAACAGAACAAAGATCACGTTTCGTGATAATCTTGCCAGACTCACGGCATCTATAATTAACACTATCGAAAAGGTTACCAATGGACGATCATAAACGCCCGCTCTACCTTCCCTTTGCAGGACCTGCGATTCTCGAAGCCCCCTTGATCAACAAGGGCAGCGCATTCACCGATGAAGAACGTGTTTTCTTCAATCTCGAAGGCCTACTGCCTCATGTTATCGAAACCATCGAAGAGCAAGCGTCTCGTGCTTATGATCAGTACACTAACTTTACCAATGACCTCGATAGACACATCTACCTGAGAAACATTCAAGACACCAACGAAACACTCTACTATCGTTTGGTTCAAAACCACATTACCGAAATGATGCCTATCATCTATACCCCGACTGTGGGTATGGCCTGTGAGCGCTTCTCCAAGGAGTATCGTCGTAACCGCGGCCTGTTTATCTCCTATCCGAATAAAGATCGCATCGAAGATATTCTCAATAACTCGACACGCCAAAAGGTGAAGATCATCGTTGTCACCGACGGTGAACGTATTCTGGGCCTGGGCGATCAGGGTATTGGTGGCATGGGCATCCCTATTGGTAAGCTGTCTCTGTATACCAGTTGTGGTGGTATCAGCCCAGCATATACCTTACCAATCACCTTAGATGTAGGTACAGATAACCCACATCTGCTAGAAGATCCTATGTATATGGGCTGGCGTCATCAGCGCATCGGCGGCGAAGAATATAAAGAGTTCATCGAAGCCTTTATGCAGGCGGTTAGCCGTCGCTGGCCAGATGCCTTGATCCAGTTCGAAGATTTCGCCCAAAAGAACGCCATGCCTCTGCTTGAGCGTTACAAGGATCAATATTGCTGCTTTAACGATGATATTCAAGGCACCGCTGCCGTCACTGTAGGCTCACTCCTCGCCGCCTGTAAGGCTGCTAAGACTCAACTGAGTGAGCAACGTATCGCCTTCTTAGGTGCAGGCTCTGCCGGTTGCGGAATCGCCGAAGCCATAGTGGCCCAAATGGTCTCGGAAGGGATCTCAGACAGTCAGGCTCGCCAGCAAGTATTTATGGTCGATCGCTGGGGTATGCTGCAAGCCAACATGCCGAATCTACTGCCATTCCAACAGAAACTGGCGCAGAAGTGTGATGATGTAAATGACTGGGATAACTTCAGCGATAACATCTCACTACTTGATGTGATGAAGAACGGTAAGCCTACAGTACTTATCGGGGTATCCGGGGCACCAGGATTATTCACCGAAGAGATCATCAAGGCGATGCATGCAAACTGCTCTCGCCCAATCATCTTTCCACTATCGAACCCAACCAGCCGCGTCGAAGCCACCCCCAAAGATGTGCTGCATTGGACCAATGGCCAAGCACTTGTCGCCACAGGCAGTCCCTTCGAGCCAGTAGTAGTTAATGATGAAACCTTCGAGATAGCTCAGTGTAATAACAGCTATATCTTCCCGGGTATTGGCTTAGGTGTACTCGCCTCAGGCGCTAAACGCGTCAGTGATGCGATGCTGATGGCATCGAGCCGCGCATTAGCCGAATGCTCGCCACTTGCCATCAATGGTGAAGGACCGCTATTGCCGTCACTGGAAAAGATCCACAGTGTCAGCAAGCACATTGCACTCGCCGTAGGTAAGGTCGCGATCGAGCAAGGCCATGCACTACCATGTACCGATGAGCTACTCAAGCAGGCTATCGAAGCTAACTTCTGGACAGCAGAGTATCGACGTTACAAGCGAACTTCGTTCTAACTCTTCACTAGCTTGTCATCCTGAACTTGTTTCAGGATCCAAGTTCGAGATACGAGAATAGATTAAAGCTACCAGTTGATAATGGTAGCTTTTTTATTGCCTGTATTTGTGCCTTTGGATGAAGGCTATTGCACTTTTCTTCTGTTTATTTGGTATTAGTAAGAATAGCTGAAGGTTGCACCTTAGTTGTTACCTAGCGAGGCATGTGCACCACTTTCTTTGACAAGAGTCTGCGAGACGCTGGTTCTTGATTTCATAAGAGTCATCACTGTGAGCTCTGAGATTTCAAACAAAGTCCATGCTTAAAGTACCTGTCGTGAATAATCATTAAGGAACAGAGGAGCAAGATATCGACTTATTTGTTTATTCTGGATGAAGTCTAACCTTAGTTTCTCTTGTAAATTTCATTCGTTATTACCTATATTTTCGCAACATATAAATGTTTGTCAATGGTTAAAGTAGAACTACCAACGATACCTTAACCCCAAAATAAACCTCGTTTCATTTTCATTGGCTATATCGATGCCAAAATAATCAAACTTATATAAATGCTGGTAACTAACTTTGCTAGCTATCCACCATTTATTATTAAAGGGGAAAGCCAAACTTATAGTCAACTTTAAATATTCTGCTGCTGTTTTATTATCCCCAGTTACATTCAAGTATACCGGAGAGATAGTTAGGACAGTGTTGTGAAACAAAAAATCTTTACGTATTAAAGGTACAAAGTGGTAGCCAGTGAAATTACTTTTACTGTGTCCTGCGAGCCCATCTTTCCCCAAAGACCCACTAAATATATAGTTAATCTTCGGAGCGAAAGTCCAACCATTTTTTTGATGTTTTAATACTCCACCGATAGAATAAAAAGTATAACCAAATAGGCCTTGATCTGAGCGGGATAAATTTCTATTGATAGCATATCCATTCCACCCACCGGAGAAATATTCACTAATTTGCCATGTTTGAATGATAAATGCCTGTAGCTTTAATAAATCTTTACCAAAGGAAGAGTGACTATCTTGTCCACTATAATTAATATGCCCCATAGTACCTTCGATGGCAGCAAAGTAGTTTGAACCTCCGAGTTTCCCTATGGTATAGGTATCGAAAATCACGCTTTTCTCTGTTGGTGGATCGTTAGCTTTTTTCGTATCAATACTTCTTAATTGAACATATATAGATGAAAATACAGGACCAGGTTGCCAAAAAAATGTTTGAGCTTGTGCACCAAAAGCGACCCATGATAATAGGAGTCCAAAAATAATTGTGTACCTTATCATCTTCGTTTCCGGTTTTTAATAATACTAATGCTCAATGTTGAAACAAAAATAATGACCAAAAGGACAAAGATAGTCCCCTATTTTTAAAATGGATATATTGTTAATCAAGTTCATTTTCAGCGTCTACCCAGACCGTTCCCTACCAGATTTTAAGCTAACGTTAGAGTTAGAATTCAGCAACAACCTTAACGGTATCATTGACCTTACTACTATCAATATAACCAATAATATTTGGGTTAGATGAAACCAGCTTTATCACTTCATCATCATTGGCAAACTCTTTCGGGGGCGTTCCTTTACCAGTAAATACTTTCTTAGACCAATAGGACTTCAATTGACTTGATGATTTACCTAAAACAGTGGAATCAAACTCCCCTCGATTAACTTGCCTTTCCTCCAAGTTAATCGGAATAGCTTGAGCCCCTCCAGGAAATTTCTTCGTCTTACCGAGATAGAGATTTGAAATACTCTTCTTGTCTAAAGAATCACCGTTATCAGGGTGGACTATCACTGCAATTCCAGACACTGCATGTAACGAAAACAAACTGAGTAAAATTGAGCAAAATATTTTGTTCATCTTCTTTCTCCTAAAAAACCAGATCTACCGCAATAGCTAACAGTTGAGCATCCGTACCTACTGAATAATCATCGGAATAATGGGTGTACTCAATTTTAAATGCAGCCGATGGGTGGAAGTCCCATCGAGTGCCTACTATGTAGTAGTTACTGTCTTCTTCTTGTGCTGTTAGGGCTGCTTGAGTACCAAACAGCAATGGGGCTAAGGCGATTTGGTTGATCGGAGGTAATGAGCTATAGATAGGTAACATGGCTTCATAAGCATCCATCTGAGGCTTACCTTCGTCCATGCCGTAAGTCACATGGAAGGTTAAGTTATTGAACCGGATTCCACCTGAGATAAATGCAGAGTTAGTATCAGCCAAGAAGCTGGGATCAAGTTCTGTCATGGTGTATTCGGCGAGAATAAACCAACTGTCCACATCATATTTTACATGGGCACCAATCAAGGTTGCTCCATCATCTATGGGTAACAGATCATCAACGATCTCTTGAGTAAATACTCCAGCTTCCGAAATAGCCTGCCCCAGAGCAATGATAGTGTGCTGCTCATAGGAGTATTCGTCGATAAGACCTAGATTGAGCCCATACTCAAAGGAACCAGTGGCAAAATTGAAGTTAATAATGTGCCCCTTGGCTGAAAAAGGAGCTGGAGTAGTATCTGAGCCTATAGGTTGATAATCTGATATCGATGAGGTGATGTATTTATAGGTGATCTCTGCATCAGAGTCTCCCCATAAGTCACTATAGGTGAGCCCTACACCTTCCCCTGAGTTAAAAGGAAGCGAGTAGACCCCTCTTGGAGGGGTTATCCAATGGTAAGCGTAGCCTACATCGATATAGTCTGAGTACTTATACAGATTAAATCTCTGTCTTCCTGCCATTAGCATGAATTGATCATTAATCTCATAGGAAATATAAGCCCACTCAAAATCAGGATTAAAATCATTTCGCCCTCTTGCAATGATCTGAGCGGTCGCTCTGAGACCTTCCCCTAAATCAGCGGAAAATTGCAATGCCATCTTACTGTCGTTTTCGAAACTAATCTCTTTATCATAACCGTAGTAAGACTTGTCATCTTCGAGACTGGAGCCTGCAACAATGGAAGCAAAGCCATTAATAACGACTTCAGCAAAGCAAGTGGGGATATATATAAACGAAAGAATTACAATAACCAGTGAGTGCTTTCTCATTGCCTACCCTTTTCTATGACTTCATTCTTATTAAAAGATAGTTGGTAATTAATATAATGCCTATTGAGGATAGAATATATTTAGTTGGGCGGACCTGTCACACTTCACGAAGTGTTTGCATGAAAGGTCGTTTCTAGGCATCCTATCTTCAAGGCATTCGTATATCCCTATACAGCCCCCATGGTAGGTGATTGGTTCAAGTAAGGTATTGAAAGTAAATGAACTAAACCAATACGAATAAAGCTAGATGAACCAAGAATAAAATAATTAGAAAACTTGTTATTAGACAAGAGATAAACAGATTTATGAATTTACTACATCTTCAAGCATTGTTACTGGCAATTGAAACAGGCTCTATTTCTGCGGCGGCGCGTCAATTAGGAAAAAAGCAGTCTCAGGTTAGCCAATGGATTTCTGATTTAGAAATTGATTTGGGAGTGAGTTTTTTTGATCGCTCGGGTAACAAGACCACCTTGAGTCAAGATGGTGAAAAGCTACTTCCTTATCTTACTCACAGCTTGGGTCAACTGGATAAATTTGTGCAAAATGCCCAGGAGCTCGCGAAAAGTGAGCCTACAATACTCAGAATTGGAATGGAAAATTACATTCCCGACTTCGCCTTTACCCCTGCCCTCGCAGCAGTATTAGACATAGTGAACTTGAATCTAGAGGTGTATCGGGAAGAGGCGGGGCAGCTAGAGAAAGACCTGTGCGAGGGTCTTACAGATATCATTCTGACTCACGAATCCGACACTATTCACCACACCCGCTTTGACTACTGCCGCCTGGGTTATTATCACGAAGAACTAGTTTGCAGCCCCCGACATCCATTGGCAGAATCATCTAGCCTAAACTTACAAGATTTAAGTGAGCACAGTGAACTTGTTTGGGGAGATGTGAGCCATGGGGATGAAAACGGATTCAGCCCTCATTACGGCCTGTTCGCTGACATCAATATCTTGATCGCTATGCTTAAACTAGGTAAAGGGTTCGCGTTTTTACCGCGGGAGTATGTGAGTACCTTGGTTATGGATAAGCAACTCGTGTCGCTTAACTGCGACTTTGAGCCTGTCGGGATTAAACGAAAAGTAGAGCTGTGCTGGCGCAATGGCCTAACCCTGTCCAAGAAAGGATCTAAAGTGATCGATGCTTTCAAGCAAGAACATAGTTTAATTTAGAGCGCGCCAATACTGGCACTGATTCGTCACTAACAAGCCCATATAGAGAGCCAGTCATATAGTGTGAAGGCAAATCGTAAAAACGGTGCAGGCCACAAGATTAATGATCATTGGCATCGAAGACAACTTTCCCCCGTAACACAGTCATAATGACTTCGGCGTAGACAATCTCCTCTATGGGTAAACGAGTAATGTTTTTGTCAATAATGGCAAAATCCGCCGACTTACCAAGATCTATGGAGCCTGTTATCTCACCGATCCCTAAGCTAGTTGCCGCATTGATAGTATATGAGTCAATCGCAGAATCTATGTCAGGTAAACCGGTAGCGCCCATCTTGATACTGTAGGCAATGCCAACTAATGGGTTTATGTCGTGCACATTCCAATCACTGCTTAGGGTCACATTAGCACCAGTATCAAAAATGGCCTTCAAGTTCATCAAGAAACTGCTACGCTCTGCACCAAGAAAAGGCTCGGCCCAGCTATGATCGTGATGAGCGATATAGTCCGATCCCACTTGAAAATCTGCCGTTACATCCAACTTAACAAAACGGGGAACATCCCTTGGATTGACTAGCTCTAAATGGGTTAATGTATAAGGCCTTGTCGCCCCTTTACTGCGAACATACTCAATGGCATTAAGCGACTCACGAATGGCTCCATCACCAATGGCATGAATATGAGCGCCAAAACCAATCTGATTTAATTTATCCAGCCAGCTTGGCATCTGTTGCGGTGCAATATAGTTAATGCCAAAAGGCTCATCTGCAATATAGGTATCTATATATGGCTTAAGTAATTTCGCCGTACCGTTAATAAAAATACCATCGCTGTACATTTTCACCTGATCGACTAACAGCAAACCTGACTTGTCGTCGGAGTGAATTGTCTTCAGATACGTCAATTGGGAATCCATAGAATCGGTGGGATATATCCAGGGACGAAGCGATACTCTTGCGGTTAATGCCCCCTCTTTCGCCGCCGCTTGCCACACTTCATACCAACCGCGTTTCCAATACAGTCGACCATCACCTATGGTGGTAATGCCATGGGTTGCAGCAATTTCTAGCCCAGTCATAAGACCATCATAGCTAGTATCAAATTGGTTTTCTAAGCTGTTCCATGCCATTTCCATAACCAAGTCGCCAGCATTATCGAACAAGATACCATTGAGCTCGCCGGTATCCTGGTCTTTAAGTATTTTTCCGCCTTGTGGTTCGCTGGAATCTTTAGTAATTCCTGCACGTTTGAGTGCTTCTGAATTCACCCACATGGAGTGTGAAGTCTGCTCCATAATCACCACTGGGGTATCGGGAAAAATGCGATCTATCACTTCCAGTGGACTGGTGTCATTCTCTTCACTTAACACGGAATCCACAGAGAAACCGTAGCCCATCAACCATTCATTTTCTTTAGCTAGATTACGGCAAGCTTTCAGATAAGGAACTTGCTCTGCCAGCGATGCGTCCATATTAAGCTCACAGTTACCACCGGCTGCCGATGCAGCTTCAAACACATGATTGTGGTTATCGATAAAACCAGGCATCACGAATGCTTGTTCCAGATCTATCATCTGGGTTTGGGTATTACGATAGGCATCCACACCATTTTCACTGCCTATATAAACAATATTGCCATCATAGACAGCCAGAGTATCGGCATCCCTATGGCCATAGATAACAGCATTAGTCATAATCATATCTGCGGGTTCAGCTGGTTTGGTAGACTCAGCTTTACAACTTGTGGTGCCCATAGTTAGACTCGCGATCAGTGCCAGTAAATACACTTTATTCATTAATTCATCCTATTTCCCCCAACTCTAAATGAGTATAGGGAATCTTCTGTTTATTTTCAGACAGGCTAGCGGAAGAGAGAAAATAAAGACAAATACTCAGTATCAGTAATTAGGGATAGCCACATCAGTAAATGAAGCAGAAATCAAAAAATCTGGCCACCCATAATTAATGCATACAGTTACTCTTCTTACTAAGCTTAATGAAGAGTTTAAGCTGGAGATTATTATGCCCCGCCCTCGAAGTACTCAAATTAGTCTCGAAGATACACCCTATTATCACTGCTGTAGTCGCGTTGTCCGTCGCGCTCACCTCTGCGGAGACGACAAATATACAGGCAAAAACTATGACCATCGTCGGGGTTGGGTAGAAACGCAGCTCCTCAAATTGACAGAGGTGTTTGCTATTGATGTGGCTGCCTATGCCGTGATGAGTAATCATCTGCATTTAGTGCTGTATATTGATTTAGAGACGGTCAATACCTGGTCCGATAGAGAGGTGGTTGAACAGTGGCATAAATGTTTCAAGGGTACAGAGATTACACAGAAGTTCGCTAAAGGAGAGGTTATTGATGAGTACCAAGTGGCTCAGTTAAAACATCTCATTGCCACTTATCGCTCACGTCTCAGTGATATTAGCTGGTTCATGCGTTGTCTCAATGAACCCATAGCTAGGAAAGCCAACGATGAAGATAACTGCACCGGGCATTTCTGGGAGGGAAGGTTTAAAAGCCAAGCTTTACTCGATGAAGCGGCCGTTTTAGCGTGTATGGCTTATGTTGAACTGAACCCTATCCGTGCGAAGGTAGCTCAAACACCAGAAAATTCTGATTATACCAGCCTTCAGCTAAGAGTTAAGGCGGCCTTGAAGGGGAAGCAACCGGTAAAACTATTATCTTTTATTGGCAATGAGCATGAGCAGCAAGCTAAAGGTATCAACTTTGACCTTAAAGACTACTTAGATCTAGTTGATGAAACGGGCCGTATACTTCGTGATGATAAGCGAGGTGAAATTTCAGTCAATGCAGCAAGAATACTGACACGACTCAATATTCCCAGTGATAACTGGATAAAACTCACTGCTGATTTTGGTAAGCTATTCCATGGGCCTGTAGGCACCTTGCAGGAGCTAACGAGCTACTGTGAACACTTAGAGAAGCGACGACGGCATTTCTCTCAATGTTGTCAGTATTTACAAGCAAGCTGATACGTTCAATCATTCCTTATTCCAGCTAACCTATCCATTTAATGGGTTAGGATAGTCCTGCGTAAAATTCACCATTTCCCTCCTTAAACGACCAAAATCTATAAATAATTAGCTCAGAAAGCCTGATTACTGGCTGAGTTAATCCCGTCACTGAGTTGAATCTTGATAACCAGAAATAAGGCTGGCATGTTGTTGATTTATAATGGGTGGCTTCGTTCTTTGCTTGCATATTGGTTGTAACAAGCAATGAAACCTGATAAGGCTATTGTACTTAGCAAGCTCACCAAGAACCTCTCAAGTGAACCCTTTAACCCTTTAACCCTTTAGCCCTTTAGCCCTTTAGCCCTTTAACCCTTTAACCCATTAACCCATTAAGAAGATAGTTAAGACTTGTTATCTGGCAAGCCGCTGCCTAAAACAAAAGTACAAAAAAAGGCCATGGTTTCCCATAGCCTTTACAGATAGCCTGTTACCTCAATAGTCAGTCCTAATAGGATTAATATCTCATCCATGATGAGACAGCTATTTTCCGTCGATAACTGCCATGATGCTGTTAAACAGAGCTCTATCGGTGCGAGACTTTTTCAGCTTCTTCGAACAATCCTTGAGAGAATCATCTGAGATACGGGTGAAGATGCCGTTGTACTCTTTCTCGTCTATGGCCTCGTCACTCTCGGCCATCTCGGAAATGTCTTGTGCCACTCGGCTCAGCTGTATCCAGGCATTAGCAATATAAAAGCCATGAAAGTCCGCCTGTGGCAACTGAGCCCTGGCACTGTTCGGCAAGGCTTGCCAGCCTTTGATGAATTTCTCATCAGTATCTTCTAGCAACTCATTACAGAGGTTAGCGTAGGCTTCCAACAGATTCTCTGGGAGCTGATCCATAGGAAGAACAACATTACATACATTCAATGACACCTGCTCGACGCGGGTCTTATACTCTGGGGTGATCTCAATCATGGTTTTGCTCTATAAATTTTCAATAAAAATGGGCTTAGGATCAGTAATGACTGATATTTAACACTAGCGTTGAACTTAAACTGGCCTCTGAACTCAAAATCTGCCACTAACATACAGGCCGTAGCTGCCATTACCTGCTATCGGTGTAATGGTGATGCCTTTATAGGGGTCGGTAAAGTAAAGTCCGGATACAACCCCGATCGCGGCGCCGATCAATACATCTTCAATATGATGCTGATCGCTGGCAATTCGGGGATACCCCACATAAGCCGCACCTATATAGGCAGGAATGGCCCACTCCCAACCAAATCTCTGCTGAACAAAGGTCGCCGCTGCGAACGTATCCGCCGCATGTCCCGAAGGAAACGAGTCATTATCTGAGCCATCTGGCCTTTCCTTGTCGATTGCATATTTAAGCCCTTCAACAGCAAGGCGCGAAACAAGGCCGGTCTTAATCAACTGCCTGCTTCCCTCATAGTCATCTTCGACAAACAGAGTCGCACCGAATGTGACGACAGGAATTAACAGATAAAGCGCATCACCAGACTTTTCCAAATTAGATCCACTACCATTAAGCGTTAGCTGACCCACTCAATAATAATATGCTCGCAAATATGGCTCTCACGGCAATGAAGCTCTTAGATAGATAAAATATGGCAGCCTTTATACCTGCCCCCCAACATAAAAGCAAAATAAGTAGTAAGTAGACAAGTGCCAACCTTCATTTGTAACATCCAAAGATACAATATCTTATGTCAATTTTTTGCATATAAAATATATAATATTGAAGTAATCTCGGCTAGAATTTGTGTATGCTGTACATCATGATCCAACGAAGAGGAAGCATCAGCCCATAATGATTTATCGGCTTTTACGACATCGAATCATATCCAAGCTTGCACTAATATGTCAGGCTCTAGTTTACCGAACGCTCACACTTAGGGGGGCTGGCAAGCTAACTTTTCCTTGGCTATTGATCATATTGCTCTCGCCTCTCGTCTTGGCCGATGAGCCGAAAAATCTAAATACTACCTTCGAAGAATTGGAAAGTGGTGTGACCTTATCCAGTGACGACCTTAAAACTAAACTTAAGTATCTAAAAGCCAACATCACCTTAACCGATCTGGATAACTATCTCAGATTACAGCGAGTACTATGTTGGAGCACAGATGCATATGACAGTGCTCAGAGAGCTAAAGGATTAGAGTTTGCCCAAAAACAACTGAATGCTGAAATCATCAAGCAATCTCCTGAGACCTTTGCCGATTTAAAGCTGTGCCGAGCCTGGTTTTATCAAGTCGCGGGAAACGTCGACCTAGCCTTAAATGAATACAATCAAGTCATAGCTCAAGCCTATCAACTTGAGTCCCCTAGGCTTATCGCCGATGCCCGAGGCCTGCGAGGCGCTATCTACTCCTTCCAGGGCAATTACGCCTTGGCACTGGAAGACCTATACAGTGCTCAACAGCTCTACGATGACTTAAACCTGGCATTCTGGAGTCGATATAACTTAGCCGAAATAGCCACTAGTTATCGTCGATTTGGCGATCCTCACACGGCATATAAGTATTATGCAAAACTCGAAGCCAAATTTATCGAAACTGGCGATCTCGAATCCGCCACGGACATGGTGACGGAGATGGCCATCGCCCTGGAAGAATTAGGTGAAAATGAAGCGGCACTGAAGAAACATCTGCAAAGCTATCGATACTGGCAGCAGGAAAAAGATGAACTAGCCCAAAGTTTTGTCGCCATTAACTTAGCGGGGATTCTTATCAAGTTGGGCCGCTTAGATGAGGTTCAAAAATATCTTGATGAAGCACAGAAGCATGTTCTACCTACAGATGAAGCCTTCTATAGCTTTATGATGCTATTTCGCGCCCAGTTCCAGCTATTACAAGGCCAGCCCATCGCGGCAATTCCCCTTATCGAAGAAGCTAAATCTGCCTTCTTGAGAGTCAAGAATACTCGTGGTCTCACCCAGCTCTATATGCTAGAAAGTCAGGTATTCGCGGCTCTTTTCCAATGGGAGCATGCATACCATTCACTGGAACATTTTAATCAACTCCATAATGAATTGGATATCAAGCTACAGACTCATAGAACCGCAGAGATGCAGACTCGATTCAATACTAAGCAAGTTGAAACTGAAAACCTCTTGCTGCTAGAGACACAGCAGATAAAGGAGCATGAATTACAAATTTTACAGCAAAATCGATACTTACAATTTACTGTCATCTTTCTCGCCATCATAGTCATTATAGTCATCTCTTTATTTGCCTATAAACAAGCACAAAAATCTAAACTATTTAGTACTTTAGCCCTGACAGATCACTTGACTAAACTAGCAAATCGCAGACACGCCTATACCGTCGGCGAACAAGCTTTCTCTGAAAACCATGATGTGATGGCCTTAATCTTGTTCGATGCCGATCACTTCAAGAAGATCAATGACAACTTTGGCCACAATATCGGCGATAAGACGTTAATTTCACTGGCAAACATTGCCAGTGATCTGATGCGAAAATCGGATCTAGTAGGCCGGGTCGGTGGCGAAGAGTTCTTAGTCATATTACCTCATACCAACTTAGAACAAGCCACAGAGATTGCCGAGCGTTTAGTGGACTCCATAGCCATGACAGACTTGAGTGATATAGCCCAAGAATTAACCATGACCATCAGCGCAGGGGTCGCCGCCAGGGAACAAGATAGAAACTTCTCCGAACTACTACAGCGCGCCGATAAAGGGCTATATCTGGCTAAATCTAGTGGAAGAAACTGTGTCAAATCAGGATGAATACAAGCAATCACTAGCGCTTAGTCATCCTGCGATCTTATCACGCCAGATTATTTCCACATCTTCAGGCACAGTCATAATGCCAAAGTATTCACCATGAAGTACATTTAGAAAAATAACCAGCACTGAGGAATGGGTTCTCATATAACCTCTTATATCTGAAGCTCTTATGCCTGAAAATCATACTTGGAAAAAACATGAATCAATAATCACATATTGTCCGCCCAAGCCCTACTTTCCGCTCCCACTCCGTAACACTTTAGTATTGTTATTCTAGATTTCTGACTCTAACTTGTTTATCTATCTCATTCGATCACAAAAACAACCAACATAAATTAAAACAATAACTTAGACTAACAACATGGATTTACGAATAGTATAAAAGTATTAGTACCCAGTGTAATTACATCCTTTCTACCTAGATCCTTTAATACTCAAGACTGATGTTACTCAGTCGTTAACTCCTCATAATTGTCGTCAATAAATTGACACGCTAAATCCTAGGTATGAAGAAAGGAGTGAGTGTACTAAGTCAATTCTCAGTGACATAGGGATCGAGTCATTCAAAATGATGAGACTTATCTATCAAGCGGTAACAACGAGTACAAACAAAAATGTTTTTAATCTTGATCCAGCAGCAAGGATCTTGTCTGTTTTATTTTGAGTCGATGACCAAAGTTTTTAACGGCTCAAATTAAGCAACTAACTAGTTAATAAGGGAATAATTTAATGAAACATTCTAAGATTGCCATGCTGATATCAGCGGCTTTACTCGCTTCTTCGGGAGCCTCAGCTGCCAGTATTGATAACAATACGACTGTGACACAAGATGGTAATAATAACGGCGCGACCGTTAACCAGACTATCGAAAGCAATAGTAATCAGGCATTGATTGACCAAGATGGTAACCGCAACACAGCCCAAGTGGATCAGTTAAATTCGGATCTGAACATTGCCGATATCCAGCAATCGGGCAACCGTAATTCAGCCATAGTCAGCCAAGCCGATGTGACTTCTGCTTCATCGAACATCATTCAAACCGGTAATGGCGACACCGCTCTCATCGAGAACACTGACTCAGATAGTGCACTCGCGACCATCACTCAGCATGTCGGCCAAGGCAATGATGCCTATATAGGTCAAACAGGTTCTGACGCAGCCGTTGCCAACCTGACTCAGTCTGGTTCGGGTAACGATGCCGATATCACCCAATCGACGGGTAGCATAGGTGGCGATACTACACTCGCCACTCTGACACAGACGGGTAACGATAACGTCGCACTCATTAGCCAATCGGCTCAACAAAACACGGCGACATCGATACAATCTGGTAATAGAAACGACTCGACCATCTATCAAAACGGTGATGACGGCGTTGGGCAGAACCTAGCATCGGTCAGCCAAACTGGTAATGCTAATGGCTCATACGTAGATCAGCTTGAAATGAACACGGCGACCGTGACACAAATGGGCAATGGTAACTACTCAGAAGTGCTTCAGGCAGAGAACAACACGGCGATTATCAGCCAAACGGGTAACAACAACGAATCTTATATCGATCAAGCCGATCGCTCAGGGGATGAAGATAACCAGGCGATAGTCACTCAGCTAAATGGTAATGGCAACGTATCAGATGTGATCCAGGAAGATAGAAACCAAGCCTATATCACTCAGCAAAACGGTAACGGTAATGAGTCATACCTAAATTCAGATGACGATAACGTCACCTACGTCACCCAGGAAAATGGTAACGGTAACTTCTCAGATATCGAACAGGATGATGATAACTCATTGCGTATCTATCAGGGTGGCGGTAACAACAACGAGTCTTGGGTAGATCAAGATGATGACAACACAGTTAACGTTACTCAGACTAACGGCAATGGTAACTTCTCCGATATCGATCAGGATGACGACAACACAGTGACTGTGGTCCAAGACAATGGTAACCGTAATAGCTCTTGGATAGATCAAGATGATGATAACTCGGCTACAGTGATACAAGTTAGCGGCAACGGTAACCAGTCTTGGATAGAGCAAGAAGATGACAACACAGCATTCGTAGCACAAGACGGTGGCAATAATAACTACATCAATATAGAGCAAGACCAAGCTAACGATGTGTTTGTATTACAGCTTGAAGGCAATGGTAACGAATCTAACATAGAGCAAGGCTCAGCTAACCAAGCAGATGTCATTCAGGTCGATGGTAACAACAACTATGCTGAGGTCACACAAGGGATCTCTAACACTGTTTTTTCATTGCAAATTAACGGTAATGGCAATGAGTCAAGCATACAGCAAGATTCACAAAACACTGCCAGAGTAGTACAAGACGGTAATAACAACAGTTCATCTGTTACTCAGGACTATCAGCAAACGACTCGTGTTACCCAAACAGGTAACGGCAATGATGCGACAGTCAGCCAGGTGAGTTCCGATACGGCGCTTGTGTCTAACAATGCAGATATCTATCAAGACGGTAACCGCGATACTGTAGCCGTGACTCAAAATGGTTTAGGTAACGATGTACTGGTTATGCAAGATGCTACTAGTTTCGGTAACAGCATCACTATCGACCAGACGGGTCTTGGTAACTATGCAGGTGCAGGCACCTTCTCTGGTGCGGGCAGCGAGATATTTATTACTCAAAATGGTAATAATAACCGTATATCTAACTCAGATACAGGCCGTGACATAGGTGCAACCTCTACAGGTTCAGATAACACCATGTATATCGACCAGATTGGTAACGGTAATTTAGTTTCGGCAGAGTCTTCACATAACGGTTCACTGGTTGATATCGACCAAAATGGCGACCTTAACTTCGCCGATGTAGATTCGACTTGGGGCGCAGAGAACGAATTACTCGTATCTCAAACGGGCAACAGCCATGTTGCTTATGTTACGGCCACCGGCGGCGCCATGAATTACGCCAATATCATCCAAACTGATATGTCTAACACCGCGGCTGTGACTCAAGTTGGTTCAAACAACTCAGTGATGATCAACCAAGGTTCTATGTAAAACCAAGGTACGAGTAAACGTATCTTAAGTTGAACTAAACCTAAGGGGGCATTAGCCCCCTTTTTGCTGAGTTAATGTTATCAATCCAGAACCATGCTTCCCCCAAAGTGTTCAACGAATCGCAATCAAGACATCAAAATAAATCCACGCCATCAAGCCACTAGATCAAGTCAGAGTAAATTAGCAAGCGCTAAAGTCGAACGTTGCAGTCACTTATAGCTAATGTTATAGTCCGAAAAATCGCTTCGTATAATCCCAATGATATGGTTTGGGAGTTTCTACCAAGAGCCTTAAATTCTTGATTATGAAGTCTGTAACTTTATGCACTATCTCCAATATAGACTATCTGTTAATAGACAGGATCTGCGTCCAATAAGCGCTATAGATCCCTCTTTTAATCGGTATTCATATAGGTACTATCCAATAAAGGTAGAGACTCATGAATTATTTAAGCTTACCCAAGATCGATCTACATTGTCACTTAGATGGCAGCGTTCGCCCACAAACGATTATCGATCTGGCCAACGAGCAAAGCATCTCCATTCCCAGCCAAGACATCAACGAAATCCGTGCATTAATGATCGCCCCCGAGACATGTCAAAATCTCGAAGAGTATCTGATGCGTTTCGACCTTCCTCTGTCTGTGATGCAGACCCAAGCAGGTATCGAGCGTATTTCATTTGAGCTTTTCGAGGATGCGGCTAAGGAAAACGTCAAATATTTCGAGGTCAGATTCGGCCCACAACTGCATCAATTGCAGGGTCTAAGCTTCGATCAGATCATAGACTCAGTCGTCAAAGGCATGCAGCGCGCCGAAGCCATGTATGATATTAAGGGCAACTATATTCTCTCTATCTTGAGAACGTTCCCCAAGGATAACATCAGAGATGTTATCGATGCGGGCGCTCCTTATCTGAACAAGGGCGTGGTGGCCTTCGACTTGGCTGGCGCAGAGCTACCGGGATTTTGCAGTGAGTTTATCCCCTATGTAGCTTACGCCATCGAGAAAGGCTACCGCATCACTATACACGCCGGAGAGCAAGGCGTGGGTCAAAACGTATTCGACGCCATCTCTATGCTTAAAGCCGAGCGTGTGGGTCATGGGATTCATATCACGGGTCATCAGGGCGCCTATGACCTAGTGAAACAGCAGAATATCGGCCTGGAGACCTGCCCCAGCAGTAATATTCAGACGAAAGCGGTGGATAATCTTAGTGAGCATCCGCTGAAAGCCTTTTATGAAGATGGGCTGCCCATCACAATCAACACAGATAACCGCACCGTCTCCAATACCACTATGACAGACGAGGTACGAAAGGTGATGCAAGAGTTCAGCCTGAGCCGTGAAGATTACTTCAACATCTATAAAATCAGTGTCGAACAAGCCTTTGCTTCAGATGAAGTCAAACAACATCTGATGAGCTTCGTCGACTAGGTTTTTCTAAAATACAGAATAAAAAGCCAGCTTATACGTTCGTATAGGCTGGCTTTTTTCATGCCTGATCCATCATATTTAGTCCGTCCTATCACCTATGCAGAGAAAAGTTGGGCTAACTCATCAGCTCTTAGTATGTGAGCACTTACTCTTACTCTAGCTGAGAGTATTAGATAGAGAACTTCTGCACCTCTTTCTCCAGATTCTTAGTTAACATCTGGATCTGGGCGCTGGTCGCATGGGACGAATGAGACACTGATGCCGTATTTTCGGCTGTTTCTGAGATATTGACGATTCGTTGAGCCGAGTCCTCCCCCGCCGTTAACTGCTCCGACGCCGCCTCCGAGATCTGATGGCTCATCGAGGAGATTTCAGATAGCGAGGTCGCAATATTTTTGAGCTCTTCAGACACCTGATGTGATTTAGCCACCGTCTCTTCACTGGTCGTTATACTCTGAGTCACAGAAGTTTTCGCATCCTTAGCAGCGGTCTGCAGCTTAACAATCATCTTATTGATCTCACCCGTGCTGCTCTGAGTCCTCTGAGCCAATTGACGCACTTCATCGGCAACCACGGCGAAACCACGACCTTGCTCTCCAGCGCGTGCCGCTTCGATAGCCGCGTTGAGTGCCAGTAGGTTGGTCTGTTCGGCAATCCCCTGGATCACAGACAGCACATTGGCGATATTATTGACCTCATCATCGAGGATCTGAATATTCGAACCCGCACTCTCTATCTGAGTCTCAAGCAGGGCTATGGTTTTAGACGCTTCCTCAGTCAAGAGATGAGCGTTCAGCCCTTGTTTTTCCGCGGCGGTAACAGAGTCGGCAGTCTGCTTAGCATGGTCAGCAACAGTACCCGATGAAGCGGTAAGCTCAGTGACAGCCGAAGCCACCATCTGGGTTTCCTCATTCATAGTCCTGGTTAAGTTATCTAATTCCGTGGCGCGACTCTCTGATTCCACCATTTGCTCATTAAGAGTGTCAGCGACATTTTTTATTTCTTTTACAACGTCTTGCAATCCTTCCTGCATATAATTTATCGCACCGACAACGCTGTCATTGCTGGCATATTTAAAGTCAGGATTTTGCTTCAAGTCGCCCCTTGAGACTTTGATCACAATATTGCGCACATCTTCAATCTCGGCGCCTAACGCATTACGCATGCTTGCTCCGAAACGATAGAGGGCAAAGGACAATACCACAGCGATGATGATAGATAGGGTTAACAGCCACTTGGCCACAGACCAGTAGCGTTCATTGGCTTCGGCGGAACTGATCCCGGTTCCCACATACCAGCCCCAACGACTGGTTTTCTGTACCACAGAGGTGAGATCGACGACGGTGCCATTACGCTCAGAATCCCAATGATAGGTGATGATCTGCTGGGTCTTGTTACCCACTAAGCCCTCCACCATCTGGCCGATACTCTTACCGCTGGCATCCTTAAAATCGTTGAAGCTGGTGCCATGAAGTTGGGGATCGTGTGGGGTAGCTAAAAAGTCTAGTTTGTCGTCGACCACATAGACATATTCAGAGTCGTGATATTTATTCTCTCTGAGCATCTGAGCGGCATACTGCTTAGCCTTGGACTCACTGAGTTCACCCGATGCGGCTAATTGCTCAAACTGCTCAACAATATTGACCGTACTCTTCATCAACTGATTAATTCGGGCAATATTGTCACTTTCACTGGCTTTAGATAAGGCCTGCAGACCTAAGACTGCAATACTTATCAAGGCGATAAAGAGTACGCCCACAAATGTCATTATCTTGCGATTAAGCGTCATATAAGGAACCTTAGAAAATAGTTGTTTTTATGTACTGCCTTATATAACTAACACCGAAACTGGTATGAAACTAGCATTAACACACATTAAATATGCGTCAAAAATGAATAACTATTGTTATGGTGAGGAACAATTACGGCAGGGACAACGCAAATAACTCAACTTAAATAATAAAACAGCCCAAGAAGCCAGAATAACTACAGAAAGCAAAATTAATAGCCTGTAGACAAACAAAGTTCAGATGAATATAAACAGGAATACTAGGGGGTTATGGAGGGCTGAGTGATGCAAGAGAGCGCTAGTAGCATCCTTTATTCAGCCATAGCTAAAACGAACAAGTGTTTGAATTGCCAATAAGGTTAATATCCACTTCAAGGCCTTCATAAACTTCTGGTTGTCGATCTTTCCTCTTAGCTTAGTGCCAATCAAAGAACCTAAAGAAGCCCCTAAGATAGCCGAGAGTATTTGTGGCAAAAAATCGGAAAAAATGAATCCTAATCCCGCATAAGTCACCACTTTAGAAACATTACTCAAGCCCATCAACAGCGCCGCTGTGGCAATGATCTGATCTTTATCAGTCAAGCGCTTCATCAAAAGGTTTATGGTCAGTGGACCGGGAGCACCTACCACTAACCCCAGACCAGTCTGCGCCGCGCCAACCAGATAAAAGTTTTCCAGCTTGCCAAGTAAATCTTCAATAGGTTTTACCCAGAGGCTAAGCAGCAGATAAATCGAGATGTACAAGGGAATAAACTCAGTCGACAGGTTTATCAGGAAGAAGCCGAACAGGGCGATACCGACCAAGGAACCCAGCACAAACGGACCCACAACCGGCCAATATATGTGCTTGAAGGAAAATCCGAGACGAGTGAAATTACTCGCTAATTGGGTGGTGCCATGAATAGGAATGACAGCTGCGGCTGGTACGAACCAAGGTAAAGTCACGGCTAAGATAAGTCCGCCGCCTAAGCCACATATACCCGCTACGGTGGAGGTAAAGGTGGTTAACAGGAAAAGGGAAATGATAAGCGTATAATCCATGTTTCCCTTTAAGAATTAGATCCTAGGGACTAGTTCCTAGGTCTTTGCGTCAGTTAACTCTTGATTCGAATAGCATGATTTAAATGCCTGCTGTAATACTATCCATTCGAATCAAAACTGGCAACAGGAGGAATAATAGATAAAAGTTGCCAAAATTCACATCTAGTGGAAACTGTAACTAAGCCCAAGAGGCAGGCTTAATCAAATCAGCAGCTAAGGTAGCGAATTACTGTTATCATATTGTGGTATTTCATTGCCTATTTATATACCAATCCTATGTCTGACACAGCTCAACCTCCAACAAATTCCCACCTCTTCTCACCAGCAGAACTAAGAGAACTCACAGCTAAAATCAAGCAGTGGGGCATTGAGCTGGGCTTTGCTCAAATAGGTATATGTGACACAGACTTAACCAGCGAAGAGCTCAAGTTACAGCAGTGGCTGGACAAGGGCTATCATGGTGATATGGCGTATATGGAAGCCCATGGCATGATGCGTGCCCGTCCACATGAGCTGCACCCCGGCACTATCAGGGTCATCTCAGCCAGAATGAACTACCTGCCGCCAGAAGCAGGCTTCGCGACTAATCTCAAAGATCCCAACCTTGCCTATATCTCCCGTTATGCCGGCGGACGGGACTATCACAAGTTGATCCGTAATCGCCTCAAGAAGCTAGGCCAGATGATTCAGGCCGAGCTTGATATCATGAATGCGGGCAAAACTAACTTCCGCCCCTTTGTGGACTCGGCGCCGATACTCGAGAGGCCCCTAGCCGAGAAAGCTGGTCTGGGCTGGACTGGTAAACACAGTCTATTGCTCAATGAAGAGGTGGGCAGCTGGTTCTTTCTCGGTGAGCTATTACTCGACCTGCCCCTGCCCGTGGACATTCCCGTCAGTGAGGGCTGTAATACCTGCGTCGCCTGCATCAAGTCATGTCCAACCAATGCCATAGTCGAGCCGTATATCGTCGATGGCAGACGTTGCATTTCTTATCTGACCATAGAGCTGCAAGGGGCCATTCCTGAAGAGTTTCGTCCTCTCATAGGTAACCGTATCTACGGCTGTGATGACTGCCAGCTAGTATGCCCGGTCAACAGCAAGGCGCCGCTCACCCTCGAGAGTGATTTTCACACCCGGGACCCACTTAAACAACCTGAATTGCTTATCCTCTTTGGTTGGACTGAGGCCGAGTTTCTCAAGATCACCGAAGGCAGCCCCATTCGCCGTATCGGACATAAGCGCTGGCTAAGAAACATCGCCGTCGCCTTAGGAAATGCCCCAGCTTCAGAAAAGGTCGTCCAAGAGCTCGAGCAGAGAAAAGCATCCAAAGAGGTCGATGAGATGGTCATAGAACATATCGACTGGGCCCTGACTCAGCAACACACCAAGCTAGCATCAGCCCTTATCCTGGAAAAACAGAGCCTGGAAACAAAAGGCCGTGAAACAGCAGCCTTGAGCCAGTCAGATAGAGTCCAGAACGCCTCATCCCTCAGCCGCAAAACACAAAGAGTGATCCGCAGCATCGAAAAAGGCCTGCCAAGGGATGCCTAAGGTTCTATCGTAAACCCAACCTTGATGGTCACCTGCCAGTGAGCAATCAAGCCCGCCTCCAGATGTCCCCGAGTCTCAATCACCTCAAACCACCTAAGATGCTTCAAAGTCTGCCCCGCGGAAGTGACGGCATTTTTGATCGCTTCATCCGAACTGATAGGCGAAGATCCCACTAATTCAATAACTTTATAGGTATGACTCATGACTAGCTCCGGGTAATCCAGTGATTGCGCGAGTACAGATTATTACGAGTAATAGAGCAAGAGCAAAACAACACTCTGTCCAACTCAGTATAGGAGAGCTATCAGCACCTAGCTTCTTATACCATTCCATATAAGTATCTGGTCAATTCAGAGACTCTCAGCTTTTTCAATTCAAGGCGCATTGATGAGGAAATGGTTATTCCCTTTTAAGTCAATGTAACAAAAAAGTGGAAACGCTGAGAGCCTCACGCAGTGCGGCTGATGTTTAAAGAAAAGGGCAAAGCCCTTTATGCTACGTTGAATGTTCTCGATATACGACTGCATGGATGCAGGAGGTAGAGCAACGCAGGAGCTTGTTGCCGAGAATAACTATTAGCTTCAAATATTCGCAAGCCGCATGGATGTGGTGAATGTCTATATTGCAGGAGCAAATATAGCCCTTGCCTACAGCGCTTTGAACTCCCGTTGAATGATCAGATACTTACTCGGAATGGTATTACCCTTCGGAATGACGGGGAAAACTGAAAAAGTATTCAAGCTGGATCCTGAAACGAGTTTAGGATGACGACTAATACACAAACCACCAGAAACCACCAGAAACCACCAGAAACCACCAGAAACCACACGTCATTCCAGCATGCCTGTGGCTGGAATCCAGCAGTTCCAATTACAAAGTAAAAACGTCCTCCCTTCCTAAAATCTTACCTCTGTAAATATTAAAAAATATCATCACATTAGCTGTTGATAATTCAACCGTTCCCCGTTAAGTTCACTATACTTTTACCCATTATTTAAATCAGCTTTTCCCTCTCCGTTATAAAAGGAATTTGTAATGAATAGATCTAAGCTTGCGCTGCTAGTCGCATTTTCTCTGGTTTTACCTCACTCGAGTCTTGCTGCGACTCAGTCAAAACCCGCCAGTCAATATACCAAGGTAGCCAATGCTGCGGTACTGAAGGCCTTACCCTTCAGTGACAGACAAGATTTTGAAGATGCCCAACGGGGCTTTATCGCCAAACCTGATACTGTCACCATCAAGGACTCTCAGGGCAATGTGGTCTGGGATCTGGAGCAGTACAAGACCTACATCAGTATCGATAAGGACGCGCCAGATACAGTTAACCCAAGTCTGTGGCGAAACGCTCAGCTTGTGATCCAACATGGTCTATTTAAGGTCACCGACAACATCTATCAAGTTCGTGGCTTCGATCTATCCAATATCACCTTTATCAAAGGTAAAACAGGCTGGATTGTCTTCGATCCACTTATCTCACCCGAGACTGCGAAAGCCGCGCTGGACTTTATCAATGAACAGTTAGGAGAGCGTCCGGTTGTGGCTATCATCTACAGCCATAGCCATATCGATCATTACGGCGGCGCAACAGGAATTGCTACCACAGAGCAAGTTGCGTCTGGAGAGGTGCAAATTATCTCACCCGAGCACTTTACCGAACATGCAGTCTCAGAAAATGTGATCGCAGGTAACGCCATGGGACGCCGCGCCATATACATGTACGGTGCTATGCTCCCCCGCAATGCAAAAGGGGGCGTCAATGGTGGTCTGGGAATGACAGTCTCGACCGGGCTCGCTGGCCTATTATTACCTAGCCATGAGATCACCAAAACCGGTGAGAAACTCAGTATCGATGGGATCAATATGGAGTTTCAGCTAACGCCTGGCAGTGAAGCTCCAGCCGAAATGAATACCTGGTTCCCTGATATGAAAGCGCTCTGGATGGCAGAAAACTCCACCAATACCATGCACAACATCTTGACACTGCGTGGGGCAGAGGTGCGAGATGCATTGATTTGGGCCAATTTCCTCGACGAAACCATCGATACCTGGGGCAGCCAGGCCAAAGTAAAATTTCAAAGTCATCACTGGCCAGTATGGGACACTGAAAACATCATTCCCTATTTTAAAAAGCAGCGTGATATCTACAAATTTACCCATGACCAATCAGTACGTCTGATGAACCAAGGTTATACAGGTGAAGAGATCTCCGAGATAATCACCTTACCTGCCGAGCTGGAACAAAACTGGCCGACTCGCGGTTACTACGGCACCCTTCGCCATAATAGCCGCGCCGTATATCAAAAGTATATGGGCTGGTATAACGGTAATCCCTCAAACCTCAATAACCTGCCGCCAGAGATGGTAGCGACAAAGTACATGGATTTTATGGGCGGCGAAGCTGCCGTGATCAAAAAATCCCAGGCTTCATTTGATAAAGGAGAGTATCGCTGGGTTGCTGAAGTGATGAAACATGCCGTATTTGCTAACCCTAAGAGTCGACCAGCTAAAGAGTTACTGGCCGATGCTTTCGAGCAACTTGGCTATCAGGCCGAATCAGGTCCGTGGCGCTCTGTGTATCTACAAGGTGCCTATGAACTGAGAAATGGTGTCCCATCCGCAGGAGGCACCCAAACGGCAACGCCTGATACCATTCGCGCCATGACCCCGGATATGCTGTTTGATTTCTTAGCGGTCAGACTCGACTCGGCAAAAGCGGCCGGGAAAGTGTTTGATATCAATATCGACTTTACTGATCTTAAGAGTAAGTACACCTTAACGATAGAGAATGCCGTTCTGCACCACAGCCAAAACCAGGTTGCTAAACCTGATGTCGCTTTAGTCATGTCGATGAACACCATGAACAGTATTCAGCTTAAAGAGTTCACCTTCGATGAAGCCATCAAAAATGGTTCAGTGAAGATAAGTGGCGACAAGAAACAGTTTAATGAGTTTCTCGGTATGCTGGACGACTTCAACTTCTGGTTTAATATCGTGACACCATAGCTGTCACGCCTTAATCATAAAAACTGAGTTCCTAGGATCTAGATCCTAGGAACGCTTCATTTTACTTACAACTTACTGCTTTAACTGTGCGATATTCACCTAGATAGTAAATATAGGGACCACAGACGCCCTACATCTTACCTCAAACATTCAAGCTGGATCCTGAAATGAGTTCAGGATTACTCAGCGAGTAATTTAGAACCAATATCGACAATACAGCTCCATAAGTCTGAGATGTTGGCCTAGCTGCTGATGCTGATGCTGACCACGAAAAAAATCCCGTTAAGGAGTGAACTTAACGGGCAAAGGGTTGATGATGCTATTTTAATGCTTGTGGTTTACAACAGAGATTCGAGTTTGTTCTTTAAGTAAACACTCGATTCTATGGCTCTCATCCTTGAGTGCCTATTTGGGGATCTTACTTTTTAATCATAGGGTTAATGTGGAGTCTCCATTTAAAACCTAATTCACTGGCATTTCATCCGTTGGTGTTATAGCCAATGCGTGCATGCCTTTAGGACCGGCCTCTACCTTATATTCGACAGCTTGGCCTGCCGCCAGAGTCCGGTAACCTTCCATTTGTATGGCAGAATAGTGGGCAAAAACATCTTCACCACCGGCGCCTGGACAGATAAATCCAAAGCCTTTAGTGTTGTTAAACCACTTCACCGTTCCTTTCATCATGCCTAGAATCCTTCCATCTTAATTCGACGATCTGGATATAGAACTTGAATCGCTATCTAGCCCTTCCAGTCTTGTTACCGCAGCTTCGAGAAATTAATAACCAACAAAATGTCATTAACTTGTTAAATTACTAAAATGATAATACGTGATCTGCAAGTATCATGGCACTGTTCAAATGGGCAGTAGCTCAACTGAAAAAGATAAAATGTCTTCTTCATATCGAGCAGGCATCAGTATTAAGGAGAGCATCGAGCTCACTGCAGGTTAAGTTGTGGTGCCGGAGCATGTCCCCGAGATGGTGTTTTAGTCAATGATATACAAAAAAAAGCCCGTTCAAGGGGGAACGGGCAAATATTGGTCTTAAATAAGAAATTTACCGAGTAAATAAAAATAAGAGAATATATATTATTTAATCCATCTCATTTCAATGAGCTGAACCGAATAATAAACAAACAATTAAAATATAATTCAATCTGAGTTTAACTTATTCTGAGTAACTAATAACCTGCATGTCTAAATGTATAGACAAAAGCAAATATATTATGAGTTCATTATCCTGTATAAATGACACTTTAATAACTGTTCCCTCAGACAGCTAGAATATAATGAGTTAACCATTCTCCGTACCATATAAAGCTAAAACCCAGTAACCATAGGTTATTAGAGAGTTCTCTTATATTCATGAATATATATTTAAATATTGACGTTATTCATCCTAAAGAATATCAGTTTATAATTTAAACACCTAAAGTATGATATTTAAACAGCTTATATTAAGCCTTGCCTAATTGCACAAACAATCGCCTGTGCCCTATTTTGTACATTGAGCTTCTTATAAATGTTTTTCAGATGAAACTTCACTGTTCTCTCTGTGATAGAGCAGATCATGCCAATCTCCCAAGATGACTTTCCTTCGGAAGACCATGCCAATATCTCCCGCTCTCTCTTCGTCAACTCCTCCACCGGGTGCATAAGACGGGTCATGGCCTGAGCCGAAACCGCATTGATCAATTCTAAGGTCGCGAGCTGCTCCGTGTTGAGCGAACAACCACACACAGATGTGATGTTCAGCTCCTTATAGATATGTCTGGAAGAAAAAGAACCTATGCTGGCTCCCTCCTTCAAGCCCATCTCCTGTGCTCTCTCCAGAAAATTGAACTGATTCTCTGACAGCGACATCATCGAAGGGACAGACTTCCAATTAAAAGAGTTCCTGAAGGACTTGGAACAACTCACTATCGGGTCAATATATTGAAATTTTTTCTTCTGATATATGCTGTCCCACTCCGCACTCTTGGCCGCGAAACCAAATCCGGAACTAACGACCCTCTCAATATTAATACTGTGATCCGGGCGGATAACCAGAGTAATGAGAGCCACTCCATCAACTTCCAACAAGTTTTGTAAAGTCTTAGCACATTGCAGTATCTCATCACAAGATGATGAGGCACTAAACATTTGATATACATCTGAAACTTGCTTTATATTAAGCGAGATATTATTCCCTTCCAGCAATCTCATTATTCATCATCCTTCAATTGAATGTTTCGTTAGCCAGGTCACTGCAATAACAAAAAATAAAATACAATTAAAGTATCACCCTAGCGGTAAGTTCCCCTACCGATACTCGCCTAAGCTATAAATTTAATCTCAATCAAACCAAGATGCAAAGAAAAAAGATCGATCTCTTAACAAAAAAATCACAGTCATCAAGATCGGCGATTGCACAAATCAATTTTAATCAAAAATAGCCATGGTTTGATAAGATACTCAATTAACGGCGGTTCCCATCGATTCAAGCTTGATCCGCTTGTGTATTTTACACCTGAATCCATGGGGTGACATGGTAAGAGCAAACTGCTCAGTCACTTCACTGCTCGCCTGCATGGGCTGCAAACTGAAGTTTCTGAACAGAGTACTGAACGCCAACTTGATCTCCATCATGGCCAACATCCTTCCGGGACACAATCTGGCCCCGCCCCCAAATGGTTGAAGTGAAGAAAATGAGGCCTGATCTTTGTCCAGCCAACGATTTGGGTTGAAGCTGTTAGGATCGCTGAACAGATCAGGGTTAAAACCGTTGGCGTGTAATATTAAGAATATCGGTGTTCCCTTACTGACACTATAGCCGCCCACTTGGGTATCTTGTATCGGCTCCAGATAGAGCAGAGGTGTCACTGGTTTTAATCTCATCGCCTCATAGGTGATGGCATTGAGAAAAGATAATCTGGGGAGCGGCCAGCCTAAAATACCACTAACATTCGACTCCAGTAGTTCTCGATTTAAACGCTCCTCAGCCTCCCCATCGTTTGATAATAAGAATGCCATCCAGGTGAGCGTATTGGCCGTGGTATCCTCCCCCGCTAGCAGGAAAGTGACCGCATTGGCGATGATATCATCATCGGAAAGAGAGGTGTCTTCTTGTTGCACAGTCAACATGACCTGTAACATATTTTCCGGTTTTTTGGCCAACTCAGGGTTATCGGCCATTTTTTCCTTTTGGTTGCTGATGAAACCCTTTACC
Organism: Shewanella sp. YLB-07; assembly: GCF_009377275.1. Taxonomy (NCBI): domain Bacteria; kingdom Pseudomonadati; phylum Pseudomonadota; class Gammaproteobacteria; order Alteromonadales; family Shewanellaceae; genus Shewanella; species Shewanella sp. YLB-07. The sequence continues at coordinate 479,427 of NZ_VOQB01000004.1, read as the reverse complement.
AGCGTCTTAACCTCCTTGAGGGAAGCATCGAAAGCTTTATCTGCTCTCGACGGAAATAAGCGCCAGATAGGTACAGGTGACGTGATTCGTTTGTTCATGGTTGGAAACACAGTTTTCAGGCAAGCTTCTAATCTGGATGAGGAATTTTCCAGTGAATTGAAATCTTCACCGAATGCCAGCCAAGTGGTGACGTCGACGGCATAACGCTTAAACTCATCCAGAAGATCGAACTCTTGCCCCGAAACGGCTAAGTATTCGAATCGCTTCTCCAGCCTCTTGGTGATGACCTGTAACAGGGGGAAAAAATGCTTCAGATGACCAGGCTGAAAACTAGGTTCTGTGAGTTTTCTGTGGGTTTTCCATTTCTCCCCCTCCGCAGAGAATATACCGTTTAGCCCAGCCTCTTCAAAAACCGTTTCTATGCTCTTAATTCTTCTGAATTGCTCTGGACGGCTACGTAACAAGGTCTTAATCAATTTAGGTTCGGCCACTATCATCACAGGCTTAATCCCTAACCTGATCCGAAAAATATCTCCATACTGCTCAATCCATTTCAACATCTGGAGGTGGATATCGGTTTGCTTCAATGCACTGACATGCCCGAGAATACTCGTTGCCGGAGGCCCGGATAATTGAGAGAGTGATTTCATTTTTAGCCCTGAGTAAACTTACATTTTATTAATTACCGGCAGAGAACATCTGCTCTCTATAGTTTCCTGTATAAATTTAATGAACACAAATACTATTTTATTTATAAATATTATTTACAAACGTAATATCAATTTAATAAAATTCACTTTTAAAATTATTTTCAAACATTCTCATCGTTCATGATAATAATTTAAAATATAAATAGGAACAATTACGCAACCTTAATCTCTTACAAAAATAACTTTTCCATGAACTTAAGTTCACTCAACGAAATACTTCAAGGGTTCAATTACTCTCAGATCTTTAACTAGCACCTCAGGACTTCAACAAACTTCCCCTTCAAACGCCTTATTGCAATATCCGACATTTACAACTGACCTTTCGGACAGTACCTAAGGTTCTATTATCGCGGTGTAATTCACCTTGAAATTTGCCCAAATTAGTAGAACCCTATGCTGGAATCAAATCAGACTCCATTAACAAATCAGACTCCATTAACAAATCAGACTCCATTAACAAATCATCACACCAGTGATAATGTCCATCGCTTTGCAGTAAATCCCCCCCAGTACCTCGTCACCCATAGCCCGAATCAAGGGCAGATGGACAAACTATATCGACTACGCGCCGAGGTATTTTGTCGTGAACTCGCCTGGGTCGGAAGCCCGGAAGATGAGAAGGAATATGACAACTTCGATAATACATCGACCCATCTGGGACTCTTTATCGATGGTCAAGCGACCGGATACCTGAGAGTACATCATCACGACACTCCCTGGATGATCAATACGATTTTCAGCAGCCCTCTGCTGGGCTCTAAACCTACAACTCAACTCGCTAACTCTTGTGAAGTATCCCGACTATTAATCAAGTCCACTCACAGAGGAAAAACGAAGGTGAGTAATCACCCTCCTCTGAACCTGTTGCTGTCACACTTACAAAATTATTGCCGCAACAGAAACATCAGGTATGTCTACATGGTAGTGACACCCGCAACACGAGTCGTTTTTTCCCGAATAGGCTTTAAATCGACCCCGTTATCCAAGCCGGTTAAGATGGATGATGGTTGTTATGCCATGGCGGCTGTACTGGATTTTGGACAAGTCGAAACACTGATCCCTTCGAAGAAAACTCTTTGCTCCTAGCGATTTTATTTAAAGAGAGCCGCTAGATGACTACCTCATCTAGCGGCGCTAAAATCTTATCTGCTACTCGAAACGCATTAGCAAGAATCGTAAAGGTTGGGGTCACACTACCACCCGTTAAAGCCATGAATGAACGAATGAACGAATGAATTAACTGACTTAAACCTTCTCAAGTCGCGCTAAAATCTTATCAGCCACCCGAAACGCATTAGCATAAATCGTAAAGATTGGGGTCACACTACCACCCGTTAAAGCCATGAATGAACGAATGAATTAACTGACTTAAACCTTCTCAAGTCGCGCTAAAATCTTATCAGCCACCCGAAACGCATTAGCATAAATCGTAAAGATTGGGGTCACACTACCACCCGTTAAAGCCATGAATGAATTAACTGACTTAAACCTTCTCAAGTCGCGCTAAAATCTTATCAGCCACCCGAAACGCATTAGCATAAATCGTAAAGGTTGGGGTCACACTACCACCCGTTAAAGCCATGAATGAATTAACTGACTTAAACCTTCTCAAGTCGCGCTAAAATCTTATCAGCCACCCGAAACGCATTAGCATAAATCGTAAAGGTTGGGGTCACACTACCTCCATTAGGCATAAATGAACCATCGGTCACATAGAGGTTATCGCAATCATGTACTTTACAGTTCTTGTCTAACACAGAGGTTTTTACATCATTGCCGAAACGACAACCACCGGCGACTAAGTTTGAAGTAGGCTGAGTAAAAACATTACCCCAAGCTTGATGAGCCCCCATGGCTTTCATCACTTCAACGCCTCGATCCACCAGATACTGAGCCACCTTCTCATCATGGGAATGAAAGCCTGCTCTGACTTTGGCAACGCTCTGACCCCAGCGGTCTTTCTCTACAGGGTCCAGACTGACATAGCATTCATCATTAGTTAGCCAGTCACAGAAAACTTCAAACTTAAAGTCTTTCGACTTGGTGAAGTGGGATTTGATCTTCTGTTTCAGCGGCGTACCCCACAACAGGTTTTCCCCTTGCCACTTCAAGCTGGCAGTCTCCCCTGTTGGCGATGGTGGATCGAAGACAAAATCGAGTGTGCCGCCTTTTATTGGTTTAGATGAGACTGCTTTATCGTCAATCTCATACCAGTCCTGCAGGGCTCGATTGAAAAAGGGACCACGAATTTTAAGCTGCTTGGCCTCGAACTCTTTGAGCTTACCCATCTCAAACACACCATGACCCGTACCTCCGGCGCAGCAGTGCAGGTTTTTTCCCACCTGCTGATAGGTATTTCCTATGCCATTGGGATGTTTGTCGCCAGTGCTACTGAGTAACAGGCGGGCACTCTCAATGGAGTAACAGGCCACCACAAACAGCTTAGCCGTAACGCGCTTTGAGCTGTTTTCATCGGTCAGATCGAAATAATCCACGGAGCTTATTTGTCCAGAGCTGTCCGTATTGAGCCGATATACCTTAGCCTGAGTGACTATCTCACAATTGCCGGTTTTTACAGCCGCATCTAGCAAGGCTGCACGAGAGCTAGCCTTTGCACCGGAATGACAGCCATAACTGCCACAATAACCTGAGTATTCACAGCTTTTTCGGCCATTGAAGGGGATAGAGAGAATACCGCGAGCCATGGGTAAGGGATGCAGCTTTAACCCCTTACAGGCGGCATCGAAGCGCTGAGCGACAGGATGTTCTGCGGTCGGTGGAAAGGGGAAGTCTATGGTCGAACGCGGCTCTAACTGCGGATGCTTTACCACTTTGCCAGAGACGCCAATCACCTGTTCCACCTTGGTATAGTAAGGCTCGAGATCATCATAACTAATGGGCCAATCGACATTGTTAGCACCTTCAATGTCACCATATTCAGTGACTAACCTGAAATCTTGGGGCTTGAGACGATGAAAGTAAGCGCTCATAAAATTAGTCGCGCCGCCGACAGTATTGCCGCCCCAAAACTGAGCCGTAGTGTCTGATGACCAAGTGTCATCACCATTAGGCTCCTCAAGTACATGACGCTCATCCTTAAATTGTGAGCGAAACACACTGTGGCGAACCAATTGCTCATCTTTAAAGAAATCATTTTCTTTAAACCAGTTACCCTTCTCCAACACACCGACCTTATAGCCCGCCTTTGCTAACTCATAGGCGATAGGACCCGCGCCAGCACCACTGCCAACGATACAGATATCAAACTCTTGCTTACTCATGCCATCTCCTGCTCTGTTGTCAGCTAGCTAAAATCTAAATAGGTTTTGCCTTGAATCGGACGCGGGAAACCAGGCTGATGTTCGAGCCACTGCCAGCCGATACCATCTGTATTGCCACCATAGATAGGGTCTAAGGTCAGGGACTCCAGTAAATAATAGAGCAGCAATGAAAGCCAGTTCTCACCGGTGCGACTCTTGGCTATCTGCTTAAGCACGACATCTTGCTCATTCACCCCTAGCTTGATGAAACTAGCGCCATGGGTCGATTTTGCTAACTCTTCGAGCCAACCAACACCGCGCAAGATAAATGCCCTGTCACCATCGGCTAAATTGTCAGGATCATCGAGTGCCCAGGTCAGATATCTAAATGCGTTAAGATCTTTTGCCGAAGGTCCATCGTCATCATCGGGAAATAACTGCATCTGCACCGCTGCAACTACAGCTTGAGCATGGGAACTAAAACCTGCATCACTGCCTCTCTCCTGGCTATCAACCTCATCAGCGGCTGCAACTACTGAGGGCTTAGCACCAATCAAACCGAGTAAAACTGCGGCAGCACCTGTTTGTCTTAAAAAGGCTCTGCGGTTAAGGCCACTACTAAAGACACTGACTAATTCAGGCTTGCTTGAGCCCGCTTTTAACGGCTTATCTTTTAATTGTGCCTCAGTTAACGGGGTATCTTTTTTCAACATACGCTCTCCTTGCTGCAGCCCTGGCTTGCCATTAATTCTTGCCCCATTTGAGGTATCATCTGGTTCCACTGAGCAATATTACTACTCAGGGTATCTGTAATACCATCGACCTGCTTGATGACACCATTGATATCCACTAAGAAACTGGTTGGCGTGCCCATCACACCATAGAGGTGAGTCACCTCGGCTTCATCATCGAAGGCTATAGGGTAATTAGTCGAAAAATGAGATTGAAAACGAGTGATTTCAAATAAAGAGTCACTCCAACTGGTATTAACAGCCAACAGTTTCACCCGCTCTCCAAGCTCATTTTGAATATCCACCAGCTTAGGTGCCTTCTTCGTACAGGGGCCACACCAGGTATTCCAGAAGATGAGATAAACTGACTTATGTCCCTGATAATCACTCAGGTTAAACTCGGTTCCATCGAGTTGCTTGAGCGCAAAGTCGGGGGCGATTTCCCCCACAGATAAAGGCGCTGTCAGCGCCTTGAAACCAATAAATAATGACATGACAAGCACCCCATAAATCCCTTTAACCATCCTTCTCTTCATCATATGTGCCTAAATATCATCCAGTAAAAACATCTATTATTAATACCAATCGGTATAACAGCAGACCGCAAGCTCTAATAAAACAATTCAAGTTAAATGAGTTTTGCATCTTTTATTGATTTAGAACAATTTTTAACAAGCATCATGGACGCTCCCCATCAAGCACCGAGTATTTTTTAGCCCTCCTTGGAAGAAGGCACTTAAAGTCAGGTCGAAATATGGGTATTTTCAACCTTTTGCTACGTTGGGGGATTTAAACTAACCTGATGTTGTCAAAGACTAGAGCCACCCATTTAGCAAGGGGACTATTACACAATATGAAAAGAAGATTAGGGTTAGCTTTTTGTTTGATGATTATCGTAAGCGGGATCGCTTATCACTTCCTATCACCACAAATTTTGGTCAGAAATCATTCTGACAGAAGCTTTTACCAAATTATTTTTAACCTGCCGACAAGCCAGCTCACCTTTGAGCCCGTCAAGGCTAATAGCCGCCAAACCATCTACTTCTCCCCACAGGAGAAAACAGGCCTAGTCACTTATCAGCTTATTTCGATTAATGGAGCTCAGGTAGCGCAAGGCCATATAGAATATCAATTCGACGATAACAATTTTTCTCAATTCGGGACTAAGCTCAGCTTCATCATAGATGAGCAATATCGAATCAGCTTTAGCAGTAATCAACAGTAATGATTACAAAAAAAAGTGCATCTTAAAAAAGAGGCAAAGTGTTGAGATTATTCCATACTTATCCAAGATAAAACTCAAAGTATTGGAGTCTGATATGTCGCGGTCGTTAATCCCCAGTTCCAGCCCTTATGCAGATTTGATAGGATTTTCACGTGCGGTGCGGATAGGCAATCATGTCTGTATCGGCGGTACAGCTCCGATAGATAAAGGGGGAAATACGGTCGGCCTCAATGACCCGGCAGCACAAGCCCAACAATGCATACAAACCATCATACATACATTAGAAGTAGCCGGAGCCAGTTTAGACGATGTAATACGTACTCGAGTGATGGTTACAGATATAAAAGACTGGCCGAAAATTGCCGAAGTACATGGTGAGTATTTTAAACATATCAGACCCGCTTCCACCCTATTCCAAGTTAGCCGCTTCATCAATCCTGAATGGCTAATAGAGATAGAGGTAGATGCGATAATAGACATAGATCGCTGTATTGATTAATTATTAATCTCAGCATCTATAATGAACATTAAAGTAGATGTTGTCATCCATCAACATAGATCACTGTATCGATTAGCGCTTAAAGCTTAACGTTAAGCGCTATGTTCATCAATGGATTAAGACAAGAGCATGCGCCACCACATCCCAGGTAGGCTAGTGAAACCTGTAGTGTAATGTTTCAGCTCGCCATCTTTAAATACCATCAAGGTCGGCGTCAGCTGCACCGACCAATCACGGGCAATGTCATTATTACTGTCGTTGATGGTCTCAAACTCATAGCCCTTATGCTGAAGATATTTGACCATCTTGTCATCGGGTCCCGAGTTCATCGCCACTGTGACTACTGGGTACATGCTGGCCATGGTATCCACTGCCGGACTGACAAAGTTACACACCGGGCACCAGGTGCCCCAAAAATACACCAATACCGCCTGATCTTGGCTCAAGGCATCAATATCGATATCAGTCCCGGCTAAGGTCATGCCTTTGATATCTGGCAGGTTATCCCTTGGAATATCCTTACCACGCCAGATGTCCATCACTCCGGTGATCACTATGGCAAACAGCATAAACAGGGCTATTTGCTTAAGCCAGCCGAAGGCCCTTCTCAAAGGAGTAAGCGCCACGGTATCTAAGGCTATTTTTCCAGCCTGAGTTTTATCCTTACTATCGTCAGCGGCTCTACTCATTAGCCTTTGGCCTCAATCACTTCTTCAAGCTGCTCTTTGAGCACATCATAAGACACGAGTCCTGGAATAATCTTATCGCCAAAAATCATGCTTGGGGTGCCGCCTATGCCTAAGTTCCTCATCAGCTTGATGTTATCATGCATCATCTCGTTGACTCGAGAGTCCGTCTTTCCTAACCATTTCTCGGTATCGGTCAACTTAGCGACTTTAGCTATAGATGCTGAGTCGAGTCTACGCGGGCTAGACATCAACATATCTTTCAATTTTATGTACTTCTCAGGCTCGTTAAGCCAAACCGTCTGCGCCAACTCTACCGCCAGTTCAGACCCTTCCCCTTGCAGCGGCACCATCTTGATGATGATCTTCAGCTGAGGAAACTCTTCGATCAGCTTATTGAGCGAGGGTTCAATTTTCTTGCAGTAAGGGCAATTGAAATCGGTGAAATACACCATAGTGATCTCAGGGTTTTCAGCTCCTTTCCAGGGGTCGCTCTTAGTTTCATACATGGCGCTATAATTATCATCCAGAGCCGTCTGCTTGGCAGAATTTGCCCCTAACTGCTCACGAGTCTGCAGCGCTATGATGGCTTCCTTCAAGAGTTCAGGATCATTAACCAAGGCATCCTTGATAATGGCTCTGACATCTTGCTCTTGCTGAGCCGTTAAACTTGTCACCTCGGCGTGGACCGGTGAGATAAATGACAGCTGTGAGGCGATAAAGAGTGCAGAAGCGGTAATGCCAGACATGGCAATAAACTGCAGTTTTCTTGATTGCATCAGTTTTAGCGGGCTAAATTTATGCAACTTAGGCTCATTGGACTGGCTGTCTAACTTAGATACTGATTTCATCTTATATTCCTAATATTTTGGCTAGCTCAAGGTAATGGGCTCACCTTGAGCTATAAATGTGTCTGATTAACCTGTGTTTTATTTATATAAAAACACTTATAGATTCACTGATTTATTGTTTAATTCTCTGCTCGGCCGAAGCCGTTGGTGCTGTCGATGCACGCTCAATCGCGGCTAACACCCCTTGTGTAGACAAGATCACAGGTAACTGGATGCCATCGGGTGCCCCTGGGCCGTAAACCACATTAAATGGCACACCGAAACGATTATGCCGCTGCAAATAGTTGGTGATGTACTCAGATGGCTTAGTCCAATCTCCTTTCATAGTCATAAGATTGTCTTGCTTGAGCTGACTATAGACAGGATCTTGCAATATCACCCCCACCTTATTGGCCTTACAGCTGATACACCAGTCGGCAGTCACATCGACAAAAATCGTCTTACCCTCGGCCACTTGCTCGGCTATCACCTCTTCGTTTAACGGAGTCCACACCAGATCTGTGGGCAAAGGTTTCGCCCATTGCTCTGATGTCATAAAGGCGCCTATGGCGGCAAAGATAAGCGTGATACTAAACGTCGCCACGACCGCGGCGGCGCCAATCGTTTTTGCCATAAAGATGAAGAAGGTCACCAGTAAGACAGCTGCTGCGACAAACAGATAGCTGGTTGCCAGGAAATTGCTCAATAGACTGATGAGCCACAAACTAGTGATCAGCAGTAATACCGAGAAGATGACCTTAACCACACTCATCCAGCGACCGGGTTTAGGGAAGTAGTTCGCGATCTGAGGGAACGCTGCCACTAACAGCCAAGGTAGTGCCATGCCCAAAGCCAACGCAGTGAAGATCACCAACAAGCTGATGGTATCGGCGCCAAGGGCAAAGGCGACCGCAGTCCCCAAAAATGGTGCGCTACAAGGCGTCGCCAATAAGGTCGCAAACATCCCCTGAAGAAAATGCCCCCTGTTGTTATTGCCCCCGGTTGTCGCCAACTTAGTTTGCAGACTCGAAGGCAAGTTAATCTCAAATGCCCCAAGCATATTGATGGCAAAGATTGAGGTCACCAGGGCCATAAAGCCGATAAACCAAGGATTTTGGAACTGCACCCCCCAACCTATCGCCTGTCCGGTAAACTTGAGCATCAGGATAAAGCCCGCCAGTAACCAAAAAGAGACCAAGATCCCCAGCGCAGAGGCGATAAATTGCTGACGAATTTGATTACGTTCAAGATCCGGCGCCGAGACCACTGAGCTTAACTTCATGCCAAGTACCGGTAACACACAGGGCATCACATTGAGTATCAAGCCACCAATCAAGGCGATAAGCATCATTTTGAGCAGAGATGAGCCCTGGGCGATGATTTGAGTCGGTTTCACCTCAGATGAGTATTCCAACGCACGCTGGGAATCGACCACAGTGACATGCAAACTTTTACCCAGTAATTCAGGCTCACCCAGCCAGCTGCTACCATCGAAGATAGCGACGATTTTCTCGGCTTCGCCTACATCGGCGGCTTCTCTCTTGTTGACACTCACTAGCTTGAAAACCGTGTCCGGCTCGCCATCTATGATCAATTTAGGCTGACGCCAGTGAGTACCGTCGAGCACCACTTCCAGCTGTGACTTGCCACTGTCCCAACCTAGTTTTATTGCGGAATCAGCGTCTTGTGCTGTCACCTTCAATGGCACACTAGAAACCGCCCTGTTATAGGCGAACATGGCATCGGTGTCGGCCTTAAGAGTACCGGTCTCGATATCCAAGTTGATCTCATAATCCGTGAGCACACAAATGGTGGTACACGAAGACAAGGTGAACTTGCCATGCAGTTGAGTATTGGCTTCAATATCATCTAAAGTCAGCAGCAAGGGAAAAGTGACTTCATCTTGATAACCAAAGGTCTGCATGCCTAGCAAGGAAAACTGCTGCGGTGCGGGCCATGACCAATCCACCTTCTGTAGATTCGTGGACTTGTCCCACTTAATACTAGGGGCTATTCCCCCCTCTCCAGGGCTACGCCAATAGGTCTTCCAGTCCCCATCAAGCTTAACTTCGAGTACCGCGGGCATAGCCTTAGTGACTGGATCTAATTCCCCGGTCAACATCAAGCGTACCTTCACCGGCGGATGATTGGGGTTAGTTAGCCAGCCAGTGGAAGCTGCAACTGCCATCTGGCTTGCACTTAAAGACAATAAGACACATAAAGCCAAGAACATTGATTTAATAGACTTCAATTGACTCTCCTTTTAATGTTAGATATTGATACTTAAATTTAAATTGTTTGCTCAATTGCATGTTCAATTTATTACTCAAAATAATAGTCATAGCCATCTTCACTTTATAAATCGTTCCATAATGCGTTCCCTTGATACTTGAATAAGCGCGTAATACCCAGGAACGAAGAAGGAGCCAATGAGTAATACACTCAATAAGCCGCCCACTAAGGTAAACCCGATATTCTGTAACCCCACCGCGCCGGCACCAGATGCAAATAGCAGAGGTGCGATACCTAAGATGAAAGACCATGAGGTCATATTCACCGCCCTAAATCTCAATGCGCCACCTTGCTTAGCCGCCTCGATAATTGATAACCCCGCCTCTCGTTTTAGCTTAGAAAACTCGACAATCAAGATGGCATTTTTTGCCGCCATGGCGATAAGCAAAACCAGTCCTATCTGAGCATAAAGGCTAAGAGAGAAGCCGCCCAGCTTGAGCGCCAGCATGCCACCTAAGATTGCCGTTGGCACCACCAGAATAATCGCAAAAGGCAATGTCCAGCTTTCATACTGAGCCACCAGCAAGAGATAAATAAATATCAGCGCAAATCCGAAGGCATAGATGGCCATATTGCCAGCAAGCTTCTCCTGATATGAAAGACCACTCCACTCATAGGTATAACCCTGAGGCAATACCTCTGCGGCGACACGTTCCATGGCCTCCATGGCATCCCCCGTTGAAAAACCTGGGGCGGACTGACCTTGAATGATGACTGCGCCATACTTGTTATACCGCCAGATGATATTCGGCGCTAATGTCGGCTTAACTGTAACCAACGTGCTCAAGGGGATCATCTCCCCGCTCTGACTTCTCACCTGATACCTGGCAATATCTTTTACCGACTCTCTAAAAGCACCATCGGCCTGCAATGTTACTTTGAAAGACTTTCCAAACTGAGTAAAATCATTGATATACAAGGATCCAAGATTAATCTGCAAGGTTAAGAACACCTCAGACAGTGGCACCCCAAGTTGTTTCGCTTTCAGTCTGTCGATGTCGAGATAATAGTGCGGCACATTCGCCCTGAACGCGCTGAATACACCTTGCAGCTCCGGCTCTTGATTCGCACTATCGATAAGGTCTTGCATCACAGCGCCAAGTTCCGCCTTGTCTCTACCTAAGGTATCTTGCAGCACAAACTCAAAGCCTGTGCCAGAGCCAATACCCGGGATGGTAGCAGGCCCAAAGCTGATAAGCTGAGCCTCTGGTAACTCGGCTTTTGCCCACTGTCCGACCCGAGAGATAATATCCTCGACGCCATGGAGACCTTCCAGTGCAGCACGTTCATCCCAATGAGCTAAACTGACAAACATTCTGGCAGCATTAGATTGCATTGAACCCGATAAACCTGAATAACCGGCCGCTGAAGCGATATTTAACACCCCAGGCTCAGACTTAAGAAAAGCTTCTACTTTGGTGATCACTTGCTCCGTGCGGCTCAAACTCGCCCCATCAGGCAAGATGACATTGACGAAAAAGATCCCCTTATCCTCTTTCGGCACGAAGCTGGTGGACGTCGACTGAACTAAATAACCCAGTGCCGCTAATGCCCCAAGCGAAAGTATCACTAAAACCAGACTCTTTCTGATCAATACCGAGGCGGTCCTGCTGTAGCTTGCGGTAATATTGTCAAAGAATCGATTAAAGCCGATATACCACTTAGGATAATTTTGTACACCTGGCTTTAATAATAAGGAACACAAGACAGGGCTTAAACTCAAGGCAACCACAGCCGACAAGATCAGTGAAAAAATCAAGGTCATGGCAAACTGCTGATACATGATCCCAGTCACCCCGGGTAATAGGGTCACAGGAATAAACACGGCTAATAAGACCAAGGTTGAGGTGATTATCGGCCCAGTGACCTGCTTCATCGCCTGCTCTGTGGCCGATTTAGTACTAAGGGATGGAGCTTGAGCTAAATTAGCTTCAACATTTTCAATCACCAAAATGGCATTATCCACCACAATGCCAATAGCCAAAATCAGTCCGAACAGGGTCACGGTATTGATGCCAAAACCCGCTACCAACATTAATGCAAAGCTGCCAACTATCGAAATAGGAATAGCAATTAACGGCACTAAGGTGGCTCTTACAGAGCCAAGAAACAAGTAGGTTACTAATACCACCAGAATAACGGCCAGTACTAATGTCCAAAGCATGCCCTTAATCGATTCAGTCACAAATAATGTGGTATCAACTTGGGTGTTATACATCATGCCTTCAGGCATAAAGGCTTGCATCTCTTTAAGCGCCGCTTTTACCGCATCGGCCACCTCGATAGCGTTAGCCCCGGGCAGCGTGGTTATCTGAATTTGCGCCGATGGCTTGCCATCACTGATCCCTGCGCCAACATAGTCTTCCTGCCCGAGCTCCACGGTCGCAACATCTTTGAGATAAACGGTATGACCCGACTTATCTGCACGCAGTATGACATTCTCAAACTCCTCAACCGTAGCAAGACGCCCTTGAGTCAGTAGCGAATACTCTAGCTCTAACGGTTTATCGCTGGGTCTCGCCCCGACACTGCCTAATGGCGCTTGAATATTTTGCTCAAGCAGCGCCTGCTGCACATCAGAAGCGGTAATACTCAGGTGCGCCATCCTATCTGGATTAAGCCACATACGCATACTGAGGAATCGATTACCGTAAAGCACAGATTCAGACACCCCCTTAATTCGGGTCAACTTATCTGTGACCTGTAGCGCCACAAAGCTAGATAAGACCTGTTCACTTATCTGGCCATCTGTTGAGGTAAAATCGATCATAATTAGAATATCAGGTGAGTATTTTTTCACGCTTAAGCCATTCCCCAACACCTCAGAAGGCAGCATGGGCTCGGCTAATGCCAGGCGATTTTGCAAATTGACCTGAGCAATGTTTGGATCTGTGCCCACCTCGAAGGTCACAGATAGACGATAAGTGCCATCGTTGCTACTTTTAGAGCTCATATAGATCATATCTTCGACGCCGTTAATGGCATCTTCGATAGGCCTGGCTATGGTCTCTTCAACCACAGAGGCACTCGCCCCCCGCATCGATGCAGTGACCTGAATTTGAGGCGGGGTGATAACGGGAAATTGAGACACTGCCAGGTTAGGTATCGCTATGATGCCAGCCAAGGTGATAATCAAAGACAGAACGATGGCAAACTTTGGCCTATCGAGAAAAAACTTACTGATCATGCGCCTACCACCATCACTTGAGCGTTAGCAGCATCAACCAACTTGGCCTTAACCCAAGAGCCAGTTTTAACCCGTTGCAGACCATGAGTGATCACCACTTCGTCAACCGTCATCCCCGCATTAACGATAACCTGATCGCGCACTTGCTCACCGATACGAATATCTCTGCGTTCGACTCGCTCATTAGCGTTGACTACAAATACATAGAATCCCACTAAATCTTGCAACAAGGCACGCTGAGGCAGTAACAACACAGATTCAGCCAGACTTTCGGTCACAGTGAGTTCAACATATTGTCCAGGTAATAACAGCTGCTTTTGGTTATTAAACTCGGCGCGAACATCAACTGTGCCCGTCGCTTTATCGACACGATTACCTAAATAAGTGATCTCACCAATTTCAGAAAAAGCTTCGCCTGAAGTAAAAAACAGCGAGACGGAGGGCAATTGAGCACCAGTGGCTTGTAATTTCTTTTTGGTCTGATGGAAAACCGTTTCACTCACCTGAAAACTGACATCGATTGGTGACACAGTCACAAGATCCACAAGCGCTTCACTCGATGGTGATACCAGCTCACCAAGCGCCACCTTGCTGTTACTGATCCGTCCTGAAAATGGTGCCCGTATTTGGGTGTAATCCAACTCGGTTTGAGCTAACTGAATTTGTGCTTTGGCCGACGTTATTTGCGCCTGAGCTAATTGTTTTTCAGCAAGGAAACGGTCAACTTCAGCTTCACTTATCGAGGAGTTAGGCAGTAAAGATAGCCCACGTTTATAATCAAGATTAGCCACATTCAAATTAGCTTCGGCGCTAGCCAGCAGAGATTTTGCATGGGACAGTTTTGCCTGATAACGGCTATCATTGAGTAAAAACAGTAGCTCGCCTTCGGCAACAATATCTCCCTCATTAAAATGCTTGGACACTAGATAACCTGTGACTTGAGCTTGCAGAGCAACGTCTTCTTTTGCCGCGACCCGCCCCTTAATTTTAAAGTTATGATGATATTCGTGTGCGGTGACTCTTGCAGCCTTCACAGCCACAGCAGCCTCTACACTTTTGTTCCCATCAGCATAAACTCTATCTGGAAAAACCACAGTCGCTACAACCAAAGGCGTCATAATGCATACGCTAGCTAACAAAACTTTATCTAATTTCAAAATAACCTCAAATCCCGTCAATGACGGGCTAGCCTGCTAAGGTCTCACCTAAGGCGATAACGCTTATGCAGTAAATATCTACATGATGATAAATACGCTGCGAGAGCAACGTGTCCAGAGGTAAGTCACTTATGATTATCGGGCTATTTTCAAACTAGTCAGCTAAGGCTTTTGTTACTGTAAATCCAATACATGTGGCCAATGTGATAAGCCTAAGTCTCAGATACAGTAACGCCAAAAGATGAACAAAATTGACCCAATAACCGCTAAATAGCGTAATTAAAGTGACTTAATCTCTCAGTAGAACAGATGAGTTTTTATTCTTGAAAGCGACACAAGGAGAGGTGTATTCGCCTGGGTTTAGCTTGTTCGCCAGGCTCTGGATAGCGTGTGATGACACGATACACGAGGGGAAGTAAGGGGAGTAAAAAAAGCAGTACCAAAAAAGGTAAGCTACTGGGTGCATCCATACACACACGCATGGACTTTTCTGATAATTCACACTTTTTGAATTCGAACGCTTTAAGCTCTGCGCCTTGAGTGAGCTCTTTTGCACTAGCACTGACATTCGACTCTGCACTTACATGTGCTGGGAGTAAAGCAGCCGACATCGCCTGCGCACTCTGTTGATTGAGTAGCAGGTTAAGAATTCCACTATTTTGGGTCAAACAGAATAGCGTCAGTATGGTAAAAACCAGTACTGTCCAACGATTTCCTGTTTGGTTAGCAAAAAACTTATTGATGAATAATGTCCTTTTTGAAACGTAAACTTACATTCGGGCTAGAAACGCAAACCTGAAACCAGGTTTGCTAATGGGATCTGACAGTGGAGCTCAGATGCGCCTGTTGGATAAGACCGGATAAAGGCAAAAATAGTTCATAAAAAATATTTTTATTTTCTCAATCGATTTTCATTCTCACTAAGTGAATAAAAAACAATCTATTGCATGACACACAAGCTTATCTTAAGTTATCTTTATAAGGTTATTTATTGAACACAGCACATTTACTAGCCCCCCTATTACAGGTGACTATTTCTATAAAAGTAAGTGAAATCAGAATAAGAGCCGTGGTAGTAATTCATCTAACAAAGTTGAAAATGGCCAAGGAGAAGGTATGAGCAACCCACATTCTACTGATGCAAAGCCGATTATTGCAGACAATAAACCTAAGAAAGTCGAACTCACCAAGGGTCAGGAATATTATTTCTGTGCCTGCGGCCAATCTAAGAAGCAACCCTTCTGCGATGGCTCACATGCAGGCACTTCATTTAAACCTAAGGCCTTCACAGCAGAGCAAGATGGCGATGCATATCTTTGCGCCTGCAAGCACACGGCTAATGCCCCCTTTTGTGACGGCACTCATAAACAGTTCACCGCCAAACAGGTTGGCAAAGAGGGACCAGGCCCGGCTAAAGATACCAAATCCGACGCCATGCCCTTGGCTAAGGCCACACTAGAGGAACCTACGGTGGAATTTATCCACCAACTTGCCCGAGAAGGCCTGTCAAAACTTGGCCATCATGGTCCCATGACCTCAATGGGTGTACCCCGTCATCTACTGCCTCATTGGGATGATATCCAGATAATGACGGCCCAAATGGCCACTAAGCCATTACAGGAAGACCAAGCCGTCTCGACCGAACTGATCATAGGCCCCGAAGCCCGTAAGCCGCTTAAGCTCAAGATCCCACTGTTTGTTTCGGATATGAGTTTCGGCGCACTTTCCGAAGAAGCTAAAACAGCCCTGGCTATGGGTGCTGAGCTTGTTGGCACTGGAATATGCTCTGGCGAAGGTGGCATGCTCCCCGAGGAACAAGCACAAAACTCCCGCTACTTCTATGAGCTCGCCAGCGCCCAGTTTGGCTATCGTGAAGAGCTACTACATTCTATTCAAGCCTTTCACTTCAAAGGCGGACAAGGGGCAAAGACAGGCACTGGAGGTCACCTACCGGGAATAAAAAACCGAGGGAAGATTTCACAGGTAAGAGGCATTCCCGAAGGTCAGCCAGCCATATCACCGCCCACCTTTAAGGAACTCAATAATTCATGCGACTTTAAGCGTTTTGCAGAACGTGTCCGTGAGATCAGTGGCGGCGTGCCCATAGGGTTTAAACTCAGTGCCAACCATATCGAACGTGATATCCAGTTTGCCCTGGACGCCACTGCCGATTACATCATATTAGATGGCCGCGGCGGCGGAACTGGCGCGGCTCCGGAGATGTTCCGCGACCATATCAGCGTACCCACGATCCCAGCCTTAGCTCGTGCTCGTCGATTTTTAGATGAAAAAGGTGCCAGCGGAAAAGTCACCTTAATCATCACAGGTGGAATACGTGTCCCCATGGATTTTGTCAAAGCCATGGCCTTAGGCGCCGACGGCGTCGCTATCTCTAATAGCGCCATGCAAGCCATAGGCTGTGTAGCCGCCCGTATGTGTAACACCAACAACTGCCCTTCCGGCATAGCCACACAGAACCCGGAGCTGAGGAAGAAACTCAATACCGACAAGGCATCGATGCAACTCGCTAACTTCTTCACTGCATCGGTGGAACTAATGCAGGTTATGGCCCGCGCCTGTGGTCATCATAGTTTGAGTGATTTTAACAAAGATGACTTAGCCACCTGGCACAGAGAGATGGCACATCTTTCGGGAATACATTACGCGGGATTCACGCCATTAGATTAATGGTTTCCCCCACCGAAGTTAGTCCACCTTGGAATGAAGGTGGATTTTCATTTTCAGCATAAGTTCATTTGGTATTGGCTGATTTATTTGAAGTTAGTAACTTCATGGTTATCTAACGCTTCCCAGCGGGGAATGTGCAGCTACTTCTGCGAAACGCCGTAAATCCCTCCATGGAGGCTCTGCGATGACATCCATGTCATCGAAGCTCGCAGCCGCATCTACACTGGATGATTTCAAAGATAATAGCCTCTAAGGTTTAGTCCAATTTACTGACGTTTTAATAAAAAATATTTTAATCAGTAAAAATAAAAGCTCACTTTTAGTTATGTGAACCAAAGCTCTCGGTTTCCCCAACCAAAATGGTCATTGCTTCACAGAAAACATACTGATAAGTTACTAAAATCATAAACACTAAGACGTTAGTCTTTTTTAATTACGACTGAAATTTTGTAAAGAAATTTGAGATAATAAATGGAACTTTGAGTAGTGAATGAGAGAAAAATTGCTCTATGGGCGCTTATAATAACTTTTTTAGGTTGGGTTGGGATCAAACCAGATCACTTTATATCTGCGGTTCTTTGGTTATGGGAGCTAATTAAAACTTTATTTATAATTTTATCGGATATATTTACCTTTTCAATCAACATACCTATTTCACTACTTATCATAATCTCTGTTATATGTTTTAAAGTAGGTAAAATTCACTTCAAAAATAACTCAAGTGTTGGAGAAGAGCCCCATGGAGTTGATGAAACTGATGAAGCTGACAACTCTGAGCCACTATCTGATTTATCAGAGAGGCAACAGCTTGTGCTCTTGGATATATATAGTCACGCAGGTCCTCATAAAGGTTATGGGCAAATTATGCGCAAACTTAGAATTGACTCTCACATGCTTAATCAAACTATAGAACAACTGATTGAACTAGGCTATTTGGTGATGGCTGGTCGCTTCGGGCAAAATTATCCCGTACTTTCAAAGTATGGCAGAGATGTTATCATCCAGTTTGTAGAAAACCAGCATCAGTCCAATTAACGACAAACAGCAGCTAAAAAATGCAAGTAAACAGGTACTTCATCCTTATCACCTTTTTGCAAAGGTGAGCAAAACACTACCTATCCAAATTGCTATAAACGTTACCACGTATCCGATTACCATCCTTTATCCAATCAAAGGCTCATGAGTTAGAGTCTAAATTATCACTCATTTTTGTTTAGAATAGTTTTAACAAATAAAGCTAAAATCGAAGAGGTAATCACCTCAAAACCAGATCAGGTGTAAACGCGGCTGTGACATTCAGAAACAAGGAGGCCATGCCTGAACCCACTTGGACTGTACTCGCAGCTTGTCACAAAATGTTTACATATTAGGCAATCTGCAAGCTATAGACTAAATTGAAGCTAAGCCGTTCGAAAAATATACCAACACCAAATCAGTGATCCTAAAGTAATACTTTAAAAGTAGTTATTCGACAAGCGAACGAGAGTACCTAATAAAGAGCAAGAAGATATCCCTTCTTGCTCTTTTAGTTCATTAATTTCTAATCTCAGCTCTGTCTTGAACTCGAGACTCGAAGCTCGGAACTTCTCAGCCTTATCCCAACTTTCTTCTCAACACCTTAGTCGCTTGAACTAAGTTCTTAAGGGCTGGCTCTACTTCATCCCATGTTCTCGTCTTCAAGCCACAATCCGGGTTAACCCAAAGCTGGCGTACGGCAATCTTGTCGGCCGCTTTCTCGATAAGCTCAACCATCTCATCGACCGTTGGCGTGTTTGGTGTGTGAATATCATAAACACCTGGACCTATCTCATTCGGGTATGCGAAATCTTCGAAGGCCGTGAGTAACTCCATGCGAGAACGCGAGGTCTCGATAGTGATCACATCGGCGTCCATGGCCGCGATGGCCGCTATAGTTTCATTGAATTCGCTGTAACACATATGAGTGTGGATCTGCGTCTCATCTGTGACACCTGCGGCGCTCAACTTAAATGAATCAACCGCCCACTTAAGGTAGGCTTGCCAATCACTCTTCTTCAAAGGCAAACCTTCCCGGAAAGCTGGCTCATCTATCTGAATGATGCCTATCCCCGCATTTTGCAAGTCGACGACTTCATCACGAATGGCCAAACCAATTTGAGTCGCTATCTCCTCACGGCTGATGTCTTCACGGGCAAATGACCAATGCAGAATAGTAACCGGCCCCGTTAGCATGCCTTTAACTGGCTTGTCAGTCAGAGACTGAGCATACTGCGCCCACTCGACTGTCATAGCCTCAGGGCGTGACACATCACCATAGATAAGTGGCGGCTTAACACAACGTGAGCCATAACTCTGGACCCAACCAAATTTAGTGAAGGCGAAACCTTGAAGCTGCTCGCCGAAATACTCGACCATGTCGTTACGCTCGGCCTCACCGTGAACCAGTACGTCAATACCTAACTTAAGCTGACGCTCAACCGTATCTCTGGTCACCTGGCGTAGTTGGTCGTTATAAAACTCTTGGGTGATCTCACCTTTACGCCAGCGACTACGCAGGCCGCGAATTGCCGGAGTCTGTGGGAACGAGCCTATGGTTGTCGTAGGTAACAGGGGTAAATTAAACTTCTGTTGTTGTATGGCTTGGCGGTTAGCAAACACGGTATCACGCTCATAATCATCCGCATTAAGAGCCGCAACTCTGTCGATAACTTGCTGATCGGCGGCGGCTTCTCGAGCCTCTCTGCGCGCCACACAAGTTGCCACTATGGTGTCTATTTCAACTTTAGCGGCACTGTCCGCAGGAGTGCTGAGTAGCGCTTTCAGTTGAGTCAACTCAGAGAGCTTCTGTTTCGCAAATGAGAGTTGTTGCTTCAGGGCCGGAGCCAGCTCAGTTTCAACATCGAGATCCACCGGGCTATGAAGCAGTGAACAAGAAGGAGAGATCCAGACTCGTCCCTTAAGGTCGTTCACCACAGGAGCGATACGCTCGGCAATCAAGTCAATATCTGCCGCCCATACGTTACGACCATTAATAACACCTAAAGAGAGCACCTGCTCAGGTTGTAAGTTTGCCGCAAATTCTGCAAGCTGTTCGGGAGCCGTGACAAGATCCAAATGCAGACCGGCAACAGGCAAGGCTGAAACCAATGCTTGATGATGAGCAATGGTGCCATAGTAACTCGCCAGTAATACCTTGACCTCAGATGACTTCAGTTCCTCATAGGCAGAAGAAATAGCTGCTTGCCAATCGGCATCAAGCTCAAGGGCTAAAACAGGTTCTTCGAGTTGCACCCAGTCTACACCTTGCTCACTGAAACGAGCCAAGATATCTGCATAGGTCTTAATGAGCTTAGGCAGTAGTGAAAGTTTATCGAAATCGCTGCCAACAGCCTTAGATAAAAACAGATAAGAAACCGGACCTAACAGTACAGGTTTAGCGGCATATCCCAGTACTTTTGCTTCTTCAACTTCTTCAAAAAACTGCTCATACGCTACACTGAATTCTTGATCTACAGTTAACTCAGGCACTATGTAGTGATAGTTAGTATTGAAATACTTAGTCATTTCACCAGCGGGGGCATCTTTACCCGATGGTGCACGGCCTCGTGCGACTCGAAACAAGGTATCGAGATCAACATGAGCATCATCTTGGTTTCTGTGACGCTCAGGGATGGCATTCAATGTCGCACTCAGAGTCAGCACCTGATCATAGAAGGCGAAATCGCCCACGGGCAACAAGGAAACCCCGGCCTGTGCCTGCCACTCCCAATGAGTACGACGTAACTCCTTAGCCACTTTTTTTAGCTCAGCCTGACTAGTCTCGCCACGCCAATATTTCTCTTGAGCAAACTTCAGCTCACGTTGACGACCAATTCTTGGAAACCCTAGGTTAGCTATCTGTATCTCTTTCGAAGTTTGCATATTGTATACCTTTTTGCTTTAATATGAGCAGAATTCAAAGTAAACGCGCCAGAGTCTTATCAGTGACTCCTGGTGATGTAACATCTTTCGATGTAAAAACACATTTGGGCGTCTGGACGTCTAGAAGTTTATTGTGATAGTCTATCTTCTGACAAACGAATTGATTTCAAGCGCAACATGAGTAAAATTCACGTTGAACAAAAGTAGGTATTATATGATTGAGCTTAGACACTTACGAACACTAGTAGCCTTAAAAGAGACGGGAAGTCTCGCTGGTGCAGCCAAGAAACGCTTCGTCACTCAATCTGCGCTTTCTCATCAGATAAAAGAGTTAGAGACCCGGATTAACTCCTCAATCTTTATCAGAAAGAGTAAACCTCTCTCTTTTACGCAAGAAGGCGCTCGGCTACTCAATCTGGCCGAAGAGATCTTACCTAAGGTCGTCGAAACCGAATATGACCTCAAGCAGGGACTCAATGACGAACTTAATCAACTTGCGGTAGGCATCGAATGCCATAGCTGCTTTCGATGGTTGATGCCAGTGATGGAGCAGTTTAGGACGGCATATCCAAATGTGAATTTAAACCTTTCCAGCCGACACCTGTTTGATTCACTCAATGCGCTGGAGATTGGCGAACTCGATGTGGTACTCACATCAGATCCTGTTCCGGGACAATCCATTGCCTATCAGCATCTGTTCGATTTTGAAGTTCAGCTCGTGGTTGCCAACGATCACCCTCTGGCCAAGCTGGAATATGTGACGCCTAAGCAACTCGAGAAACTTGCTATTATCAGCTATCCAGTGCCGCTGCAACGTCTGGATCTTTACCGTCATTTCCTGGAGCCTGCGGGAGTGGAAGCCGGTGAGCAGATCAGCTGCGATCTCACCATGATGCTACTGCAAAGGATCGCCTGCAAAGATGGTGTGGCAGCCCTACCAACCTGGTCAATCAGCGAGTCTTATGGTTTGAACTTAACCGCAATCAAGCTAGGACCTGAGGGATTGAAGCGTCCGCTGTTTGGGGCATATCGCAAAGATAGCTCTAGCGCACGAGTGGCGCAGCAGTGGTTAAAGCTAGTAGCCAAAGAAGGACTAGCAAAACAGCATAAGTTCAATTGAATTAAATGAAAGAACGAGATCCTAGGCTCTAACGGTGAGTTCCTAGGATCTTGCTATAAAGACAGGGCTATCGCGAGCTACAGCCAGATGCTCGAGCCTTCTTTTACAACGGCTTCAGCAGCTGATTTCTCATCGAAAGCACGCGTCTGAGCACTAGACCTGGCGAGTTTGCATTGCGAGTCTGTCTGAGATTATGGGCAATCATAAACTCATCTTTAAGCTCTTCATCTAAACCCAAAGATTCAAATGCTTCTATGGTCAAAGTCTGCTTCTGGTTATCGATAAGCGACTTGATGATGCTCAGGGGAAACGACTCTTCCGACTCGGCATTTAAGAAGGCAAATGCAGTCAAGGCAATAATCTCACCGAATACACTAAACAAGGCTAAGGTCTGCACTTCATCCGGGTTGATATCCACCCCTTCCATTTGATGCAAACTATCGACGGCATCGGTAGCGATACTTTCAGTCAATGACCAATACCCGTGCACTAACTTCTTATATGGCTGGGGCAATTCATCGAGGCGCTCTTTCAAATAGAAGGTAAAGGCATAACGATATATGTTCACCTGACCTAATCGAACCAAGGCATCTTTCAATGAGCGGTTCTTAGTGGTAATACCTGCACCGCTAATCGCCGAATTGCTGCGCCAAAGCATATGAGCTGCTAAAGCAGGATCTGAAGAGACTATATCGATGACATTTCGAATATCACCATCGGCGATAATCGCCTTCTTTAATGGAATCAATATTCCGCGGCGACCAATCACCTGCTCTTCATTACTAATAATTGCGCGTACTTGAGTGAATACCTTATGCTCAAGATCTGTCATGGGAAGTTTTAACCTACATTTATTATTTTGGCACAACACCAATTGTTATCAGGGAATTTACCCATAAAAAGGCCACTTGGGTCAAGTTGATTTCGTCTAAATGAATACTTTAACTCTATTTCTCTGCCAAAGGTCAAATCACCGGACGAAAACCCCGAAATTAAGACTAAATAAGAGCGTTATCAACCATTCCATAAATTAGCGGCATTCAACCTAAAGTCTGAAGATATCGGCACTATATTTCACATTTGGTATCTTCAATACCTTAATAGCACATATTAATAGCACATATTCGATGAATTATATCGCGCCTGCATCTTCGAGTCCTTGATAAATCGTCTCAGCTAGCGCGCGGTAACCTGCATCATTAAGGTGAATCGTATCAGATTTCATTGACCGGGTTTTGAGCAAGTCCGTTAACGCCTCTTCTAGAAGCATAACATTATACGTATCAGCTAGCTCTGAATAGAGCGCCGCCGATGATAAAAAAATACTCTTCTGAGGGACGGCAATCAAGACTACCGGAATCGACTTAGCATGAGCCAGTTCGATCATCTGCGCCAGATTAGTTTTGGTCTTGGCTATATCGTGATTACGCAGAAAATCATTGCCACCTTCGAGTAAAATCAACAAGTCAGGCGTCTCTCGAACAAGTAGTTCAGCTAGCCTGGTCAAGCCTTGTGAGGTTGTCTCACCTGAAACACCAGCATTGATCACCCTGAGGCCAGTCAATTCAGCCAAAACCGCTGGATAGTCACCGCCTTCACTCGCCCCCTTGCCATAAGTAAGACTATCGCCAAAGGCCATGATTTCGGCACTCGCCGAAAGCGGTTCAAGTTTAGGGCCGGAACATGCAGAAATGAACACACATAAAACGAATACAATAAACCGAATTTTCATGCGTTTACCTGTGCCAAAGAGAGTTAAAAATTTATCACGTTAACATGGGCCATAACAAAGCCAGGCACAAGGGGAGCAATACCAATTCCAGAAACGTTTAAAGCAGCTTCAAAATGAGACTGCCAAATGTCTAGGGTTCTGGGGGCTGTCCAGTTCTAGCAAGCCTAACCCAAAAAAACACCTGTTTGCAGATGCAAACCAGGTGTTTTTTATTTCTTCCAGCTTATAGCTCGTAGCATATTAGAACCTATAGCGGAGGCAGCGAGTCTAGGGACCAGCGTGGCATACCTTTGACGCCTAAATCCTCTGTCTGACCGGCCTTCAGTCTCTGCAAACCGGCATAAGCGATCATGGCGCCGTTATCGGTACAGAATTCGCCTCTGGGATAGAAAACTTCTCCGCCTAAATTTTGCATCATCTCGGCTAGCGAGCTGCGCAGGCGCGAATTTGCACTCACTCCTCCGGCAATGACTAAGCGGCTATAACCGGTTTGTTTTAGTGCGCGACGACACTTAATAGAAAGTGTATCGACCACAGCTTCTTCGAACGCTAGTGCGATATTGGCACGGGTCTGCTCATCATCGGGCTCTCTGGCAATCGTATTGGCGGCAAAGGTCTTCAAACCAGAAAAACTGAAATTTAATCCTGGCTTATCCGTCATAGGACGAGGAAAACGGTAATGGCCAGTCTCACCTTTCTCTGCCAGCTTAGCTAACCTTGGCCCACCTGGGTAATCTAGCCCCATGAGTTTCGCGGTTTTATCGAATGCTTCACCTGCGGCATCGTCAACAGACTCGCCAAGCACTTCATATTGTCCAATACCTTCAACGGCCACCATCATAGAGTGTCCGCCGGATACTAACAGCGCGAGAAAAGGAAACTCAGGCACATTATCCTCTAGCATAGGGGCTAAGAGATGACCTTCCATATGGTGCACGCCAACGGCAGGCTTACCCCATGAATAGGCTAATGAGCGCCCCACACAGGCACCGACTAATAAAGCGCCAACCAAACCAGGACCTGTGGTATAAGCGACTCCATCTATGTCATCCATTGTGCTGTTAGCATCGGCAAGCGCCTTCTTAATCAAGGGCACCACTTTTCTCACATGATCGCGAGATGCCAGCTCGGGTACAACCCCACCGTAATCGGCATGTAGCTTTACTTGGCTATATAATGTGTGAGATAACAAGCCTAGCTCGTCGTCATAAACGGCTATTCCTGTTTCATCGCAAGATGTTTCAATACCTAAAACCCGCATCGTATCCCGTCAAAGTGTCATAAAAGGCTGCTAATTCTACCTGCTGTGCTTTAATTATACCAATAGACTTGTTGCTGATTTTGGTCCTCCTAATAATGGTATCAATTACAGTGATTATTAGCGGGTACACGCGAAATATCCCAAACATGACTTAACCGAGATCTAAAATAGGATCGCGACGGTGAAAGGATCTAGGATATGATCGCGAAATATACTTTACAAACACGCTCAATTCGGTATAGAATTCCGCACCATTTTTAAATTAACTTGAGTCAAAAATTGACTCATTACAAACTACACCTAAGGGGTGATGGCGTATGCCAATAATTAAAGTACGCGAAAATGAACCATTTGACGTAGCTCTACGTCGTTTTAAGCGCTCTTGTGAAAAAGCCGGTATCTTAGCTGATGTTCGCGCTCGTGAGTTCTACGAGAAGCCAACGACTTGCCGTAAGCGTGCTAAAGCCGCTGCAGTTAAGCGTCTTGCTAAGAAGCTTTCTCGCGAAAACGCTCGTCGCGTACGTTTATACTAATCTATTATGAGCCTAGTAGATCAGCTAAAAAGCCAAATGAAAGACGCCATGCGTGCCAAAGCTAAGGTACGCTTGGGGACTATCCGTATGGCGCTAGCCGCCGTCAAACAGATTGAAGTGGATACCCGCGAAACTCTGACTGATGACCAAGCTATAGCTGTCTTAACCAAAATGGTTAAACAGCGTCGTGATTCGATTACACAATATAGTGCAGCCGGACGTGACGAACTAGCAGCAATTGAAGCAGAAGAGATCAAGATTCTTGAAGTCTTCCTGCCTCAGCCTCTTACTGAAGAGGAAATTGCCGTGCTAGTTGATGCAAGCATCGAAGAGATGGGCGCATCCTCCATGGCGGATATGGGCAAAGTAATGGGCGCATTAAAACCTAAAGTCTTAGGCAGAGCTGATATGGCGGCAATAGGCGCTATGATCAGAGCTAAACTTAAGTAACTTAAGAATAATGCGTAAATAAGCCGTGCTCTTGCGCGGCTTGTTTGTTTGTACTGTTTCAGTTTTTCATTTCGCGATAATAGCGAAAGGCGGCATTTACCAAACTAATGGCGATACCTCGTGATTTTATCAATGAGCTAGTAGCTCGCATCGATATTGTCGACTTAATCGACGTTAAGGTGCCCCTTAAGAAGGCGGGTAAAAACCACTCTGCCTGTTGTCCGTTTCATAGTGAAAAATCACCTTCTTTTACCGTCAGTAGAGATAAACAGTTCTACCATTGTTTCGGCTGTGGTGCCCATGGCAATGTCATCGACTTCGTCATGGAATATGACCGTCTCGATTTTATCGACGCGATAGAAGAGCTAGCTGGCCAACTGGGTCTAGAAGTGCCCAGAGAGCAAGGTACAGGTAAGAGACGCGATGAAGGATTGAGCCGCGACCTGTATCAATTAATGGAAGAAGCTAGCCGACACTTTCAGAGCCAGCTTAGACAACATAAAGACAAACAAAAAGTTCTCGATTATCTGGATCATCGAGGCCTATCCGAGAAAGTAATAGAACACTTCAATATCGGATTTGCACCAGAGGGCTGGGATGGTTTACTCAGTCGCTACCGCCAGAGTCAGGATTCTCAAGATAAACTACTCACCGCGGGAATGGTGATAGAAAACGATAACGGTAGACGTTACGACCGATTTCGCGACCGGTTAATGTTCCCGATTCGTGACAGACGAGGCCGGGTTATTGGCTTCGGCGGAAGAGTTTTAGGTGATGGTACACCCAAATACTTGAATTCTCCGGAAACGCCCATATTTCATAAGGGCAATGAGCTGTACGGACTCTATGAGCTTAAGCAGCGTCACAGAGATCCACAGCGAGTACTCATAGTCGAAGGCTATATGGACGTGGTCGCACTGGCACAGTTTGATGTCGACTATGCAGTCGCCTCTCTCGGTACGGCAACCACGGCAGAGCAGTTTCAACTCCTGTTGCGTAGTGCCAAGGAGGTCATCTGTTGTTATGACGGTGACAGAGCCGGGGTCGAAGCCGCATGGCGTGCATTAGAAACCGCATTGCCGCTGCTCAAACCCGGTAACCAAGTTAGATTTATGTTCCTGCCTCAAGGTGAAGATCCAGATACTATGGTGCGCCAGGTAGGAAAAGAAGCATTCGAAAGTCAGATTGATGATGCTAAAGCACTCCCTGAGTTTCTTTTTGAAACGTTAGCCCAACGCCATGGCGCCGATAAAGGGACATTAGCTAAGCAAGCCATTGGTTTAATTGAGAAAGTACAAGACACCGTTCTACAGAGTCTACTGCTGGAAAATCTAGCCTATAAACTCGGAATGAACGGTGCCGATGAGTTAAGAAGAAAGTTGGGTTTCAGCTCTAAACATCAGGGCCAAACTCTTCAGAATAAAGCGTTAAAAGGACGAGGAACCCCATTGCGACTAGCCATCGCACTGCTAGTACAACATCCTATGTTAGGTGAAGGACTGCCGGTGCAGCCGGCACTGAAACACATCAAGATGGCCGGCGTAGATTTGCTGATCCACTTGCTAGACATTACTCGTAAACAAGTTAAAAACAGCGCACAACTACTTGAACAGTACAGGGATGCTCCACAATTAGGCACCCTAAAAAAACTGACCCAATGGGACCATCAAGTGGCGGATGAAAACTTGCAGCAAGAGTTTAGAAAAACCCTGATCTGGCTCAATAATCAATATATTGAGCAGCGATATCAGGAATTGAGTCTAAAACAGAACCATACTAAAGAAGAAAGGATTCAGCTAAGCAAGCTGATCGCAGTCATACAAGGGCAAAATTAAGACACTTTATGTCTTAAAACTAAGCACTTGGACTAGCACACGGAAGCGCACAAGGCTATAATTGACGATTTGCGTGGCGATAAATTATTGCCCGTCGTTTTAACCGATACCCAACTTGGATGATATCTATGGAGCACACTCCTCAGTCGCAACTTAAATTGTTGCTAGCTAAAGGTAAAGAGCAAGGCTACTTAACCTATGCAGAAGTGAATGATCACTTGCCTGCTGATATGGTCGATGCAGACCAGATCGAAGATATTGTCCAGATGATTAATGACATGGGTATTCGCGTCTATGAACAGGCGCCGGATGCTGATGAAATCATGATGACAGAAGACAGCACAGATGATGATGCTGCAGAAGAAGCTGCCGCTGCACTTGCAACGGTAGAGGCCGAGCTTGGTCGTACAACAGATCCAGTCCGTATGTATATGCGTGAAATGGGGACTGTTGAACTTCTTACCCGTGAAGGCGAGATCGTTATCGCTAAACGTATCGAAGAAGGAATTTATACCGTTCAAGCATCGGTCGCCGAGTACCCTCCAGCGATTGCCTCGATCCTCGATCAGTTCGATCGCTATGAAGCCGAAGAAGTTCGTCTATCCGATATCATCTCAGGTTTTATCGACCCTAATGCCGCTGATATAGCCCCAACGGCCACTCACATTGGTTCAGATTTGTCACAAAGTGAGCTCGACAAAGATGACTCAAAGGATGACTCGAAGGATGATGATGAAGATGAAGAAGAGGAAGGTCCAAAAGGACCAGATCCTGAAGAATCTAAAGAGCGCTTCACTCAGCTAAGAGAAGTACATGAGAATACGCTGAGGATCATCGCAGACAAAGGTCGTGGCCATCCTGAAGCAACCGTTGCCCTGTTTGAGATTGGTGAATTATTTAAAGAATTCCGTCTCATGCCTAAGCAGTTCGACCGCTTAGTCAAGAACATGCGTGCCACCATGGATAAGGTCCGTGTTCAAGAACGTTTGATCATGAAGCTCTGTGTCGAACAAGCTAAGATGCCTAAGAAAAACTTCGTTAAGGGCTATACCGCCGACGAAAGCAGCATAGCCTGGTTTGACGCCGAACTCGCCTCTAAGAAACCTTATGCTGAAGGTTTAAAGATGATCGAGCCTGACGTTCGTCGTTGTCGCTTCAAGCTCGATATTATCGAGAAAGAAACCGGACTCGCGATTGCGTCTATCAAAGACATCAATCGTCGTATGTCGATCGGTGAAGCTAAGGCTCGCCGCGCTAAGAAAGAGATGGTAGAAGCTAACTTGCGTCTGGTTATCTCTATAGCTAAAAAGTACACCAACCGTGGTCTACAGTTCCTGGATCTTATTCAGGAAGGTAACATTGGCCTGATGAAAGCGGTTGATAAGTTCGAATATCGTCGTGGTTATAAGTTCTCAACCTACGCAACTTGGTGGATCCGTCAGGCGATCACTCGCTCTATTGCCGATCAGGCAAGAACGATCCGTATCCCGGTGCACATGATTGAGACAATCAACAAGCTGAACCGTATTTCTCGTCAGATGCTACAGGAAATGGGCCGCGAGCCGACTCCTGAAGAGCTGGCTGAGCGTATGCTGATGCCTGAAGATAAGATCCGTAAGGTACTTAAGATTGCCAAAGAGCCTATCTCAATGGAAACACCTATCGGTGATGACGAAGATTCGCACTTAGGTGATTTCATCGAGGATACCACTCTCGAGCTACCTTTGGATTCTGCCACAGGCGAAAGCCTGCGAAACGCGACTCACGAAGTATTAGCAGGTCTAACGGCCCGTGAAGCTAAGGTGTTGCGTATGCGTTTCGGTATCGACATGAACACTGACCATACGCTCGAAGAGGTTGGTAAGCAGTTCGACGTGACCCGTGAGCGTATTCGTCAGATTGAAGCTAAGGCGCTGCGTAAGCTACGTCACCCTTCTCGCTCTGAGATCCTCAAGTCTTTCCTTGACGAGTAAGTCTACTCGCTAAGCATTAGCTCGTTGAGACTCGAAAGCCCTGCCATTTTGGCGGGGCTTTTTGTTTCCTTCATCACTTCCTAAATTCCCCCTCCCTCAAAAACGCGCCCCTCCCCTTACTCCCATTAAATTCAATCTTCCAAGATAAACGGGTAAAAAAGCAATCAGCGCAGAATCCCCACGACTACACCACAAACTAACAGCCCATAAAAATAGCAGAAACAGATAAATTTCCCGCGGATTGATTAACAGATAAGCAGTTGAATTTAAAGTTAGCATTTCTCTTCAAAACACGGGTGACAAGCGCATTTAAACCTCGTATACTTCTCGTCGCTTCAGGTAGTGACGACTTCCTTTAGTAGGCCCCTTAGCTCAGTTGGTTAGAGCATACGACTCATAATCGTCAGGTCCCCAGTTCGAGTCTGGGAGGGGCCACCAATTTAAAACAAAAAAGCCTGCACCTAGTGCGGGCTTTTTTGTGTCTGGAATTTAGAAGACAATTCATAATCGTCATCATATGCCCTAACAGTTCGACTCTGGTCGGGGGCTGATAGAAGACCAGATATTATTCAAACAAAAAAGCCTGCATGGCTGCAGGCTCTTTCTCAAAATTAACTCTCTTTTCTCTTTCTCTATGCCAGACTTTTCTATGCCAGACTTTCTATGGCAGGACTAGATGCCTAACTTGTCCCTCATGGTGTAGTACCAGGCACCAATTGCGCTAAACGGTACTTGCATTATATGCCCCCCGGGGAAAGGGTAATGTGGCAAGCTGGCGAACGCATCGAAGCGGGTCGCCTGTCCGTGGATCACATCGGCGAGTATCTTGCCCGCCAGATGAGTGTAGGTCACCCCATGACCGCTACAGCCTTGTGAGTAATAGATGTTATCGCCGATACGGCCGACTTGAGGCAGACGGGACAGAGTCAACAGAAAGTTTCCCGTCCAGGTATATTCAATTTTTACATCTTTGAGCTGCGGGAAGGTCTCCAGCATCTTGGGCCGTATGATGGCCGCGATATCGGCTGGATCTCGTGCACCGTACACCACACCGCCGCCATAGATGAGTCGTTTATCGCCGGATAGCCTGAAGTAATCCAGCAGATAGTTACAGTCTTCGACGCAGTAATCTTGTGGTAACAGGCTAGCGGCGAGCTCGTCACTCAATGGCTCGGTAGTGATGACCTGAGTGCCGCAGGGCATAGACTTGGCCTGTAATTCTGGGATAAGTCCATTGAGATAGGCATTACCCGCAACGATGACAAACTTGGCTTTGACCGAACCTTGTGCCGTATGAATAGTCGGGTTATCGCCCTGCTCAACCTTAATAACGGCCGAGTTTTCATAGATCTTTCCACCTTGACCCTCTACCGCCTGGGCCTCCCCCAAGGCTAGATTGAGCGGATGGATATGACCGCCACTTTTATCTAATAAACCACCAATATAGCGTTCTGAGCCGACCACAGAACCTATGCCTTGCTCATCTAATAGCTCTAGATGTCCAAGGTGGCCATGCTTCTCCCAGAGTGCTTTTTGATGCTCTAAATGTCCCATCTGTTTCTTGTTCATCGCGGCAAATACGCCACCATCTTTAAGGTCACACTGTATCTCGTGCTTGGCGATCAACTGCTTGATGATCCGCCCACCTTCGAAGGCCATTTCACCAAATAACTGACCAGTCTCTTTGCCGACTGTGCGTTCTATGGAGTCTATATCCCGGCTGAAGCTGTTGACTATCTGGCCGCCGTTACGACCCGACGCCCCCCAACCGACTCGAGCCGCTTCCAGTACTGTGACGCTGTAACCTAGCTCTAGCAGATGTAGCGCCGACGATAGGCCGGTATAACCGGCACCTATGATACAGACATCGGTTTCTATATTGTCGTTAAGCTGAGCACGTTCGACCTTGTCATTGGCCGACGCCGCATAATAAGATTCTGTGTGAGGTACGCTGGGCATATCATTCCCCTAATTTAAATTCAGTAAAAGTGGCTTACTCCTCCTAGATCAAAAGTAAGCCAGAGTATGTCAGATAACTACATGGCCGGTGGCAGGTTCTTGCGCTCGCTTCTACGCGCCAGATACCAACAGATAAATGCGATCAAAGAAACCGTCAGAATGATCAGGGTAGCTAAGGCATTGATCTTGGGAGAAACGCCCATACGCACCGACGAGAACACCACCATGGGCAAGGTGGTCGCCCCTGGTCCCGATGTGAAGCTGGCTATCACTAAGTCATCCAAAGACAAGCTGAATGACAGTAGCCAGCCCGCCGCCAATGAAGGCGAGATCATGGGGACTGTGATATGGAAGAAAGTCTTCAATGGCGTCGCCCCAAGATCCTGAGCCGCCTCCTCGATTGAGAGGTCCAATTCACGCAGGCGAGCCGAAACCACCACGGCCACATAGGATGCACAGAAGGTCGAGTGAGCAATCCACACCGTCATCATGCCGCGCTCCTTGGGCCAGCCCAAGAGATCTGCCATATGAATAAACAGCAGCAACAGCGACAGACCCGTGATCACTTCCGGCATCACTAAAGGCGCTGTGATCATGTTCGACAGTGTTATCTTGCCCCATGAACGTTTGAAACGTGTCATCACGAACGCCGCCATTGTGCCTAATACCACAGCCATGGTGGAGGCGAAGAAGGCCACTTTCAAACTGGTCCATACCGCATCTAAGATCTGCTGATCGCGAAACAGTTCACCGTACCACTTAGGCGAGAATCCGCCCCACACCGTCACCAGCTTGGACTCGTTGAACGAGTAGATGACTAAGATAAGCATGGGAGCATAGAGGAAAAACATCCCCGCCCACAGCATGATGGTAGAGAAACTCAACTTGCTTAATCTGCTCATAGGTCACTCTCCATACTCTTGGCCTGATAGCGATGGAACAAGGTGATAGGAATGATTAACAGACCTAACATGATGATTGCCAGCGCCGATGCCACGGGCCAGTCCCGGTTATTGAAGAACTCCTGCCACAACACCTTACCTATCATCAAGGAATCGGGGCCACCCAAGAGTTCAGGAATAACGAACTCACCAACGACGGGAATAAACACCAGCATGGAGCCCGCTATAACCCCGCCCTTAGACAGAGGTAAGGTGACTCTCCAGAAAGTATTCAGGCTACGGGAGCCCAGATCCGACGCCGCCTCTAACAAGCTACCATCGAGCTGAGACAGAGTCGCATACAGGGGGAGTATCATAAACGGCAGATAGGTGTAGATGATGCCGATATAAACAGCAAAGTTAGTGTTGAGCATCTGAATAGGCTCTGAGATCACCCCAAGCCACATTAAGAAATTATTGATCACCCCGTTATTGCTTAACAGTCCCATCCAGGCATAAACCCGAATGAGGAATGAGGTCCAAGATGGCAACATCACCAATAAAATCAATAGCCCTTGATTTTTCTTCGGGGCTCTGGCAATGGCGTAAGCCATGGGGTAACCGATCAACAAGCAGCCTAGAGTGGTGATAAAGGCCATCTTGATTGACCCCAGATAAGCCTGAACATACAGGGAGTCTTCGAAGATCAGCAGGTAATTCCCCAGATTGAGCATGATCTGCAATGACTCATCGGCATAACTGGCCAGAGACTCATAGGGAGGGATCGAGATGGCTGCCGTCGACAGGCTAATTTTCAGTACGATGGCGAACGGGAGGGCGAAAAATAGGAGTAACCAGAAATAAGGCAAGCCTATGGTCCAGTATTTTCCCTTGGGTAATCTAAACTTTAATGATCTTTTCATGATGCCACCTTAAGATCTGAGAACCACTCCACTGGTGGCCTCCCAGCTGATGAATACCTTGTCTTGCCATGTCGGCGGATCCGAGCGACGCTCTCTGTTAGTCATCATGGACTGGATCACTTGCTTATTGCTCAGTCGAATATAGTAGACAGAGATCCCCCCAAGGTAGGCGATATCTTCAACCTCACCTCGGCACCAGTTATATTCACCGTCCGGTTGTTCGCGGCTGATACGCGCCTTCTCTGGCCTTACTGCTAACCAGACGCGTTTATCATCGACATTGGTCGAGACGCCGTGACTGATATAGAATTGTTGCGTTAAATCGGGAGATTGTATGATGGCATGATCCGGCTTATCGACGATGATTTCACCCTCGAACAGGTTCACAGAACCGATAAATTCCGCCACCATACGGCAGGTGGGGCTCTCATAGATATCCATGGGCGAGCCAGTCTGCACTATCTTGCCCTCATGCATGATGGCGATACGCTCCGCCATAGTCATGGCTTCCTCCTGATCGTGAGTCACCATCACACAGGTCACCCCGACCTCTTCGAGAATATCGACCACTTCCAGCTGCATCTCGGTTCTAAGCTTCTTATCCAATGCGCCCATTGGCTCATCGAGTAAGAGTAACTTAGGTCGCTTAGCCAGAGAGCGAGCGAGGGCGACTCGTTGACGTTGACCGCCAGAGAGCTGATTGGGTTTACGTTTGGCATAATCTTCCATATGCACGAGCTTGAGCATCTCCTTGACCCTTTGCGCTATCTCCTCTTTCGGCAGCTTGTCCTGCTGCAGACCGAAGGCGATATTTTTTTCCACCGTCATATGAGGAAACAGGGCATAGGATTGGAACATCATGTTGATGGGCCGCTCATGGGGCGGCATATCAGTAATGTCGACTCCGTCGAGGATAATGCGCCCCTCGGAGGGCTTCTCGAAACCCGCCAACATACGCAGCAAGGTGGACTTGCCTGAGCCTGAGCCACCCAAAAGGGCGAAGATCTCTCCCTTATATATATTCAGTGACACATCATCGACGGCTCGGACCTCATCGAATAATTTGCTGACCCGCTCAACCTTAAGCAGTAGCTCACCTTGCGTCTTTGTTGTTGGTTTAATGACGACGCCTGCGTTGCTAACCATATTACTTCTCCACAACAGGCACTGTGACAGTGCCTACGGTAATATCAAATTGAATAACAAAAGAGATTTAGACAAAAAAGAGCAAACCCACAGGCTTGCCCTTACCTTCTAATAACCTGACTTAACCTTGGTCCAGACGCGAGTCATCACTCGCTGGGCCTTCAACGGACGAACCTCACCCACATAAAGGCGCTTGAGGATCTCTTCATTGGGATAGATGGAGGTATCGTTTAAGATCTCTTTATCTACAAACTCTTGAGCGGCTACGTTAGGATTGGCATAGGCCACATAGTTAGTAATAGGGGCTATCACTTCAGGACGAAGCAGGTAGTTGATGAAGGTATGTGCATTCTGAACATTTTTAGCATCGGCAGGGATCGCCAGCATATCGAACCAAAGATTAGCCCCCTCTTTCGGAATGGCATAACTAATCACTTGACCATTATCGGCCTCTTCGGCACGAGCCGCCGCCTGGAAAATATCTCCCGAATAACCGAATGCGACACAGATATCGCCATTAGCAAGATCGGTAATATAACGAGAAGAGTGGAAGTAAGTGATATAGGGACGAACTTTAGCCAAGACTTCACCGGCTTTCTTAAAATCCTCAGACTTAGTGCTGTTGGGATCTAAACCAAGATAGAGCATAGCCATTGGAACCATCTCATCGGCTGAGTCCAACAATGCTAAGCCACATGAGGTTAATTTTTCTGCATACTTAGGATTAAAAATCAGCTCAAGAGAGTCCAGCGGCGCATCGTCACCTAATACAGCTTTGACCTTAGCTTCGTTATAGCCTATACCATTGGTTCCCCATAGATATGGCACCGAATACTGATTACCTGGATCAGCCGTTTCCAGCTGTTTCATCAGCTCAGGATTTAAGTTCTTATGGTTTGGCAGTTGATTAGAATCTAGTTTTTGAAATGCTCCGGCCTTGATCTGTTTAGCCAGGAAGCTATTCGATGGCACCACAATATCGTAACCCGAACTGCCAGAGAGCAATTTAGCTTCGACCACTTCATTACTGTCGAACACATCATAGATGACACGGATCCCAGTCTCTTTCTCGAAATTAGCTAAAGTGTCTTCGGCAATATAATCAGACCAGTTATAGACGCGAACAACCTCTTCGGCCATGGCTCCTGTACTGGCAAATACACCCGCTCCCAAAAGCGCAAGTGTGGTCATCTTCTTTAATAGCTTCATGGTATCTCCTTGATTTAGCGTAGCAGCAGGCCTAAGCCTGCTGTCTGTCATTGTTTCCGGTCATGCCGGTTTTAGTTTTTATTTTTGACCAATGCTACAGCTTAAAACTGCATCGGCAGTGCCCTGCTAATCGTTTCAAATCCTTTAAAAAATGTGTTAACTAATGAATAAGTTCCTCTTTTCTCTGTTAATAACCTGACTTGGCTTTAGTCCAGGCTCGGGTCATCTTGCGCTGTATCTTCAAAGGTCTAACTTCGCGGATATACAAGTTGTTGATCACTTCCTGACTGGGATAGATCCCCGGATTACTCAAGATAGCTTCATCTACCATGGGCTGTGCCTTATCGTTGGGATTGGCATAGGCCACATAATTAGAGATCTCAGCAATCACTTCAGGGCGCAGCAGATAGTTAATAAACTGGTGGGCATTATCGACATTCTCAGCATCCGATGGGATGGCCAGCATATCGAACCAAAGATTCGCACCCTCTTTTGCTATCGAGTAACTAATCTTCTGACCATTACCCGCCTCATCGGCTCTCGCCGCCGCCTGAAATACGTCGCCAGAGAAGCCAAAGGCCACACAGATATCGCCATTAGCCAGATCGGTAATATAACGAGATGAATGGAAGTAAGTCACATAGGGACGAACCTTAGCTATCGCTTCACCAGCCAGCTTATAATCATCAGGATTAGTGCTGTTAGGATCGAGTTTGAGGTAAGTGAGCGCTTGAGAAATCATCTCATCGGCAGAATCCATCATGGAGAAACCACAGCTGGATATCTTCTCGGCATACTTGGGGTTAAAGAGAAGCTCCAGAGAATCAAATGGTGGCTCTTGCCCTAACACAGCCTTGACCTTTTCCAGGTTGTAACCTATCCCAGTGGTTCCCCACAAATAAGGCACAGCAAACTTATTTTGCGGATCGGCTTTCTCAAGCTGCTGCATAAGATCTGAGTTTAAATTGCCTAAGTTAGTCAGCTTACTCTTATCTAAAGGCAGAAAAGCGCCCATCTTAATCTGCTTAGCTAAGAAGTCATTGGACGGCACCACTATGTCATAGCCAGAATGGCCTGAAAGCAGTTTAGCCTCCACCACCTCCATGCTATCGAACACATCATATATGACCCGAATCCCGGTCTCTTTCTGAAAGTTTGCTAAGGTGTCCTTAGCAATATAATCGTTCCAGTTGTAAACCTTCAGCACCTCTTCGGCATGAACTCCAGCAGCGGCTAAAGTACAGAAGAGGACCAAAAATGATGTTTTCAGCATTTTAAAAAGATCCATTTATCTCTCCATTCTAGCGTGTTACAGATAGCCATAAACTAACTGTTAGTCATTGTGTTACCGATAAAAATCGATTTTATTATTTTCCAATGCTACACCTAAAAACCGCACCGACCGCTTGCCATGTAAACCTGCTAACATGGCATTACTGCACATCAAGCCCAATTGACTGCTTGACGCTTATTTCATTTTCTCTAATGGGTTAACTCACTTTAAAATTCAAACTTAAGGGAGCCCCAACGGCTCCCTATTCGATTAAACAGTTAACAGTAGGAACTCACGTTCCCAGGAGCTGATCACTCGTTTATAACTGGCAAGGTCCGCCTGTTTCACCGCGATATAACCTGTGGTAAACGCCTCTCCAAGGTATTCACGACACGCGGCACTTTCAGCCATAACCCCTAGGGCTTCCTCTAGTGTCAGAGGCAAGCTGATACTTTGACGGCTCTCATTGGCGCGCCCTTGAACTGGCGTAGATGGCTTAACATCCTCAATCATGCCTATATAGCCGGCTAACAAGCTGGCGGCGATAGACAGATAACTGTTGGCATCGGCTCCAGCGATGCGATTCTCAACTCTCAGGTTTTGCGGAGAAGACTCGGGAATACGCAGACCGCAGGTTCTGTTCTCTTCCCCCCATTCGAGGTTGATAGGCGCAGAAGTACCGGGAAGGAAGCGTCTGAATGAGTTCACATTAGGGGCGAGTAAGGGCAATAACTCGGGTATAAATTTCTGCAGACCACCGATATAGCTATAGAACAGCGGGCCCTTGGTACCATCATTCAGTGAGAAGATATTCTTACCGGTTTTGGCATCCACTATGCTCTGGTGGAGATGCATGGCACTGCCAGGCTCATCGGCTACAGGCTTGGCCATAAAAGTGGCGCAGACATTGTGTTTAAGTGCCGCCTCACGCAAGGTGCGTTTAAATACAAACACCTGATCGGCAAGAGACAGGGCATCACCATGACTGAAGTTAATCTCCATCTGGGCCGTGCCCTCTTCATGGATCAGGGTATCGATATCTAAACCTTGGATCTCACACCAGTCATACATATCTTCAAATAGGGGATCGTACTCATTAGCCGCATCGATAGAGAAAGATTGTCTACCTGACTCCTGACGACCACTGCGTCCCACGGGGGGGATCAACGGCTGATCGGGATCTTCATTACGACGAGTCAGATAAAACTCCATCTCTGGTGCAACCACCGGCTTCCAGCCTTTATCTTCATAGAGCTTGAGCACCTTCTTCAACACGTTTCGCGGAGACAACTCTATAGGATTGCCCATCTTGTCATAGGTATCATGAATAACCTGGGCCGTAGCCTCTATGGTCCAAGGTAACTTGAACACGGCATTCTCGTCGGGCACACAGATAAAATCGATATCGGCCTTATCTAACAGGGCATCATAGGGCTCATCTTCGACATAATCCCCGGTCACCGTCTGCAGCAGTACACTCTCGGGCATACGCATGCCCTTCTCATCGATAAACTTATCCACCGGCGCAATCTTGCCTCTGGCGATTCCTGTCATATCACAGATGACACATTCAACTTCTGTTATTTTTTGTTCTTTTAAATAAGCTGTTAATTTTTTCATTTTTTATCTCGTTCGGCTGTTTGCACGACGTTCACAGGCAACACTGAAAGCGTTAAAAATTGAGGTATAAAACGGATTGTCTAACACCTTCCATTCAGGATGCCACTGCACGCCCAGTGCAAAATTCTTTGCATCTTTAATAGAGAATGCCTCTACTAAACCATCTGGGGCATATGCTTCTGGCCGTAACCCAATACCCAGACGATCGACGCCTTGGGTATGCACAGAGTTCACCTCTGCGGAGCTACGGCCCCATGCCTCATGGAGCAATCCTCCAGGTTCAATGTGCACCTCGTGAGAGATGCCATACTGCACTTCGACTGGCTCTTGCTTATCTTCTCTGTGTTCGATAAAGCCACCCACTTGATGTAATTTCTGGTGCAAACTGCCACCGAAGACCACATTCATCTCCTGAAAACCACGACAAATCGCCAACACAGGAATACCGGCATCGATTGCCGCCTTGAGTAAGGGCATAGTTGTAGCGTCGCGTTTAGGATCGTGGTGAGTACCCGCCTCGCTTGGCTGGCCCTGAAAGTGATGGGGCTCGATATTTGAAGGAGAACCGGTAAAGAGAATGCCGTCCAGACGAGGTAAGATTAGCTCCGCCGGACAATGACCTAATGCAGGAATGACTAATGGCCAAGCCTTAGTCGCGTCCGCGATACTAAGCAGGTACTTTTCACCGACTATATTGAATGGATGTAAGCCTAAATCCTGATTGCACGCCGTCACCCCAATGACAGCAAGCCCTGCATCCGACATAAATCACCTTTATTGTTATATTTTTTATTTTATCTTTCACACTTGCTCAAGTATGTGAACACACATTAAGCAACTGTTCAGTTTTTCAAACACTACACTGAAAATAGCAAACAGGCAAGAGGCTAATTGAATACAATTTGAAATGATAACAACAAATACAACAAACAACTTAATAACAACCACTTAGTCAAAATGAGATATTGAATGAGTACTAGATACAAGCAATTTATCAGTTTTAAATGGAAATCTACTGAGTTAACTTTAGCGATATAGATCACGGTAACCGCTTGACATTGACCAATATTATTTACATCGAATATTCAATTAATTGATTATTTACTAAGCTGTAAATCACTATTTATACTGAATGTTTTATAAATAACAGCATAAAAGTCTAGATGCTAACGGCAGTAAACTTTGAATCTGCTAGAAAGTAGCCATAAGACAGAATGGATCACGCCAAGGCGAAAGGGATAAAACAGGGAGGAAATAAGCAGGAAGCAAGGAATAAGGCTAAAATAGGTGAAAAGTGCGGAAAACCGCACCCAGATACCATCGAGTTTATTGTATCTAAAAGCAAATCACTCAACTGAACAAATTAGTATTAGAAATTGGCAGGAGTCGTGGCACTCACCAGCCTACACTCTTCATCGAATGGATTTCTGAATCTATGGGGAGACTCACTGTTAAAGTAATAACTATCACCGGCTTCGAGAATAAAAACCTCATCCCCTACCGTGAGCTCGAGTTTGCCTTCGAGCACCATGGCCGCTTCTTCACCCTCATGCTTGAGCATCTCTGCACCTGTGTCGGAACCGGGAGGATAAGTCTCACTCATTACCGACATGGCGCGATTAGGGTAATCTCGTCCGATTAACTTATAGTCTAAGTTGCCGTCACCTATGTCCAATAGCTCGTCACTTCGGTACACCACCTTGGCCTCGCTTTCACCGTTCCCCTCCATAGAGAAGAAATCAACCAGAGACAGAGGCAGACCGGACAGCACCTTCTTCAATGAGCTCACCGAAGGACTGACACTATTTTTCTCAATCATAGAGATGGTGCTATTGGTCACTCCAGCTCTCTTAGCAAGTTCTCGTTGCGACAGACCTTTCTGTTTACGGATAACTTTCAGGCTAGCTCCAATATCCAAATGCATATCTCCTGTAAGAATGCTTAATTATTCTTTATTACTATTAATCTAGGATAAAAAATGTGCAGATTATTCTTCATACTAATTTGTATCAAACAAAAAAGCATGTTAAATATAAACAACACCCGTGAATTATATATGACTCTAGCTTAATTGCAAAAACATACTGTGCTAAGTCAGGTTAATTCTCAATGGCTAATAGATAATAAGTAATAACAAATCAGTGCTGATCAAACAGTAATAAAGCCGTACTAAACAAGAATAGCCAAGCCCAATAGTCATCAACGAATAACAAGATCTAATAACAAAAAATCTGGAGATATGATGCTAGTTAAGCGCCCGGTTCACAGCGACCAATACCCCTCGTCATACTATTTCGATACTGCCAAGGAGCTATATGAGCACCCGCAACTGCAAGAATCTATCAAGGTAGATGTCTGTGTCGTCGGTGGTGGTTTCAGTGGCATCAACACAGCCATAGAATTAGCCCAGAAAGGATTTTCGGTGGCCCTGTTAGAGGCGAAACGCATAGGCTGGGGAGCATCGGGACGCAATGGCGGAGAGCTGATACGTGGCATTGGCCATAATATTGAACAGTTCCGAGACATCATAGGCGAAGAAGGCGTTCAAGCCATCAACCAGATGGGCTTCGAAGCCGTCGACATCGTCAGGCAGAGAGTCAAAGAACACAAGATAGACTGCAATCTGCAGATGGGATATTGCGACTTAGCCACCAAACCCAGGCACATGAAAGAGCTTTATGAAGACTATGAAGACCTAGTATCCCAAGGCAGAGGAGAGGGGTTTAAAATCCTCGAGAAGCAAGACATCAGTCAGGTCATAGGCTCAGATTGTTATGAGGGGGCTCTGGTCGATATGAACAGCGGTCACCTTCATCCACTCAATCTGGCACTGGGCGAAGCTAGGGTCGCTCGTATGCTTGGGGTGAAGATGTATGAATACAGCGCCGCAGAAAAAATTATCAAGGGCGATAAGCCCAAGGTGCTCACTGCCAAAGGTGAAGTGAACTGTCAGTACTTAGTCCTGGCGGGGAACGCCTATATTGGCCACAAGCTCGACAGCTATGTCGGTGGCAAGGTGCTACCGGCCGGGAGCTACCTGCTCGCCACAGAGCCATTAACCGACGAACAGTGCAAAACAATCATCCCGCAGAATATGGCCTTCGCCGATATGCGTATCGATCTGGATTACTTCCATCTATCAGAAGATAACCGCCTGCTTTTCGGTGGTCTGTGCACTTACTCAGGCAAAGATCCTAAAGATATCGAAGCGGCTCTCAGGCCGAACTTAGAAAAGGTCTTCCCGCAACTCAAAGGAATTAGAATCGATTTCGAGTGGGGCGGCATGATAGGCATAGGCGCGAACCGCCTGCCCCAGATTGGCCGACTACCTGATTGCCCTAATATCCTCTACGCCCAGGCCTATGCGGGTCACGGCGTTAACGCCACCCATATGGCAGCGAGACTCATCAGTGAAGCCCTGACAGCCCAAGCCGGACGCTTCGATATCTTCGACAAGGTGCAACATATGACCTTCCCCGGCGGGCCAACATTCAGATCGCCCATGCTGGCGGCAGGCATGCTCTACCATAGAATGTTGGATATTTTTTAGAAAAATATCTTTAAATTTGTCACCAAGGTAGGGACTTGTCGGATAACAAGTTTCAAGTCTCTTTTTAGTTTGGTTTCATTGGGCTGGTATGGTACTTGGCAGTATTCTGCATACCAATATTGCATTGTTATCTACCGCCTGTCCGGCGAGGAATGTGCCAACACTTCTGTGACACGCTGTGAATATGTCCCTATACGCTCTGCGGTTTCATCCCTGAAACCGAAGGTCACAGCCGCGTTCACACCTGAGTATTTACCTCTTCGATTTTAGTTTTATTGGCTGAGCGTCTAATTTAAAACATATTGATTAAAAAATAACTTACTCAGCAGAGCTAAAAATCACGCAGCATTTTTTAGTCCCATGACAGTACTTTGTTAAATGACATTTTTACGCAATACCTTAATTTCCTGATTGTACCCACTTTGATCATAATTTTCAGAGTGCTGATTCATGAAACCATGAAGAAAAGGGACTTGTCTGATTGATACATTATCGGTACCAGTGAGGTTTGCGATAAGTTCATTTACTGAAAAGTGAGATTCAGATGCTAGAAAAATCAGATCTATCGGAAATCTTGGTTCCACATACCTGTTACTGCGAATTTGTGAACCATACGTTTTTCCAAAAATATCAGAAACTATGAGTGTTTTCATCATACCCCTCGTGTAATTTAACGCATTCGCTGCTGCCATGTTAATTAATAGGCCTGTTACTAATATATCGACCATTTTCTAGCTCTGAAAAATACTGTTTAAGCATTGGATGGCTAATAGGTTCCAAAATATCATCAGGCGCTAAGTTTTGTTCGGCCACATAAGTTGAATGTGAACTCTCATGAACTAAGACACTATACCAAGGCTTATTTTTTGGAGGTCGAGACTTAGCAACTTGTTCATACCAACTATCAGTTAGTTGAAAGTTCAAATCAACATCGACAATAACTCCACGATAGCCAAAAAGCCGGTGGTGAATTAAGTCGCCAACGGAAAACTTTGCATTGGTTATATTTGTTACCGTTCCCATACAATCTTCTCCATTTTCAAGCTGATTAGACTAATAATAGCTGTACAGTGCGCGTGCACAATTAATAAAGCTATTATTTCGCATGCGCGCATAGTATCTAGCTGAATTTATAGCTATTAACAGTTATTTTCAAAGATTGAAAATTAAAAGTATGCAGAGAATAAGATCAGATGTACTCGTATGAAATCAAGGGTTCGCGGCGCATCGCAGATGCCTTCTCAAAGTGAAAGTGCACATCTCCCGTAGGGAAGTAATAGATAACCTTAAAGGTAAACGTT
This sequence comes from Shewanella sp. YLB-07, assembly GCF_009377275.1. NCBI lineage: Bacteria > Pseudomonadati > Pseudomonadota > Gammaproteobacteria > Alteromonadales > Shewanellaceae > Shewanella > Shewanella sp. YLB-07. Next base: position 435,496 of record NZ_VOQB01000004.1, on the reverse strand, counting down.
AACACTCACTAGCCAACATCCACTCAGCTAGAAGTTAAACCAGAAAATGTCCTCAAGCTTCATTCGAAGCAAACTCACTGTATGAGGAAAAACAACCTAGATTTTCGGACAAATAAGCAGCGGTAGATGCAGATATCAAAAAAAGCCTTGCTGAAACTCAACCTATATTAACAATAAGCGAATTTTACCTATCCTTTTTCAACGATAATACAATGAAAGGTGCTTTTATTTATATAAGGATGAGTTAATCCCCTAGTTAAGTGCTGTTTCACAGTGTCAGATACACTGGTGTGATAGCTTTACGTCCCTTAAAAAAAGCTTTACAGATCAGTTTAACAACGGGGTTAGCGTGGCAATTCGAGATAAAAAATTAATCAATAACATAGGTATTCAGGTGGTTATCGCCATGATAATTGGTGCCTTAGTGGGCCTCTACATGGGAGAGGATGCCGTCATATTTGGGCCTCTGGGTACCATTTTCATCCACCTGATTAAGATGCTGGTCATTCCCTTAGTCGTAGTATCCATTATCGCCGGCGCCGCCAGCTTAGGTGATAGCCCTTCTGCGGGTAAGATAGGTATCGGCACTTTTGCCTTCTTCATTATCACCTCAGGCGTTGCCGTCACGCTGGCACTGGTCATGGGAAATATTTTTAAACCCGGAGCTGGCATAGACTTTAGCGCACACGGTCAATCACTAGCTCAAGTCACTGCCGAGCAAGGCACGCTTCCTAGTGCCATAGATACTCTGATAGGCATGATCCCGACCAATGTGTTTGAGTCTATGACCTCGGGAAATATTCTGCAGATCTTGGTCTTCTGTATCTTTTTCGGTATCGCATTAAGTAAAGTGAAAGGCGATGGTGCTAAGCCGATTATCAAGGGCCTCAATACTGTAGTAGAAGCCTTCGTATGGATGATCAATTGCGTGATGATCATTGCGCCTCTGGGCGTATTTGGTTTGATGGCTGAATCAGTGGGTTCATTCGGGTTTCAGGCTCTAGAAGTCGTATTGAAGCTATTCCTTGTATTCGTGGTGGCGATTCTCATCTATGCCTTCATCTTCTTTCCGTTAGTAGTGAAGCTTTTCTCTAACGTCCCTGTGATGAAGTTTGTCTCGGCGATGAAGAAGCCTCAGGCGATGGCACTATCTACCGCGTCATCTATGGCGACATTGCCAGTCACCATGGAAACCTGTGAAGAGGAGCTCAATGTCTCCAAGGCAACCACAGCCTTCGTATTACCACTGGGCGCGACCATCAACATGACGGGGAACGCTATCTACTATGGCTTGGTCGCCATGTTCTTCGCTCAGATGTATCACGTCGATCTGACCATGACAGCCTATGCTGCCATTATCTTCACTTCGACACTGGGCGCCATAGGTCAAGCCGGCGTGCCAGGGCCCTCCTTCCTCGTTGTCGCCGTACTACTTGCTGCCGGGATCCCGATTGACGGCCTACCACTCTTGTTCGCTCTGGATCGTATATTTGACATGATCCGTACCTCTCTGAACATTACAGGCGACGCAGTTTGCGCAGTAGTAATGGATAGATTCAGTCCAGAAAATAAATAGTCTGGATCACGAATATTAGTCATAAATATTGGCGATAAAAAAGCCCCTTTACCAAAACGTAGAGGGGCTTTTTTGGGAAGTTAAGGTTCTAGATCCTAGCTCCTCGAACCTTAAGCCTTCAATCCAACATAATCCAAGTCGCTTTTATTTCAGTGTACTTATCGAAAGCATGCAGTGACTTGTCGCGGCCGTTGCCAGACTGTTTATAGCCACCAAACGGTGCCGTCATGTCGCCGCCATCATAATGGTTAATCCACACCATACCGCTACGCAGCGCCTTGGCGGTCTTATGAGCCTTGCTGATATCCGAAGTCCAGACACCTGCGGCCAGGCCGTAAATACTGTCGTTACCGATTGATATGGCTTGCTCCATGCCATCGAAGGTGATCACAGATAGCACGGGACCGAAGATCTCCTCTTTAGCGATAGTCATCTGGTTATTCACGTCACTGAATATGGTCGGCTGTACATAGACGCCGCCACATTCTGCCATCACCTGCTCGCCACCTTGTATGAGTTTTGCGCCTTCATCGAGCCCAGATTTTATATAGCCTAAGACATTATCCAACTGTTGTTTATCCACCACGGCGCCACAAGTGGTGGCAGGATCCAGCGGATGTCCCGGCTGCCAGGCTTGCATCTCCTCGGCTATCAATGTCAGCAACTCGTCTTTAACGCCAGCTTCCACCAACAGCCGAGAACCCGCGGTACAGACCTCGCCCTGATTAAAGGCTATGGCGGCTGCGGCGGCTTCGGCGGCCTTCTTAAGATTTGGCGCATCGTTGAAAACGATATTCGGGCTCTTGCCACCCGCCTCGAGCCAGACACGCTTCATGTTTGATTCACCGGCATAGATCATCAGCTGCTTGGCTATCTTAGTCGAACCAGTGAAGACCAAGGTATCGACATCCATATGCAGCGCTAAGGCCTTACCTACCGTATGACCGAAACCGGGTAGGACATTGAGCACACCTTTTGGAATGCCCGCCTCTATGGCTATTTGCGCCATGCGAATCGCGGTAAGTGGAGACTTTTCAGAAGGTTTCAGTACCACAGAGTTCCCAGTTGCCAAGGCAGGGCCTAGTTTCCAGCACGCCATCAAGATGGGGAAGTTCCAGGGCACTATGGCCGCGACGACACCGACCGGCTCGCGGGTGATCATGCCTATCTCATTGTGAGCCGTAGGCGCGAGTTCATCATAAATCTTATCGATAGCTTCACCGGACCAACGAATAGCTCGAGCGGCGCCGTCAACATCGACCGCACCCGAGTAGCGAATTGGCTTACCCATGTCTAAGGTCTCTAGCAAGGCGAGCTCGTCTCGGCTTTGCTCCAGCAAGTCGGCAAAACGTATCATGACCTGTTTACGCTTTACCGGAGCGAGTTCAGACCACACTCCTGAGTCGAAAGTGTCTCTGGCATTGGCCACGGCTATGTTGGCATCTTCTAAGTCGCAACTGGCAACCTGACACAGCACTCGGCCATCGACGGGGCTGACACAATCGAATCGCTCACCGGACACTGACGCTAAATACTCCCCCCCGATAAAGGCATCGGCCTTGATCTCTCCTTGGCTGATAAGTCTATCGGCTAGGTTTTGCCATTGTTCGCGACTGCTTGGTGTACTCATGATGACCTCTTGACGGGTGATTAATAGATCCTCAGATTACGCTTTTATCTGGCTAGGTTTCAATAAAAATTCAATATTTTTTACAAAATCGTCATTTTTGCTATAAATAAATGCACAAAAAGCTTTCATGTTCGTTATTTCTGACATAGCATGCAAAATATCAATCGCTCACAAAAACAACTAATACTGAATCAGGGTAGATGATATGACAGATATTCAGAATCACAACGAAAGCGAAGCTCAGTCTCTGGAACATTACTGGATGCCTTTCACGGCAAACAGACAGTTTAAAGCTAATCCCCGAATGCTCGCCGAAGCCGATGGTATGTATTACAAAGATACCTCGGGTCGAGCCATTCTCGATGGTACCGCTGGTTTATGGTGCTGCAATGCAGGCCATGGCCGCAAGGAGATCTCCGAAGCGGTAAGTCATCAGATTAAACAGATGGATTACGCCCCTTCATTTCAGATGGGTCATCCGCTGGCATTCGAGCTCGCCGAGCGCCTGGCTCAGATGAGTCCCCAGGGCCTGAACAAGGTATTCTTCACCAACTCTGGCTCAGAGTCCGTCGACAGTGCCCTCAAGATAGCCATCAACTATCACAGAGCCAATGGGGAGCCTACTCGTACTCGCTTTATTGGCCGTGAACTTGGCTATCATGGCGTAGGTTTCGGCGGTATTTCGGTGGGCGGCATAGGCGGCAATCGCAAGGCGTTTAGCCAGCAGCTACTGCCCGGTGTCGACCATCTCCCCCATACTTTAGATATTCAGGGCAATGCCTTTACCCGTGGCATGCCCACAACGGGCGCAGAAAAAGCCGATGTGCTCGAGCAGTTAGTCGCGCTTCATGGGGCAGAAAATATTGCTGCCGTGATTGTCGAGCCTATGTCAGGCTCGGCCGGCGTCATCTTGCCACCGCAAGGTTACCTTAAGCGTCTGCGCGAAATCACTCAGAAACATGGCATCTTGCTGATCTTCGATGAGGTGATCACAGCCTTTGGCCGTGTGGGCGATGCCTTTGCCAGCCAACGTTGGGGGGTGACTCCGGATCTTATCACCACAGCCAAGGCACTCAATAATGGCGCGATCCCTATGGGAGCCGTGCTTATTGATGACAAAATTTATGATGCCTGCATGCAGGGTCCCGATGGGATTGAGCTCTTCCATGGATACACTTATTCGGGTCACCCGGTTGCGGCCGCTGCTGCACTGGCGACCCTGAATATCTATGAAAATGACAAGCTGTTTGAACGCAGCAGAGAGCTCGAAGGCTATTTCGAAGATGCCATGCATAGCTTAAAGGATCTGCCAAACGTCATAGATATCCGCAATATAGGTCTGGTCGGTGCGATTCAGTTCTCCCCCAGTAATCAGGGCGTAGGCAAACGAGGCTTCGATGTTTTCGAGCGCTGTTTTGCCAACGGCACTCTGGTGAGAGCCACCGCGGATATTATCGCCATCTCCCCTCCATTGATTATCGATAAGCAAGAGATAGATCAGATAGTCAACACCTTAGCCGATGCCATTCGGGCGACCGATTAACAGGCTTATTGAGCTAAACACTTAACCCAGCAAGTAACAGATGACATATGCCTCCGGCCGCGCCGGGGGCTCTATTAATAGGATCGAATCTATGCAAGAGATCAATCATTACATCAACGGCAGACACACAGCACCGAGTCAGCGCACCAGTTCAGTATTTGAACCCGCTACGGGGGAGCACAGGGCCACAGTATCCTTAGCCAGTGCCGCCGAAGTCGACGGCGCTATCGAGCTAGCCAAAAAAGCCCATAAGACCTGGTCTCAAGTGTCTCCACTCAACCGCGCCCGTGTACTGTTTAAATTCAAGGCGCTAGTAGAAGCCAATATGAACGAGATGGCCGAGCTTATTACCCGTGAGCATGGCAAGGTCATCGATGATGCTAAGGGTGAGATCATCCGCGGTCTGGAAGTCGTCGAGTTCGCCTGTGGTATTCCGCACCTGCTAAAAGGTGAGCATACCGAGCAGGTTGGTGGTGGTGTCGATGCCTGGACAGTCAATCAGTCCCTAGGTGTGGTCGCCGGGATTGCGCCATTTAATTTTCCCATCATGGTCCCTATGTGGATGTTCCCTATCGCGATTGCAGCGGGTAACACCTTTATCATGAAGCCATCGGAGAAAGATCCAAGCTCGGTGATGCGTATCGCCGAGCTACTCACCGAAGCGGGACTGCCTGACGGTGTCTTCAATGTCGTCAACGGCGACAAGGAAGCTGTCGATACCCTGTTGAGCCACAAAGATATTCAGGCCGTGAGTTTTGTCGGCTCGACCCCAATCGCCGAATATATCTATGAGACAGCATCGAAACATGGCAAGCGAGTGCAGGCCTTGGGCGGCGCGAAGAACCACATGCTCTTGATGCCAGATGCAGATATGGACCAGGCCGTCAGCTCCTTGATGGGGGCGGCATTTGGCTCGGCTGGAGAACGCTGCATGGCGATATCTGTCGTTCTGGCCGTGGGTGATTCGGGTGATGCCTTAGTCGAGAAGCTGCTACCTCAGATAAAGGCGCTCAGGATAGGTAATGGAGTCACGCCGGAAATGGATATGGGGCCGCTCATCTCGGCTCAACATCTTGCGAAGGTGAAAGGTTACGTGGATGCGGGGGTTGCCGAAGGCGCCACCTTACTTGCCGATGGCCGCGACTTAAGTGTGACCGACCATGAACAAGGATTCTTCCTCGGAGGCTGTCTGTTCGACAATGTCACCCCTGATATGACCATCTACAAGGAAGAGATCTTCGGTCCTGTATTAGCCATCGTCAGAGTAAAAGATTATGCCGAAGCACTCGCGCTTATCAATGAACATGAATTCGGCAATGGCACGGCCATCTTCACCCAGAGCGGTGAAGCGGCCAGACACTTCTGTCATCACGTCCAGGTGGGCATGGTCGGCGTTAACGTGCCAATTCCTGTGCCTATGGCATTCCATAGCTTCGGTGGCTGGAAGCGTTCCTTGTTTGGACCGCTACACATGCATGGTCCCGATGGCGTTCGTTTCTACACTAAGCGTAAGGCTATTACCGCCCGTTGGCCCAAGGCGAAAGATGCTAAAGCCGAGTTTGTCATGCCGACAATGAAATAGCACAAATCCAACAAGCGCAGCCTGTCTGCGCTTTACTATTTTTCAGCATTCTTACCAGTATTTTTACCAGATTAGTTAAGCCAATCCTGGAGCTCAGAACGTGAATATCGATGACATTATCAACTTTAATACCAGTACGCCGGACATTGAACGCTATAGCTTAGCCGATGAGAAAGTCTTATCTGGCAAGCCATCCCAGGAACTAAGCAATCACTACTCCAGCCCCTGCGGTCAATTTCATACCGGTGTCTGGCAGGGAGATAAAGGCCGGTGGAAGGTTGAGTACACAGAGCACGAATATTGCGAGATCCTATCAGGAACCAGTGTGATCAGATGTGATGATGGCAAGGAGATGCGAGTAACTGAGGGCGATAGGTTCGTCATTCCTGCGGGCTTTAGTGGCACTTGGGAGGTCATAGATACCTGCAAGAAGGTCTACGTCATCTTCGAAGCAAACGAGGGCTAGCACTCGTTCCATTAGTCAGGTTAAAAGGCTCGAATAAAAATTAAATAAAATTGAAGCTTAGGTTTCAAAACATAAGCCATGAGGTCTCAGCATTGATGCTGATGTTTGGCAAATAATAGATGCTCTTGTTAAAGACATTTATGTCAATAAAGTAAAATGGAGAAACTACCGTGTATAAAAAATTGAATAATAAACGGATTGCCCAACTTACCGGCCTCACCTTAGCTGCCGCGCTAATCACTCCCCTTGCCCAAGCCGAAGTCACTGGCGAAGTCAGTGTCACTAACGACTATCGCTTTCGCGGTGTATCCCAAACAGCAGGAGACTTCGCCCTTCAAGGGAGTATCGATTACAGTGCCGATAATGGCTTCTTCGCCGGAGTCTGGGGAAGTAACGTTGACGATGAGAGCTATGACTCAGATGTAGAAGTCGACCTTTATGTGGGCTATTGGGGAGCACTCGGAGAAGATGAAGAGTTCGAGTACGATGTCACACTCACTTACTATACCTATCCAGGACAGGATGAGAGCACCAAATATTTAGAGGCCAATGTCGGATTCTATTATGCAGGGTTCCACTTCGCACAATGGTACACCAACGATTACGCCAATGCTGACGTGTCATTGCACTACTCTGAGCTGAACTATTCCTATGAAATTAGTGATAACTGGAGCATAGATGCTCATCTAGGTTACAGCTATGGTGATGGCGCCGATCTCGACTGGGGTGAAGACTATCTTGATTACTCAATCGGAGTCTCGACAGAATTGGCTGGTTTCGGACTATCCCTGGCCTGGCTGGAAACCAACCTAAGTGATGACAACATCATAAAGGATGGTCCATGGCAAAATGATGGCACGGTACTATTCACAGCCAGCTATGGCTTCTAACTATTTATTGATTTATTAGTAAGGAAAAACCGCCATCTTGGCGGTTTTCTATTTAACTTATTCAGTAGAGCGATCCCATAGCGGTTTATCGCATTTACTTATTCAATACATCTAATGTTTCCAGAGATTGGCCCCTACTCACCTGATCACCCAAACGACGCCAGCTGATCCCTAAATCGCTGTGATGCTCTTTGCGTTCGGGAAAGGCATCGGAAAGATTCTCTATGATCTCGGCTTGACGCTCACAAATTTGAGCCCAGCGTTGTGCATTAGATAAAAACATATGACCATCCTTGATTAACTGCTGTCCTGAGAATTAATAGTAGTCCAATAAGGTCATATAACAAGTAAACTTACTTTTATACAAATATAAACTCTCTATACAAAGTGTGCACTACAACACTTTATAAATCTCAGCCACAGGAGTATTGTTATTTATATTAAGTAACGAGATAAATAAGGACAGGATGACGACATGACACCAACAGTATTGAAAGTGCTATTTATTGCAATAGGGATTTTTCTCGCTTATAAGCTCATCTTTAGCGGCAAGAAGGGACTGACACTCTTCGAGATGCACTTTAAAGATGGAAGACTTAAATCTCACAAGGGCAAGATCCCGGAGAAGTTTCAGAAAGACTGCCGAGCCTTGGCCAAATCCGAGAAGCTCACCTGCACCGTCAGATGTGAAAAGCTATCGGGTGCGATAAGACTGCATATTTCGGCCAATGTGAACGACGCCATCACACAGAGAATTAGAAACCTGTTTCCCTTCGAATACTATGATAAGAAAAGGGTCGACAATAGTCGCCAGGCGGGTTAATAAACCCTAGGACAGATCCTATTAGGATCTGTCTACCAGCTTCACCCTTCTCGGCTAATCGCGCTCCATCCTGCCGTCTCTTCTGGCATCCTCAATCATACGTTCATTATTTTCGATCATAGGATCTTGCATCGCTTCCACAGCATCTTGCTTCGCACCGTCTTCGCTGTCGAGATCGAAATCAATATTGGTTGCGCAGGCTGAAATACCCAACATGGCCGTGATAATAAGTACTCGTTTCATTAGATTAACTCTCTTTATTAAGCTTTGGCTTATCTGTGTCTGAACCGGCATTACACTCGGCTATCTTCTCCATGCCCCATACGAGTAGTATGCCTGCAATCAAGGCAGCTACGGCCCAGGAAATGTGCGCTGCTTGCCCGGTGACTTGTTCGAAATGCATAGGTGAAAGGTTCTGCTCCAACAGAGGAACCTGTTCACCGGCAGAGTTTTCACGCCAGGAGATCACCTCTTTCCAAGGCCAGATCTTCCCCAGAGTTCCCAACATCAAGCCCGTTAAGAAGATGAGAGTCGCATCGTGAAACTTGCGAAGCAGTGCCGACAGAAGATGGCTGAATGTCAGCAGTCCGAAAATACATCCAGTGGCAAAGACGGCAAGCACGGCGATGTCGAAATTTTTTGCCGCGGCGAGTACGGGTGGATACAAGCCTAATAACAACAAGATGAAGCTGCCCGAAATCCCTGGAAGTAACATGGCGCAGATGGCGATACTGCCACCTATGAATATATTAAGGTAGGTCATCTCCAATGAGATGGGATTGAGCATAGTGATCCCCCAGGCAAACAGCACGCCCAAAGCAAATAACATAATTCGGATCACAGAGAAGCTTTTTACCTGCTTGAGCATATGCACTACCGAGATCAAGATAAGGCCAAAGAAAAAGGACCACACAGGTATCGGATGATTGATCAAAAGATAAGAGATCAACTTAGAGAGACTAAAAATACTGGTTAATATGCCACCGAAGACACACACCAAGAACGGCCCGTTGATATGATTGAATGCGCCTTTGACACCTTGCTCCCTCACAACCTTGATTAAACTTGGGTTGATACGGCGAATGCTGTCTAACAAGGTATCAAGAATACCTGTGATAAAAGCAATGGTTCCACCGGAAACGCCGGGGACCACATCGGCAGCGCCCATCGCCATGCCTTTTAGGTAGGTAAGCAGGTATTTCAATTTTCAGCCTTATTTTAGTTAAATGGTACAAAATTTTTCTGCAGGGGGATTATACGGTTCATGATCCGCTAAAGGGAAATGAACTTTGTTTCATTTAGGCTAAATTGGCTCGCTGAGGCTAAATTAGTCTCCGAAAAGACCACTATCCTTGGACCAAACCGGTATTGACCAAAAATCAGCTTGTTAGTTTTTTGTTATCCATATAATCTAAACTCATCCGACCAGGGGCCAAAGCTCCAGTACCCTATAACAATAAGGCCAGATAAAGATGACACAGCAAAGACCCACTAAGGTGATGGCACTCTACAACAAGGTCACCCGATTCCCCTTCGGCAACAAGATATTCTCAGTCATGGTGTCTAGAATGGCCCCCTACTTCGGTACCATCAAGCCTCTGATCACTAACCTCAGGCCCCATTACTGTGAATGCTTCATCAAGAAACGTAATGCCGTGCATAATCATATTAAGACCGTCCATGTCATCGCCATCTGTAATGGGCTAGAGATGGCGATGGGCGTGATGGCTGAAGCATCGATTCCTCATCACTTAAGGTGGATACCTAAAGGCATGAGCCTAGACTACACGGCTAAGGCAGGTAGTGACATCCGCTGTGTCGCGGAGGTAAAGCCCGAGCAGTGGGTCGAGGGAGACCTGCTGGTTCCGGTTACCGCCTATGATGAAAACGACATCATAGTCGTCCAGGGCCACATTAAACTTTGGATCTCGGCTAAACCACCAAAATAGTTCTAATCCCCTTATGACTCTTCAAAATGAGTAACGAGTTTAGTGATCACTCTTAAAGTGATTGCTAGCTCCTGCTCGGTAATATCTTGCAGTGCCGCTTCACTCCACTGAGGGAGAAGCCCGCCGAGTTGCTCAAACATATGTGTCCCTTTCGATGTGCATGCGATCAATTTTGCCGTCTTATGATGCGGGTTGTCATCGAAGCTGACTATGCCTAGCTTGTCTAGTTCATTAGCGATACGTTGCACACTCTGGCGCGTCTGCCCCATGATCCGCGCAATTTGAGAAGCTGTCTGCGGACCATGCTCTATCGCCCCCAGCACTTTCCAACGAGCACTGGTTAGCCCCACAGGGTGACTCAGCATGTCCCCTTCGTTGATCAATAAACCATTGAGTCTAAATATACTCAGTACCAATTGAGTAAAACCTTCATCTTCTGCCATCGGCTCCCCCTGATTTTTAGTAAACACATCGGCTCATCTGAACACTTAAGTTCACTCGATTTGAGCCATCTCATCACTATAGCAAAACACGGCAACAACGACAACACACTGTCAAACTTGACAGCGTGTTGTCGCATGCGGTAGGATTCAAATATTGACAACGCACTGTCAAATAACAACACCCACACAGGACAACACCATGAAACTTAAAATCCATCTTATCGCTGCTATTTTAGCTAGTCTGTGTATCGCAACTTTCTTTAGTGCCAGCCTGTTGAGTGAACTCTTTGCCAGCCAAGCTTTTATCGCTCAGATAAAAGCGAGTATTCTTTTTCCTGGGCTATTTATATTGATCCCGGCTATGGCATTCACAGGAATAACCGGCAGCCTACTGGCTAAAGGGAATAAAAATAAGCTGGTAAGACAGAAACAGCTAAGGATGAAAATCGCCGCAGCCAACGGACTCGTCATATTACTTCCCGCCGCCATAATACTGAACAGTTGGGCCCAGGCGGGACAATTTGATACTCAGTTCTATATTGTACAAGCCATTGAGCTTATTGCCGGCGCATGTAATCTGGTTCTGCTGGGCAAAAATGCCATTGCGGGTCGAAAATTGTCGCGAAAAACAGGCAGATCATTGAATGCTAAACAAAACGTTTAAAGCTTGATTCACACCACAGAATCATAATGATTAAACAAGTATTCTTTATGCATATTAACGACTTTATCTAGTGGGAAAGTATCTCCATGGAAAAACATGATTATTTCGTTATCGCCCGCGCTATCCATGTCTTAGGAGTTGTATTATGGATAGGTGGCGTGGCATTTGTCACCACTGTCCTTATCCCGGCCGTGAAACAACTCGCCTCCCCCGAAGAGCGACTCCAGCTATTTGAACAGTTGGAGAGTAAGTTTTCATTTCAGGCCAAGTTTGTCACCTTAGCCACAGGCATCTCCGGTTATGTGATGCTGGATATCATCAATGGCTGGGATCGTTATCTGCACCCACAATTTTGGTGGATGCACCTGATGACTCTCGTCTGGGCACTCTTCACCTTAGTGCTATTTGTGCTGGAACCCCTCTTCCTCCACAGATGGTTCCATGAGAGGGCGGCGCAAGATAGCGAGAAGACTTTTGCGTTAGTCCATAAGATGCACATCTTCCTCTTGTCCTTAAGTTTAATCGCTGTGGCGGGTGCGGTGGCGGGGTCTCACGGATATACTTTTTAACTTTAATCGATATGAATTCAATGATGAAGAACCTGAGTTCTACGAGCTAGAAATAGCGTATTTCTGCTACACTCACTCTCTTTTCATATAGCTCTCAATGACAGAAAGTCCATGACCCGAAAAAAACAAACAGGCGGTACTAAGATTATCGCCCTATCCTTCCTAGTGCTTGTTGCTGCTAGTGTCTTTTTTGAAAGGCTTCCACTGGCCGTATTCGTCATCTACCTTGTCTGCAGTGTCATTACCTTCGCTGCCTATGCCAGAGACAAGTCTGCCGCCCGAGATGGACGGTGGCGAATCAAGGAGAGCACCTTGCAACTACTGGCCCTCTGCGGCGGTTGGCCCGGGGCTATCATAGCTCAGCAAAGCTTGAGGCATAAGTCTCAGAAATTAAGCTTTAGAATAAGGCTGTGGTGCATGATAGCGCTAAACAGTGCAGGCTTTATTTGGCTTATGTCCCCACAAGGACAAGCATTGATCCCAATATTTTAGATGGTAAAGTTTTAAAAAAATGCATTTTAGAAACTATCTTTTATAAAAAAGAAAGGCGCCCGAGGCGCCTTTACGTAATCACTCTCAATATTACTGAAAGTAATTAATTCACCGTGACATTGGCCGTACCGGACACACCATCGAAAGTTGCCGTAAGCACAGCAGAGCCAACTTGGTGGCCGCTGATTATATCTTCTCGCCCCGTAGCTACATCGGAATCGCTACTAGTCCAGTCCACATAATCAGCATAATTCATTGAAGTTCCATCGGCAAAGGTCACCCATACTTCAACTGTCTTATAACTTCCAGCAGATAAACTCATATCAGCAGGTTTAACCTCAACTGAGACGGTATAGTTATCCTCTACTGATAATAAACGAGAGTCACTCTTATCTTGATATGTCGCACTTATCGTCGCCGACGCACCTACAGTCAAGCCTACCCCTTCCCCAGGAATTGAGTTAAACATCTCGACATTCTGTGGATTATCACTCTTCCAACTCGCATCTAAAGTTACATCGACACTAGTATTATCAGAAAAATAGCCAGTAGCAGTGAACTGAACAGGTGCTTGAGCGTAAACGACATCTATTTTAGGTGTGATTTCGATCCACTCGAGTACTGCGGGGGTTACAGTTGTCGTAACCGTACTACTCGACTTTTCGTACTCAGCCGTGATTTGACTACTGCCTATCTCATTAGCAGTACCTGTGCCACCATCAAAGCCGGTTGTGACCATATGGATCACATCAGGCTCACTCGAAGACCAAGTCGCCTTGTCGGTCACATCGATTTCTGACAAGTTAAACATAGTCGCCGTAGCCGTATAGCGTCCCTTAGTGCCTAGTGGAACCTCTAAATTATTGGGTGTGACCTTTATACTGGTAACTTCACTGTCGAGGACAATTAGCCGCCCCTCACCGCGAAATTCCTGATAATCAGCATAAACAGCAGAGTTGCCTACCTTAATCCCAGTGACTAGTCCTGTGCCATTGATAGATATTATTGAGTGATTAGCCACAGACCAAACGCTCTGATTTGTGACATCTTTCCGAATAATACTCCCACCACTGTCCATGTAAGCCGCTAGTGCTTGCATCTGAAGAGTATCATTAACAATCACATGATCGTTGGCAGGTTCAACATCAACCCCCAGATACTCGAGATAGGTTACCACGACTTCGGCGTTACCAGTCTCACCTATCCACTCCGCGGTCACACCAGTGCTTCCATGGACATCACCAGTCACCAAACCTGCAGTTGAACCTGTAGGATTAACATGAGCTACATCCCCATTGACAACTGTCCAGGTTGAATCTTTAGTCACATCACTAATGTAGCCATCACTAAAGATGGCAGACGCTTTATATTGCTGAACCTCATTGATATTCACCTTAGCCGTAGCAGGTGTGACCTGAATCTCTACCAGTACTGACTCACCGACATAGAGGTTAGTTTCAGCAGCTAAGCCTTTATATGTGGCCTTAATGACAGTTTTACCGCCTGTAGTGGTTTGCGCCAATCCATCCATGTCTATGGTCGCCGCATCCAGATTCGAGCTCTGCCAGCTAGACTCTAAGGTCACCTCTTTACTGGTGCCATCGGAAAAACGAGCAAACGATTGATAGGCTTGACTCAAGCCTAAGGGCACCGTCTTATTCTCAGGAGAGATAGTCAGCTCAATGGCTTCTGCGGCGGTCACTTCGACATTGGCCGTTGCACTCATGCCGTTAAATTGCGCCTTAACTTGGGTGCTTCCCACCTCAAGTGCACTGGCAAAACCGCCGTTCAGTCTACCAGTGCCGATATGAACGATATCATTATCTGTGCTTGTCCAACTGGCGACTTTAGTGATGTCTTCCGAGTGATTATCGGTATAAAAAGCCCAAGCTTCAAATTGTCCCTCAGTCCCGGCTGGTACTTTGACATTGGCCGGTGTCACTTGAATAAAGCTTAACTCGGCATCGATTACCGTTAACTTTGCAGTAGCGGTAAAGCCAATATACCTCGCCGTCACTGTCACTTCGCCAGGGCTATAACTGGTTGCAACTCCCTTCCTATCAAGCGTGGCAATACTAGCCTCAGAGCTCTGCCAATAAGAAGTTTTCGTTAAATCCTTACTAGTACCATCGGAGAAGATACCAGTAGCCTCAAAGTCTTGTTCTAAGCCTGCAGCGACGGTCGCTATCACAGGACTCATAACAAACTTCTCTAATATCACGTCGGTAACTGATACATCGACCGAATCAGCTTGCGTCTCAAATCTGGCTTGAACTTGAGTTCCCCCGACCCCAATCGCCTCGGCAAAACCTCCCTTACTGCCGGTAGCAGTGATATTCACTATCGAACCATTGACGGCGATCCAGCTCGCCAACTGAGTGACGTCACTGCTATGACCATCTGAGTAGAATGCCGTGGCAACATACTGGCCACTGGTGCCTAATGGTACAGATTCATTCGCCGGAGTCACTTGTAACCTAGTCAGGCTTGCATCTGTCACATCGAGCGCCGCAGTTGCGCTAAACCCTATGTAGCTGGCCTGAATCTGAGTTGAGCCGCTAATATATGACTGCGCCAAACCATGGCGATCCACACTGGCCACTGAGCCTTCGCTCGATTGCCAGCTGGACACATTAGTCAGGTTCTGGTTGCTACCATCAGAAAATAGTCCAATAAATTGATATTGCTGGGTGTTACCCGCAGCAATAGATGCTGTGATAGGAGAAAGCGACACTGAATCCAAAATAGCATCTGTGACCACGAAAGCAGAGCTCGATTGCATAGCATCGAAATTCGCAGTGATAGTGGCATTACCTACGCTCAGAGCGTGAGCAGAGCCTGCATCTGTACCTAGAGATACCACCTCAACGATACTCGAGTCACCAGATGACCAAGTCGCTAATTGAGTGACATCACTTGAGTGGCCATCTGAGTAGAAAGCGGTTGCGGTAAGTTGCTGCTTCTGGCCCTTAGGAAGTTGATTCTGCACCGGAGTCACTTGCAGACTTTCAATGACTGCGTCAGTCACTATCAGTTCTGCCTTAACCGACATTCCACGATAGTATGCAATGATCTCGGTCTTCCCAGAGGCAATACTTATCGCTTCTCCCTGTTCTACATGAGCTACATGAGGATCGAATGCCTGCCAATGGGCAGCTTGAGTCAAGTCCTTACTGCTTGAATCAGAGAAGATACCTGTCAGCACATACTCTTGGCTATTGCCCACGGCTACTGTGGCCGTGATCGGAGAGATGACCAGTTGTTTTAAAACAGCATCGGTAACTGTGGCATTGGTGGTGTCCTTCACGCTTTGACCTTGCTCTGAAATGGGGCTGGTTGCCGAGGGTGTTGCCCCCGCTTTGGAGAATAAGCCTCTATAGCTAGCACTGATACTCGTTTCGCCAATTGCATTGGCATGTGCAAAACCGGCTCTTGGCCCAGAAGTGTTAATTCTGACAAGATTTCGGTCATCAGACAGCCAAGTGGCTTCTTGGGTTACATCTTGGCTATGACCATCGGTGTAATAAGCTGTTGCTTTGTACTGACCTTCAGTTCCAATAGGGTCCTGCAAGTCTTTAGGTGTGACTTGTAAGGAGGTTATGCTGGCATCCGTAACGGTCAAGGTAGTCGACTGAGTCATGCCCATGTAATCGATTGAGATCTCTGTTTCACCAGCGATTAGCGTACTCGCTTTACCGGCCAAGCCGCCGGTTAACCCTATGGTCGCGATATTGGTGTCACCGCTCTGCCAATAACCGAGCAAGGTAATATCATGCACGCTCATATCAGAAAATCGGGCCCGGGCAGAATACCCTACATTGGTGCCAGCTGGAGTTGTGATATCCAGAGGTGAGATCTCTATACTCTCGATAACCGCATCTGTCACCTCGGCGCTTGCTGCGCCAGATACCTCTTGAAATCTAGCCGTAACCACCACATTGCCAGATTCGAGGGCCGTAGCATGGCCTCCCATCTCACCAGACTCGACAATAACGGCAACGGCCTTATCATCTACAGACCAAATCGCATCATGGGTTACATCTAAGGTAGTACCATCCGAATAATAGGCTGTCGCACTATAATTACCTTGAGTGCCTACAGGTTTAACTAGCCTATCCGGACTAACCACAACTTGGGTCACCACACCTTGAGTTATTGTCGCTGCAGTAGTGTCTGAGACATTAACATCGGCAAAATTTAAACTGGCTGACACTTGGGTTTCACCGGCTATCAGGCCATTCAGACGCCCACCTGGATCGATAGTTGCTACGGAAATCGTGTTACTTTGCCAGCTTGACTGTGAAGTCACATCCATGCTCAAGCCATTTTCAAACACTAGATCCGCTCGATATTGCTGACTGCTACCAACTGGGAACGAAATATCTATAGGACTAATAATGAGCTTATCGACAGCCGAGTTGAGCACGATAAGTGAAGCATCTGCATCCATTCCTCCATACTTGGCCATCACTTTAGTCTCACCTGCAACAAGGCCTATCGCAATACCTCTGCTCTGTTCATCACTGGTAATTGAGGCAACGCTTGGCTCTGATACACTCCAATCGGTATAACTCGTCACATCTTGTTTATGAGAATCGGCAAACAGGGCAACGGCTTTAAATACTTGGGTTAATCCCACCAAGGTCTCAGCTTGTCCAGGTTCGATTATCAGTAATGTCAGCGCCGCATCAGTCACATTCAGAATAGCACTGTCGCTAACTTCTGGACCCGCCTGACTCGCGGCTAATATCGCCATGATATTTGTAGTACCAGACGTCTGTGCAACAGCAATCCCTCCCGCTGCTATTTCAGCTATTTCCGGGACACTGCTCGACCAGATAACATCAGAGGTGACATCCTTTCGCGTGCCATCACTATAGAGTGCCAATGCAGAATATTGCTCATCGGTTCCCACCGCTAAGGTACTCAGCTGGGGGGACACGGTTAATTCAACCGCAAAAGCCGGACAAGGATCACCTTCACCCCCACATCCGCCAGTAGGGAAACCGTCGTTGTCACCGCCACAGGCCGATAATAGAAAAAGTAGGGAAAATAGAAAAAAGTAGTGCAGAGATTTGACGCTTGTCATCATTATCAATTCCAATCTAAGCTGGTTAGTACATAACGTACGTCCAGAAAACACAAGTGGAGTTATCAATCACTCACATCCTTGTCATGTTAAGTGCAGGTCTCAATTTTCGAGTTAACACCCTTAATAACCAACACCACACCAACTAATCCAATTAAAACTATTGCAACTGCCGAGATGTTGCAACTGATTTACATCAAACTGCCACTCACCCATCAAATATAGAAATCAAAGTGAAACACAAGAAAAACAAGGTGCTAGAATTTTTATCTTATTTTCTTAATTATTAACAGCTTAGAGTAAAGTGTATCATAACCTCAATTTAGCTGCACAATAAGCGCTAAATCTGAGTATATCTAAACTCAAAGTTTCTTTACCCAATACCCGCCAATCAGTACCATTGGGTTAATTCAATCAAGAGATCCATTTCATGAAAATGCTTTTAGCCATTGTCGTCATTGCCGGCGTCATTTTTTATTTCTTTACCTCAATGAACAATCAGAAAGTGTCTAAGGAAAATATCGA
The DNA here is from genome assembly GCF_009377275.1 of Shewanella sp. YLB-07. Classification (NCBI taxonomy): domain Bacteria; kingdom Pseudomonadati; phylum Pseudomonadota; class Gammaproteobacteria; order Alteromonadales; family Shewanellaceae; genus Shewanella; species Shewanella sp. YLB-07. Next base: position 417,255 of record NZ_VOQB01000004.1, on the reverse strand, counting down.
ACTAGGCAAGGCTTTCTTAGCAGAAAATGAGGCCAAAGAAGGTGTGGTCGAGACCTTGTCAGGTCTTCAATATAAAGTATTGAATAAGGGAGATGGCGAAATCCACCCTAAAGCCAGCGATACCGTTACCGTCCATTATCACGGTACATTGCTCGATGGAACGGTATTCGACAGCTCAGTGGAACGCGGTGAACCTATTGCCTTTCCCCTTAATCGTGTGATCAAAGGGTGGACAGAAGGCGTGCAACTTATGGTAACCGGAGAGAAGGTTCGCTTCTTTGTTCCAAGTACCTTGGCCTATGGCAATCGCTCAACGGGTAAGATTTCTGGAGGCTCGGTACTCATTTTCGATGTGGAGCTTATCAGCATAGATTGATCACCTACGCGACCTCTACAAAATGAAAAACGCGCCTCAAAGGCGCGTTTTTCATTTCATTATTCAACATCTAATTAAAGTCAGCTATCTGCTATCTGGCTAGCCAGGCATCTTGCCAGGCTGCACCGACTCCCGGCTCGTATGCCCATGCTGCACCCGCGCACCAAGCTGTATAAGGGAAAGGCTTACACTCATATAGACCACTAGCATTACTGACAATGTCTCCCGCAGCATAAGCATGCCCAGCCTGATAGGGACTTGCTCCATCGGGTGGAATCTCGCCAGCCACCTTAACTAAGACGCTATGAGCCTTAACCGAAGTCGCCCCCGCCTCATCGGTAACCGTGAGCATCACAGAGACACTCTCACTACTACTTGGTATAGGTAGGCTCAACTCAAGGTTCACTAGATTAAGTGCAGGCGCAGTACCGCCCACAGGTAATTGCCATAGATAACTCAAAGCGCCTCCCTCGGGATCATTGGACTGAGCAGCTGAGAGTGAGATAGCAGCACCGGCCTCCCCCTCTGATGGACCTTGGATCTGAGCCTCCGGCGGCTGATTGATCGGATCTGTAGGCGCTGTCGGAGTGCCTGAGTCATCAATCATAACCTCAGGGAAGAAATGCTGCAGACAACGCACATAATCCCCCTCCTTGAAAGCACTATAGCGAGTCTGGTAACCCACCAGCTTACAGGCGTAACTCTTACCCCCATTTGGATTACCCGGAATATAGGACCAGTCTTGCTCCCAGTATATTTGCATGGCACCGGCACCTTGAGTATCGAAGGGCTTCATATCTTTACAACCCAGTTCCTCATTAGGCTCTATGGGCACCCCCATATACTGCGCCAACGCCTGATAGTATTCGATACGATTCTGGGACTGGGGCTTTTCGCTGCCACTGCCACACTCGATGCCGCCATTGATGATATGAGTGGTGATACCAAACCCGGCTTTCAAACCATTTTGTGCATCTCTGGCATTGGGCTGCCAGGTACCATCGATAACATGCAGCATAGAGGCTTTAGGTGGCTGAGGATAAGTGAAGAAGAACACTGCACTGGCCAAGTTTAACCAGGTATCGGCAACTTGCTGAGGGTTATTGAGCAAGGTACGAACGTCACCAAACATGGCATCCGAAAACGGCCCATAGTTATAGTTATAGGAAAGCTGCTTAGCACCGCGGCCAAAATAACTCTTATAGCTGCCATCAGCAAATGTGCCACAGGGCCACTCCTGTCCTTGCCATGTATCAGGGTTACATTCCATGTTATAGCCACCGCGCTTAGTCTCATCCCAACCGACCTCGCGCACCCAATACAGACCTTGTCGCCATTGAGGCTCAGTCATCCACTTATCATGGGCGCCTGTCTCCTGGGCGAAATGAGCAAACATGGTCGCCAAGGATTTTCGACAGATGGCAAGACTGTCTCGGCCATCAGAGTATTCACCACATAAGGCTGGAAACTTAGCCGCGGATTGCAACAAGCCAAGATAAGTGTATTCAGGGGCCCGAACGGGAAACAAAAACTCAAATTGCGCTCCACTCAATACAGACTCGAGACGTCTCACATTATCCGGATTATTCGGGTTAGCGACAGAGACAGCTTCAACAGCAGAGTTATCTCGTGTCGCAATGGATGATTTTACCGCTCGCATCAGAGGGAAACCGGTTAATTGTGCCTCCGTGGCATCAATCTCGGTTTGAGTAAAATGTACCGGTTCGACGGCTAGTAGGGGAAATGCCATAACTGAAGTCAGCATAGAGATGGCTAATTGATGATGTTTCATTAGAAGCTCTCTTAGCACCTAAATATAGACACAAGAGCAAGCTAACCAGCACTAGGCTGAATAAGGCTCTTTTAATACTATTATTTGATGCTTAGGTAGATTGAATAGGAAAAGTAGGGGGATCTCTCCCCCTCATGATGACGAATACTGCTGATTAGTTGGCTGTAACACCAAGATCATTCCAGACATCGGCAACGCCAGGTTCTTCACCTTTAGTCCACCATTTTGCCTGCCAGGTATGTCCATTGTGTGTGGTCTGCTCGCTACCGTTATAGGCCACTCCTGCATTCCATCCCATCTCAACATTACTCTGCAGCGCCCATTGATCTGCCGTCACCGTTGGCTCATTACCTTGAGTCCAGTACTTAGCTTTCCAAACTAAGCAGTTATGGCTTACGGTCTCGCCGCCATTATAGATAGTGCCAGTTTTCCATGCAGGATGATTACCTGCATCGGGATCGCTTGAATCACAGCCGCCAGTTGTAGGCGCCTTCACCGTCAATACAGTCTGAGCCGAGGCGTCCAGTGCACCATCGGATACCAAGACGCTCAAGGTATAAACTGTGTCTTCAGTCACTGCCAGCGCAGTCACAACTAAGGTATCGCTTGATTGCCCGGTCGCAGCTAAGCCCGCAGGGACAGTCCAGCTGTAGGTTAAGCTGTCGCCGTCGGCATCGCTGGCACTTGCTGCAACACTCACCTGCTTATTTGAGTCGACTGATACTGCCCCATCCAGTGATACCTCTGGTGCTCGGTTAGCTTGAGGGGCCATATTAGTGACTGAAGTCGTCGCCGTTGCCGATAAACCTTCAGGGTCTGTGACCGTGAGTGAGAAAGCATAGATAAGGTCGGCATCGGTTGCGTTCAAGCTGAAACTCGCTTGGGCCATATCGGCATTGACTAAGGTTAAAGCCGGGCCTGATGTTTGTGTCCAGGCATAGGTAATAGCTTGTCCTTCTGGGTCTCGTGACAAACCAGCATCGAGCACGATATCGCTCGGGCCAGTGACGCTTTGTGCACTGCCCGCATTCGCGATAGGCGCCTTGTTAACAGGGGGTGTCGTACCTTCGCCATGACCGAGTCCTTCATGCATAGCATTGAGAATGTCACCATTATCTGAGTCAATTTCCCATGCAAACAGACCACCTAGCTGATTCGCCATAACATACTGGCCTTTAGCTGTTACGGAGCGAGCATCATCGAAAGTGATCAAGTCACCGGTAGAAGGCTTGAATACATAAGCAGCCTCGGCAACCTCATCATATTCGTACTGCCATTCGCCAGACATGTATTCATTCACAATTTGACGATAATCGACCACGCCATCTTCCCAGGTTCCCTTAACCTTGCCAGTTGCCGTTCCAGTAAATGGATTACCACCTTGGTATCCAGTTACACCAGTCCAGCCTCGACCATACATGGCGGCACCAACGACAATCTTCTCGGGAGTGACCCCTTGAGCGAGCAGCGCATTCACGCCAATTTGAGTAGTGTTCTTGGTATCTGGCTTCCAGCTCGCGGCATAAAGCGCGGCTTGATGGTTAAGATCTGTGTTTGACCATGCGCCGTAAAAGTCATAGCTCATCAGGAAGATGTTATCCATATACTGCTGAGCTTCTTGATAATCCACCAGGGCAATCTTCTCGGCGCCAGCACTGATAGCAGACGTGAGTTCATAGCTTCTGCCGGTTTGAGCACTCAGTTCATCGAGCATGGCCCTAAGCTCTTTCATCAAGAGCACATAGGTTTGACCATCGGTAGCGGGATCGCCAAGATTTGGATTTGCGCCATTACCACCAGGAAATTCCCAATCGATATCCACACCGTCGAAAAACTTCCAGGTCTGTAAAAACTCTTTCACCGACGCGACGAAACGGTCACGCTTGACCTTGTCGCCCAGAAAGTAGAAAGGATCTGACAGGGTCCAGCCACCGACAGAAGGCAGTATTTTAAGATCTGGCTGAGCTTGTTTCAGCGCCATCAATTGACCGAAATTACCCTTGTATGGGTCAGAGAACTCACTGACTCCGGCTTGCGGCATCTGCACAGCCGCCCAAGGATCGTGTATCGCCACCTTGAAATCTTCACGGCCACTACAGGCGCGTTGCAGAGCCTGGAAACTGCCCTCGATCTCTTTCAAGCTGTCATTGATACCGTCACCACCACAGATGGGGGTAAAGCCATAAAGAATATGAGTGAGATTTTGTGCCGGCATCTTATCGACGGGAAACTTACGACCGTAAACGCCCCACTCGACAAAATAACTGCCCACCACCTTGCCAGACTTGTTGACGTAGGGCTTATTATTTTCCCCAAGCTGAGTCTCTAACGGCAACAGGTGGCTACCATCGGTATCGGCGATTATGATCTCTTTAACATCACTGAGAGTACAAGCTTCAGCGTTACAAAGCTGAACCTGCATCTGGTAGCGACCACCTTGATTGATACTGAATGTCGCAGATCCTGACGCCGTGGAAGTGCCCGACCAGACCTCTACCCCGTCAAATAACACCTTAGCCGTCTCACCCAACTCACCTGACCACAAGTTCCAGCTAACAGAGACTTCTGCGGCATCTTTAACGGTAACGAGTTGATTGTAAGCGGTGGCAGATTGGTTAACTTCAATAATTGAAAAATTGGTTTCGCCCCAACCTATCGTTGGCTTACCAGGAACAGCTGCATAAGCCGATGAGGCGAGTACGCTAGCCACGACGAGCGCAGCGGATGAGAGTTTAGTGTTAAACATAGGGTGTCCTTATTGTTTTTTATTTTTTATAAAATAATCAATAAGGCAAACAAAGCTGAACAGGATAACAACCTATTCTTAATACCATGGATATAATGGTAGCGACCTTTGCGGTTCTTTGTACCATCACATCACACGAAGAAATTCCTGAAACATCCCCGCGATCATAGGTACCGCGATAGTACTGAGAGAACGACCTTCTCAACACTATCCCCTTAGACCGGAGGCTTTGCGTCCCAACCTTTCGATTGGTTTGCCTTTCATTCAAAATTCGCACATTAAATGACAACGCTGTCATCACTTGTTTAGCATAATCTTAAATTGAACATAAATGCAACACCTAGTTTTACATTATCACAAGCCAATGATTGTTAATGGTTTAAATAATCATAAAAGCAATGTTTAGCAAAGTATTCTGAAGATAAATACACTTAGAGAGGAAGATTACACTAAACGGGGTTTGAGGAAGTACTGATTAAATCTGCAAAATACCTTGTAAAAAAGGACTAGAAAGCAGAGCTAATAAAAGCAAGATTTGAGTTAACAAGTCTAATGCAAGGAGATTAAAAATGAAAAAGAGCAGGACTACTCATACCTGCTCTCTACTTTTCTCTTTTAGCAATTCGAAACTTAAAGTACAAGTTTAAAGTTGCAGCTTAAAATCAAGCTTCATATCCAAAAGGATCATCGATGGAATGCATTGGCTTGGTGAACCACACAGCGCCTTCCTTTGTCATATAGAAGTGATCTTCATGACGCACACCAAACTCGCCAGGGACACATAACATGGGCTCATTACTAAAACACATACCCGCAGCCAGAGGCGTCTGGTCATTAAGCACCAGATAAGGCCACTCATGAATGTCTAAGCCGATACCGTGACCGGTTCTATGAGGCAAGCCAGGCACCGCATAGCCTGGACCAAAGCCAGCGGCTTCAAGCACATCACGGGCTGCCCTATCGACACTGGCACAGGGGACACCAATCTTAGCCGCCTCAAATGCCGCAATCTGAGCATCTTGCTCATGCTGCCAAATCTCACGTTGGCGATCACTCGGTTTACCGAACACAAAGGTGCGGGTGATATCTGAGTTATAACCTTGCAGCTGACAACCTGTGTCGATAAGAACCGTGTCGTTTTGCTCAAGCGCTTTAGGCGACTTAACCCCATGAGGATAAGCACTGTCTTCACCAAATAACACGATACAGAAGTAAGAACCGGCAGGAGCACCCACGGCCTTGTGAGCATCATTGATAAAGGCTTCAATTTCACCGACTGTGATGCCTTCTCTCAAGATACGAGCCACCGCTTTATGTACCTCAAGAGTCATGTCCTTAGCACGTTGCAACAAGCTAAGCTCGGTATCAGATTTGATCATGCGACAACTCGCAGTCACAGGCTTAGCATTAACATAATCGAACTGACCATGAGCCAGGCGGACACCATCGAAGATGAAGAAGGCTGCAGACTCATCGATACCAACTTTGCCGCTATTGATGTCCATCTGCTTGAGCACTTCACCGAACAGGGCGTACGGGCTCTCATCCTCATGCCAGGTATTCACCTTACCTTCGATAACCATATAGCCTAAAAGTGTATCGACTTCGAATGCCGGAGCGATATATTCCAACTCACCAGCGGCAGGAATGATGGCGCCAACCATACGCTCACTGGCATACCAACGAGTACCCGTATAGTAATACAGGTTAGTCCCGGCGTTGATGTAGATAGCTTCGATTCCCTGAGCTTTCATCAGCTCCTGGGCCTTCTCGATACGTGCAGTATATTCACTCTTAGAGACAGGCTTAGTGCCCTTGGTCATATCACTCAGTTTTGCCAACTCTTGCATTGCGGTCGAACCGCCCACACCTAAGGTCATAGGGTTACCCTTTTATATATTTTTCTAAAATTCAAAGCCTGATGCCTTGCCAGATATTATGTCTTATTCGGCTCAATACTTGCCTCTAAGCGAGGCAATAAGCCGATACAGAAAGTAGAGGTACTTTCTAGCATAAAATATACAAAGGGTCAGTAGAAATATTTTCAGAATAAGAAAAAAACTATGCCTTCTGGTCGAGTAACACCTTTAATCCGCGGCAGACTAAGGTTTCCATATCATCGACACGGGCTATTTTCACCTCTGCAAAATGAATGGAGCCGTTAACTAAGTTTCAACGAGCGAAGAAACACTTTTAATGAAAAAACTATGCCTTCTGATCGAGTAACACCTTTAATCCGCGGCAGACTAAGGTTTCCATATCATCGACACGGGCTATTTTCACCTCTGAGAGCGGAGCCGTTAACGCCATATCTTTGAGTGAACTGACACATCCAAGATAGTAATCTGAACTGTTCATCATGCCACCAGCGAGCCAGATGCGATTAGGATTAAACAGGTTTATCGCCCAGGCGATCCCCATGCCCAGGTATCTGCCGGCGCGATTAAGCTCTTGCGCCTTCTTGAGTCCCCGAACGCGAATCGAGTCACCGCTGGCGAGTTGCTCTACGCTAAACTCTCCGGATTCGGTCATCACCCGACAATGGCCCAGCTCACCGGCAAAGCCACTCGCACCGGAGAAGATTTTCCCATTGATAGATATCGCCATCCCGATCCCAGTGCCACACATGATCAATAACTCACAATCATGCTTAGGATTTAAAACAGCCTGCATACCTGCATCTATATCGTTGCTCAACAAGATAGTCTTAGCCTGGGTATGTAAATCTTCTCGTGATAAGCCATTCAAGCGAGGCAGTGACTTACTCGATATCAGCTGATTGTTTTTTACTAAGCCGGGCACTGCGATGGCAAGTCGATAATCCACCAGTCCATAATCGGACTCCAACTCATACAATTGCTTATTCAAGCTCTCGATACCAAAGCCTTCGCCAGTCGGGATCTTATACTGCTCGGTTCTGTCTCCCAGATGCATCTCAAATAATGCCTTAGTGCCACCTATATCGACCGTAATCGTTTGCATCTTTTACTCCACTGAAACTCGTATAACTTGAATTTTTTATGAGTAAAACATTAACACATTTTAACCCGATATGAGACTAGGTTATTCACTCACCTTAGTGCCTAAGAGTTTGCTTTGGTTGAATTTCCACCAAGATATCAAGATCAACTGAATCCCGATAAACGGAATACAGATAATGAGTAACGCTTGCCAGCCAAGTTGATGTATGACCCAACCGGCACTGAGAGAAGCTATAGCCTGGGAGCCAAATACTAAGGTGTCATTAAACGCCTGAACCTTAAAACGCTCATTGGGGCGATAACAACGGGGCAGCAATACCGTTCCGCCCACGAATAGCAGGTTCCAGCCTAAACCTAGCAATACCAGCGCGGCCCAATAGTTGAGCACATCATTGCCCATCAAGGCCGTCACTATGGTCACAAAATAAGCCAGCAAGCCTGTGAGCATCATCTTAGACACCCCCAACTTAGCCACCAGATAACCGGTAAACAGAGACGGTAGATACATGGCGATGATATGGCTCTGAATCACCCATTTAGTGTCGGCTAAGGAGTGATGCTCTATATGATGCATATGCAGAGGCGTTGCCGTCATCACAAAGCTCATCATGGCAAAACCTATCATGGCCCCGGCAATGGCGACCCAAATCTGCTCCTGATTCAATATAGTCTTTAACGGTCTAATGTCTCCCTGGTCCTCAGGACTCACTTGATATGATGCAGAGCTATCCTCTCGATAAAAACAGAGTGTCAATCCTGCGAGCAGACTCACCATGGTCAGAAAAAGGAAAGCCCCGACATAAGGAGTCTCTATTAAATCCCCACCCAACACCGCAAGCTCAGGGCCCAGAAATGCCGCGACCAAGCCGCCTAATAAGACTCTCGATGTGGCCTTAGCGCCCAATTCTGGTGCCACAGACTCCATCGCCGCGAAGCGGTACTGTTGGATAATCGCGCCTGCTGAACCGAGTAGAATACCGCTGAAACAAAAGAGCTCAAAACTGTGCTCTTGAGCCGCATAGGCCGCAACCAATCCAGCTATTCCGGCCAGACCTGACCCACCAACAAACACTTTTTTCCGACCAAATCTGCGCATCAATTGAGTCACGGGCAAGATAGAGATGGCGACACCGACCACCATAGATGCTATAGGCAGAGTCGCTAATATGGGGCTAGGAGCAAGCTCGACGCCTATGATGCCGCCCAGTAACATCATCATAGGTGCGGCGCTCATGGCAAAAGCCTGCGCCAAGGTCAGCACCCATACATTAAAGGGCATTTTCGTTTCCTCTATCGAGTTAATTCCATTAAAGGCTTGTGATAAACCTAAATTTATAAGCTCTAATCTAATTGATTTTTCAACAGATGTAACAAGTATTATGTTTCAAAGTTTACATCTCTTTCCTCTTTGAAGCAGGTAATCCATACACCCACACTTCCCACGGACCACTGCAACTGAGATAATCGGACTTATACCATTCCGAGTAAATATCTGATCATTCAGCGGGAGTTCAAAGCACTGTAGGCAAGGCGGATGTTTGAAGCTAATAGTTATTCTATATCGAGAACATTCAACGTAGCATAAAGGGCTTTGAAACCCGCACTGCGTGAGGCTCTCAGTGTTTCCACTTCTGTGTTGCATTAAATTAAAAGGGAATAACCATTTCCTCATCAATGCGCCTTGAATTGAAAAAACTGAGAGTCTCTGAACTGACCAGATACTTATATGGAATGGTATTACATCGCAAGTTTTCATTTTAATAAGAGTAATGCTGACTCACAGTATCTAATGATGCCTAAGCATGAGTGAGTAAACACCGGAGTATTTATGTCTCAATCTATTACCGCACGACTCGATGCGGTTCGCAGTGAAATGGCCAAAGCCAACCTGGATGCCTTTATTATCCCCCGCGCCGATGAATACTTGGGCGAATATGTTCCCGAGCGTAACGAGCGTATGCAGTGGATCAGTCACTTCACAGGCTCTGCCGGCATGATCATCATCCTCAAAGAAAGCGCGGCTATCTTTGTCGATGGTCGATACACAGTTCAGGTCAAACTGCAGGTTGATGGTGAGCTATTTCAATACATGAGCCTGACCGATACGCCTCAAATCCAGTGGTTAGCAGCAACATTAGGTGCCGATGCCCGCATCGGCTACGATCCTCGTCTGCATCCATTAAGCTGGAAAAGGTCAGCAGATAGCCAGCTAAACAAGGCACAAATGACCTTAGTTGCCGTCGACGAAAATCCTATCGATCTTCATTGGCAAGACCGCCCCTTAGCCTCGAGCGCTCCGGCTATCCTCTTCGATGAGAAGCGGGCGGGTAAAAGCAGTCAACAAAAACGTCAACAGATAGGTGCTGTGGTGGCTAAGTCCGGCGCAGACATGGCCATTATCACTTCACTGGATTCATTCTGCTGGTTACTCAATATCCGCGGTAATGACGTGCCTCGTCTGCCAGTTATTTTGGGCGCCGCCCTATTGACGGCTAATGGCGACATGACCCTGTTCACCGATGTTGAAAAACTCCCGGCAGGGACATCTGAGCATGTTGGCTCAGGCGTCAGTTTCAGAGCCGAAAGTGAGCTTAAGGATGCGCTTAAGGAACTTGCAGGCGTTAAGCTACTCGCCGATCCTAATTCGAGTAATGCCTGGTCTCAGCTAATCGCAGAACAGGCCGGTGCGATACTCATCCCAGGCTTCGATCCTGTATCTCTGGCCAAGGCACAGAAAAATACTACTGAGCTGGCAGGCATGCGTGCCTGTCATATTCGTGACGGCGTGGCAGTCAGTCGCTTCTTAGCCTGGTTAGATAAGCAAGTAGAGGCCGGGCACTTTCATGATGAAGGCGTACTGGCCGACAAGCTGGAGAGCTTTCGCTTAGAAGATGAACTTTATAAAGAGCCTAGCTTCGATACCATCTCTGCCGTGGGTGCAAACGCTGCCATGTGTCATTACAATCACAACAATGGCATACCGGCAACCATGACCAAAAACAGCATCTATCTGGTTGATTCAGGCGCTCAGTACCTGGATGGCACCACAGATGTCACTCGAACCATAGCCATTGGACAAGTCACTAGCGAACACAAGAAGATGGTCACCTTAGTGCTTAAGGGCCATATCGCACTCGATCAGGCTAAGTTTCCTCGCGGCACCACAGGCCAGCAATTAGACGGCTTCGCGCGCCAATACTTGTGGCAACATGGATTCGATTATGATCACGGTACAGGCCATGGCGTAGGTCACTTCCTCAATGTCCACGAAGGTCCCCAGCGCATAGGTAAAAACAGTAATGATGTCGCCTTGCTACCTGGCATGGTGGTCTCTAATGAGCCGGGCTATTATCGCGCCGACGAGTTTGGCATTCGCCTCGAGAACCTTATTACCGTCCGTCCATGTGAGGCCTTGGCAAACGCCGAAAGAGAGATGTTTGAATTCGACGTATTGACACTGATCCCCATGGACTCACGCCTCATAGATAAGAGCCTGTTAACCGACATCGAACTAAACTGGTTCAATGATTATCATCAACAGGTATTCGATACACTCTCACCTCTGATGCAGGGCGAAGAGTTAGCCTGGTTAGCGCGTGTAACCCAAGCAATCTAATACCTATCTAAGCAAGCAGGTGATACCGATTGACCTGCTTGCTTCTGTTATCCCCTATTCGCGAGTCTTCATCTCTTTTTATAACAGATGATATTATGGATCATGGCAGGCTTATCTGACAGATTCCGGTAGCCATGCTGACTATCGGCACCAAATTTAACCACTTGGCCCTGACCCAAAATGTGCCACTGCTTATTCAAGAAATACTCCATAGTGCCACTCACCACTATGATGTGTTCTATCACTCCCTCATTGTGTGGTGCCGACAGGTATTCTCTCCCCGGCGCTAAGGTGATCTGAAAAGTTTCCAGGCCAGTCTCTTCATCGAAAGGAAACAGAGTCACAACCTCAATATCGGACTCGGCATGGCTCATAAGACCCGGCGTCTTCGCCACCTCTAAATCAGTCAAAAAATAGGAGAGTGGTAACTCGAAGCCATTGGCAATACTCCATAACCTGATTATGGTAGGGCTGGATTCTCCCCGCTCAATCTGGCCTAACATAGCCTTGGAAACCCCCGTCTCGATGCCGGCTCTGTCCAGGCTCCAGCCTTTGTTACCTCGCGCCAGTTTTAATCGCTTGCCTAACGAGCCATTAATGTTTTTCTTCATATCACCCTTGTGCGTTATAACGTACAGTGTTAGTTTCGAATTGTGCGTTATAACGCACGAGATGAGATTAGCATATAAAGCACAGAGAGCACTAAGATATGACCCAGATAAGCTTAATTCTAAACCGCATCAACACAGGCTTTATCGCCGTATTGGTCGGGTTCACCAGCACTGTGGCCCTTATCTATCAAGCGGCTATCAATCTGGGCGGGGATCTGCAGATGGTATCGAGCTGGATCTTCGCGCTGGGCCTTGGCATGGGGGCTACCTCCATCGGCCTCTCTCTGTACTATCGGGTGCCAATCCTTATCGCCTGGTCTACACCTGGGGCCGCACTGCTCATCTCTGGCACTCAGGGCTTCACTATTAATCAAGCAGTGGGGGCTTTTCTCTTCTCGGCGGCCTTGATCACTCTAACGGGTATGACAGGCTGGTTTGAGAAGGTGATGAATAAAATCCCACAACAGATAGCCAGCGCCATGCTGGCGGGTATCTTGATTAATTTCGGCATAAACACCTTCAACCTGATGAATCAGCAAGCCCCCTTAGTCTTGGCTATGCTTATCACGTATCTGATTTGCAAGCACACGCTCCCTCGCTACACCATGTTAGCAGTACTCATCGCAGGCTTCGGCGTAGCTTGGACCATGCAGTTAATTGAGCTACCCCAACTGCAATGGCAGATGAGTGAGCTAGATTACATTCAGCCCGAGTTCAATCTGTCGGCCTTTATCAGCATAGGTTTACCCCTGTTTATTGTCACCATGGCATCCCAGAATATGCCCGGCATAGCGGTACTCAAGGCTCATAATTACCACCCACCGGTGTCACGCACCATAACGGTGAGCGGAATCGTTAACATGATGATCGCCCCCTTTGGCGGCTTCGGTATAAATTTGGCTGCTATTACGGCGGCAATCTGTATGACTGAGAACGCAGATCCCAGGCCAGACAAGCGTTATTGGAGCTCAGTCGCCGCAGGAGTATTCTACATTTTAATGGGAATAAGCGCTGTCAGTTTGATGACCCTATTCGAAAGTTTGCCATCTGCACTCATATTGGCTCTCGCGGGAATCGCCTTATTATCGACCATAGGCACTAGCTTACAACAAGCCCTAAGCTCACCACGTTATAGTGAAGCCGCATTGTTAACCTTGCTAGTCACCGCATCGGATCTCGTGTTATGGCACATAGGCTCGGCTCTTTGGGGAGCACTAGCAGGCTTGGTGACCTTGATGATCCAGAATCTACTAAACAGACACTCAGCTTAGTGCATTAGATAGTGTAATTTGAAACTCGGGTCCCACAGAGCTCTACAGAAACCGGCCGGCTTGGCTTAGCCCCAGCACTAACCAGCACTTCACTTGTAACAATAGGCTTATCTCTAGCCCTGGGCTTTAATCCCCCCACTTTCTTATGTGCTTTAAGCCAACACATCAAGTCGTCGAATGGTTTAGGTCGGCAAATTAAAAAACCTTGCAAGCGTAAGTTATCAATTTTCTCCAGATAGTTAAGATCCCTCAGATCTTCGACTCCCTCGGCTACCAGCTTCACCCCTAGTTTATTACTGATCTCTTGTAAGGATTTTAGAATCGTTTGCGCTAGAGGGTCATGGTGAATCCCCCTAACCAGACTCATGTCTAACTTCAACTCGCTGATGGGTAAGCAACACAACTGAGTGAGATTAGTGTATCCGGTGCCGAAGTCATCGATAGCGACCCCGAAGTCATGTAAGCGTAGTCGACTGATACTTGAATATTGACTCTGCTCACTCAATGCCTGGTTCTCGGTGATCTCTATGGTGAGTTGCGCTGCCTCCATTTGATTGTCATGGCAATACTTTAGCAATCGATTGGGCCAGCTAGCTTGATTCAGTTGGCTGGGGCTCAGATTGATGGAGAGGCTGCAATTAGCACAGGAGTCATCTTGGCTTATCAGCTTCCATTGTGACAAGGCCTTCTCCAGTAACTTTTCAGTCAATTCGTTGAGAAGATTTTGAGATTCGGCTAGTTCAAGAAAGTTTGCAGGAGAAAGCAGTTGCAGCTTATTGCCCAACTGAATACGGCATAGGACTTCAAACCCGACAATGTCTCCCGTTTTGGCATCCATCTGAGCCTGGAAATAGGGGACCACCTTATTTTCATTCAAGGCCCGATGTAACTCATCAAGAGAGATAGAAACAGGCTTAGGCGCCAGGTCTGATTCCATCATAAATAGCCGCTCGATACACAGCTTAAGTTGCTTAGTTGAAACTGGTTTAGTTAATGCGCCTAAGAGACGAAGACTTGAATTAATTACAATTTTATCTGCCGCTTCTATGATGCGATTTTCCATCGCAGAAGCTATAATGACGCCTCCCTTATAACCTAGGTCACTTAGCTTCATCAAGAGTTCGATACTATCCATATTTGGCATGTGCAGATCGACGACAACAACTTGATAGTCCTTGATATACTTGGTCAAAATTTTAATCGCCGAGTCAGCATCGGTGCAATATTCCACACGATTAACATCAAGTTGCATTAGGTATTCGCTGAGAACACGGCAGCAAGTTAAGGAATCATCGATAACGAGTACATTGATAGACATATTAGTTCTCTAGTGAGATAGCGATGGGCAGATGAATACTGCGAAAAGAGACTGGTAGCCAAAAATGAAACAAGCGAAACAAGGTGAAAATAGATCACCTAAAGTATGACGAATTATCCCTTTCAATACACAATGAAAAAGTGCCATATAGCCTCCATGCGTTATATCAAGCCTACTGACCAGATAATAGGATTAATATGAATCCAATAAAGCCTAGTCCAAAGCCTCAAACTGTCAAATCCTTCGCCTTTTCTCTCTATATATCGGCTCAAAAATAATTCAAAGAAAGCTAGCATGGGCCTGATATAGAGCAGAAAATGATATGCTGTTAAAACCGGCTAAAAATTGCTATACTCCGCCGCCGCGAATTATTCGTGGTTTAGGCGCTCACCGCCTGATGAGTAGATAAGATTACCTGCGTATGGTCAGGTGAATGAACAAGTTAAATAGAGGCCCCAAGATGAGATTTGAATCTTTTAGTTTTGCTCCCGAGATTTTGCGCGCTATCTCTGAATGCGGTTATCAAAAAATGACGCCTGTTCAGCAAGAAGCCATACCGGCGATCCGCCGTGGTCAGGATGTCTTAGCCAGTGCTCAAACCGGCACAGGTAAAACCGCAGCCTTCGCACTGCCTATTCTGCAGAAAATGTTCGATAACCCGATGCAGACACAGAGATCGAATACTCGGGCGCTGATCCTCACACCGACACGTGAACTTGCCTCTCAGATCGCCGACAACATCAGTGATTACAGCAAGTATATCGATATCTCCGTCTTGACCATCTATGGTGGGGTAAAGTTAGAGAGTCAGGCACAGAAACTTAAACGTGGCACAGACATCATAGTCGCTACCCCGGGCCGCCTGCTCGAGCACCTTCAAGCCTGTAACTTAAACCTATCTAATGTCGAATTTTTGGTGTTGGACGAAGCCGACCGCATGTTAGATATGGGCTTTATTAGCGATATCCAAAAAATAATGCAGGCTGTCAACAAGCAGCGTCAGAACTTACTCTTCTCGGCGACATTCTCCAGTGCCGTGAAGAAACTGGCTAACGACATGTTAGTCAAGCCTAAACTTATCAGTCTAAACAGCCAAAACAGTACAGCTGACACAGTTAGCCAGGTCATTTATCCTGTTGAACAACGTCGCAAGCGCGAGCTACTCTCCGAGCTTATCGGTAAGAAAAACTGGCAACAGGTACTCGTCTTTACCGCCACTCGTGATGCCGCCGATAAGCTGGTTAAAGAGCTCAACCTGGATGGTATTCCTTCATCTGTGGTCCATGGTGAGAAGGCCCAAGGCAACCGTCGCCGCGCCTTAAGAGAATTTAAAGAGGGTAAGGTTCGCGCCTTAGTTGCCACCGAAGTGGCAGCACGCGGCCTTGATATTCAGGATCTCGAATACGTAGTTAACTATGATCTGCCTTTCCTTGCCGAAGATTACGTTCACCGTATCGGTCGTACCGGTCGTGCGGGTAAATCTGGAGTAGCCATCTCTCTGGTGAGCCGTGAAGAGGAGCGCACCCTATACGATATCGAAACATTAATCGGCAAGAAACTGCGCCGTATCACAATCCCCGGATATGAAGTCGGTAGCCGAGACCTGCTAATCAAGCAACTACAGAATCGTCGTAGCTTCGCCAAGAAACAGCAGCGTGAAGATAACGCAGGTGCCCAGATCGTCGGTGAGAGAAACATGGAAGGCCGTCGAGTAAAAGTGAAAAACTCCTCTAACAGACCGGCCACTAAGGCCAAGAAAATCCGCTAAGGCTTAAGGGAATAAATTGATGACTAATTATAATCAGGCCCTCATCGAAATTACTCAAGCAGGCCTTGCAGCGCTCGAAGAGCGCAGCAAGAGCAAGAATGTCGTTAAAACGGCCGCGGCCGAGAGTCACTTCCTGTGTAATTGGATGGTTCAAGCTCTGAAGGAGCGACGCTTCTCTAAGTTGATCGCCAAAGAGCTTAACCAGTGGATCCGTGATGCCCGCAGCATGGGTGCTGCAGCTCAACTGACCTCTGTGTTGCAACGCATAGAAGGACAATATCTGGCAGCAGAACAAAATCAGGCAGTGGGTGCATCTCTGAACGCCATGTTAAGTGAGCTTAAAGAAAATGACTGGGTCGTTATCTTAGATTCTGAAGTCACCACTAAGCTAAAGCTAGATAGCAGTGGCCAAAACAGCCTGATTATCTCGAATAAACAATATGATGGACACATAGATGGCGATCAGTTGACTAAAACCATCACCCTCTATGTCCGCGCCAATGAGCAAGAGTTGGCAAAAATGGCAGCCAAACATGGTTTGCTGCTAAGCCAAGGCAATAAGAAAGCTAGCCTCATTAAACATCATAAGGCCTATCTCATCTGCCCCGATAATCAGCTACCGGCCATGGCACTTCTTGTAGAATAAGCAAGTTAACCTATCGCTTTACTCAAGACATTAAAAAAGCACCTTAAGGTGCTTTTTTAATGTCTTTCTTATCTCTTATCTATCTGATATTAGCAGCGCAAAGCTCCCCAATATCTTGAACGGTTAAGAATCAAACCTTGCTGCAGACCATACAGTCCCTTCCCTTCTTAGCAACACGACTTGAGTACCACGACTAAATTCGATGCCAGCTAATTCCGGCTCCACCAGTACATAATGTTTCTGTTGATACTGATCTTTGACTAAGGCCTCACTGGGATTGCCTTTAATCGCACAACCTATGGTCACTGTGCCAACACTGCCGAGTAGGCCATCGATAGACACGGCACTGGATTCATTTTTAGGTAATATACTGGCAACGAGTGCACCGATATAACGGCAGGAGAAGGCCGTAAAGAAGAGTGCTATGGGCAGAGTTGCACTTTGAGGAAGTAGCTCATTATTGATAGCCAATGAGATGTAATTACTAATATAGCCAGTGATTGAAAAACTGACCAACACCAGCACAAACCAGATAAGTAATGGCAACCTATCCAGACAAAGCCAAGCGGCAATCTCGGTTAAGCCACTCCCGCCCGCGGAACTATCCGCATCGGAGTCAATATCGAGATCGCTGGGCGCCCAATCATCCAGAGCCCCCACTAGGCTGTAACCAATGCACAACGACAGTGCTTCGAACACGCCGAGTATGAGTACAAACGTAAGAGAGAGTGTAAAAGGTAAATTAGCTTGGGTGAGTAGAAAGTCCACCATATTGTCGCCTCCATGTGTATTACCGCATCCATTTTATTGAAACTTAACGAGATTAGTGAACTTACCTTGTTCACAAACTTAATCCGTATTGTTTAAAATAATAGCAAAGCCAAAACAATATAGAAACAATATTAAGATTAAGCTTTTTACATATCACTAAGCACTGCTGAAGATTGAGTGATAACATAACGCAAGTGAAAATTTGATGAAGAGCCAGCATGACACACTCACCGAGTACGCCCCATTACCTGCATTTAACTGAACACTTTCAGAAAATCGCCCACTTCGAACATCTTAGTGCCTTAGGTGATTGGGATCAGGCCACCATGATGCCTATTGGCGGCAGCGAAAGTCGAGGGGCCGCTATGGCCGAACTGGCTCGTCATATTCATGAGCTAAAAACAGATTGTTTTATCGAAACCAGTATCGAACAGGCCGAAGAGGAGCTACTCGATAGTCACCAAATGTCTAACCTCAGAGAGATCCGTTATCAGTTCATGCAAGCCAATGTCGTTCCCGCCGACCTCGTTCAAGCTAAAACACAGCTGGCTTACCGCTGCGAACATGCTTGGCGTGAGCAGCGAGCTAATAATGACTGGCAGGGATTCAAACCTAATCTTGAAGCCCTGATGAAACTGGTAAAAGAGGAAGCTTCCATACGGGCACAGGCGCAAGAGCTCACTCCCTACGACGCCTTGTTAAATAAATTTGAGCCAGGCATGACCACCAAACGCCTCGAGCATATTTTTGGCGATCTTAAATCCTGGCTACCTGGATTAATAGAGACGGTTCAAGGGCTGCAAGTCGGTGACAGCAAGATATCATTGGCTAAATATTCAGCCCGAAGCCAGGAGGCACTGGGCCGGGATGTGATGGCATATCTGGGGTTTGATTTCACCCAAGGTCGTTTAGATGTCAGCAGCCACCCTTTCTGTGGCGGCGTACCCGGTGATATACGTTTAACCACGCGTTACGATGAAGCAGACTTTACCAGCGGCTTAATGGGAATAGTCCACGAAACGGGGCACGCGAGATATGAACAGGGACTCCCGAAGGAGTGGCGTGGTCAACCTGCTGGCGGTCATCGTTCAATGGCGATACATGAGAGTCAGAGCCTATTTTGTGAGATGCAGCTAGGCCGCGGCGAAGGTTTTCTCACTCAGATCCAGCCTAAGCTACGCAAGCACCTAAACAGCCAACTCACCATAGGTGAACTCAATCACATCTATACCCGAGTCAAGCCAGGTTTAATACGAGTCGATGCAGATGAAGTCACATACCCATGTCATATTCTATTGCGTTTCGAGGCCGAAAAGGGCTTAGTCGACGGTAGTTTAGACGTTGCTGACCTTCCCGAGTTCTGGGCGGAGCATATGAAGTCGTTGTTGGGTATAGATACCCGAGATGATTACCGTAATGGTTGTATGCAAGATATCCACTGGGCCGTAGGTGAACTAGGTTACTTCCCCAGTTATACCTTAGGTGCCATGTATGCGGCGCAATTTAGATTCGCCATGGAAGCGAGCTTAGGTCCGGTTGATGAACTGCTGGCCCAAGGTAACATAGCTCAGGTTTTCGATTGGCTGGACAAGAACATCTGGTCTCAAGGCAGCTTATTAACCACCGAAGAACTGGTTAAGCGCGCTACAGGAGAGACCCTAAACCCTAAATTCTTTAGGCGTCATCTAGAGCAAAGATACCTTAAATAACGTATCATACGGGGATAAATTAGGCTGTCAGGATAAAATGATGCACCTGCGAAATATCGACTCCGGAGACTGGGCGTCTATCCTCTTGATTCAGGAGGAGTGTTACCCTGAAATAGCGCCTGAGTCTCTGAGTGTGTTGCAGAGTAAATGGCAATGTTCCCCACAAACTTGCTTCGTCATAGAGGCAGAAAAACACCTGGTTGGATACTGCCTGGCACATCCCTGGATTCTCGGCTCGCCACCCTCACTGGAACAAGTGGTCAGTCAGGTTAAGCAAGCCGATACCTTGTATCTGCATGACATAGCCCTATCGGCAGACGCTCAAGGAAAAGGAGCCGGACGCGCCGTTTTCGAAAAGCTGTTAACATTGGCTCGGCAGCTCTCATTTAACAGTATCTCCTTAGTGGCAGTCCAAGGCGCGAGTAGCTACTGGAAAAAACATGGCTTCGTGCCGCAGTCTATCGATAAAAGCCTGGAAACTTATACTGCGGATGCCTGTTATATGGTCTTGAAAATATAGGCATATGACAGTGTTATTAGAAGTTTTATCAGATTGAATAAACACTTAGTACAAGAGAATCAATAGAGTAAATTATGGCAGTAAGAGTAACGTACAGATATAAGAAACAAGCGAAAGAGATCAACTTTGCTTACGACAAGCATCATGATATCCATGAGGCCATTGCAGCCGCCGAAGGCGTCGACCTTACCCGCTACCATATGATGGAGCAGCAAGTCGCCATGACATCGAAAGGCTCTGCAGCAGTGAGAGACTTCAGAGATAAAGAGTTCGCTCGTATGGGCTTTAGCGATATCTATTACATTAAAGATGACCCAAAAGCCAAATAGCTTTAGCTTAGAATCTTAGTCTTAGAACTTAGACTAACAACTACAGCAACGACAAACTGAATGTGAGAGTGAACACCAAAATGACCGAGAGTTCAATGCCAAACCGCGAACACGCTAACTTTCCTCGAGCAGGTTTCTTTCGCCGCTGCGGTGCTGCCGTCTATGATCTTCTACTCGCGGTAGCCGTCTATATGATAGCCGGCGCCATAGGTTTTGGCGTGTTTACCGCCCTCACCTCTTCGGGTTTGATAGACATGGGGACCTATGAGCATGTATCAGATTTGCTCAATAGCGACTCGCTTTACAAGGGGCTATACCAGCTTTGGATAGCAGTGTGTGTAGGTCTGTTTTACATCTCCTTCTGGAGCTACGGCGGTCAAACTCTAGGCATGCGTGCCTGGCAACTAAAAATCCAGCACCCAAACGGCCAATGCCTGAGTATGATCACAGCCTCGGCTCGTCTGGTATGGTCTCTGTTAGGCATTGGTAACCTGTGGATCCTGATCAACGGTGATAAACTTGCCCTGCAAGATATGATGACCCGCTCAGAAGTCGTGGTGTTGTCGAAAGAAGCCAACAAGATGCGTAACTGGCGCGGCGTTTAACAGCAGCAATAAGCCAAATAAACAGCATAGAAAGTTGCGAGCCGCGAGCTAGTGCAAAGAATATTAGCTCGTTGCTCGAAACTCGTAGCTCAACACTCAGCCTTCTTTTGCACTTCATTAGCTACAACATAATCCGTCGATAACCTTCAATTTCAATCGTCTGTTTTAGAAACGGCATCGCTGCCATAGCTCTGAAGCCTTTGTTGGCCCTCTTATCGCCCCAGATTCAAACGCAACGACCATAGCCAGTAATCACGATCTGGATGACACTTCCGATAATGACTTAAGTGTATTTGAAACCACAGGTATCAATGGTCATACAGGAAAATTTAAGAGATCAAGAGGGAAATCCGGTGCAATATAACTTCTCGGCGCTAGAGCAAGCAGATCTTGTCGCCTTCCTGCACACCTTGACCGATGAGAGTTTTCTAAATGATGAGAAGTTCAGCGATCCGTTTAGGTAAAAACAAAGCTCCTAAAGCCTAATTTGCTTATCTAAAGGCATAAAAAAATCCGAAGCTAGATTAGCTTCGGATTTTTATATTTAAAAGATGAGTCAAGCGTTCCTAATCTGAACACCATCTCTCTTTATAAGCGAGCTTAATCACTGCAGCCTACTATCTTTAAACTGAGTAGAATGACTCATGCTTAGTAAGTCGCTTCACGCTTCTTAGCTTCTGCATCCCACTTAGGCAGTACAGTCTTCTTGAACTCTGCTTTATCGGCATTCAGCTTCTTCATATCCATGCCCATGGCAGCTTGTGCCTTAGCCTTGGTAGAAGTGTCAGGGTATGAGATAGGCTGTTTAACACCTTTATTAGCAAGCAGGTGCGCCAGCTTAACACGAGCATCAGCCGCCTTATCTACCGCTGTACCTAAGATACGTAGGGCTTCAGCAGGAGCGTGAGCCGCAACACCGTGAGAGGCTGTCGCATAATCCCAGCGCCACTGTGAATGACGAATATCGGTCAGAATAGGCTTCATCTCGGCTTCGGTAGCACCGGCTTCCCAAGCTGCACCAGCCTCGAAGTGTGCCTTAACCAATTGACCTTCCGCTGCCATCTTAAGCTCTTCAACTTTCGCCTTGCGCTGATTAGTCAGGTCGACCATGAACTCTTTGCTCTGTTCATGACAAGAACCACAAGTTTCTTCGAAGCGATCGAATGGGTTACCCACCTTGTGATCGGTATACTTACGGCCTTCAGCATTCTTGACTCTAGGCATGTGACAGTCAGTACAACTTACATTGTTCTGTCCATGTACGCCAAGCTTCCAAGTTTCATAACCAGGATGCTGTGCTTTCAACATAGGTGTCTTAGAGATCTTGTGAGTCCAATCAGCAAACTCAATCCCATCATAATAGGCTTCTGCAGCATCTACGGTAATACCTTGATCCCAAGGGAACTTAACAAAACCTTTCTTATCTTTAGTCTTCTCGAAGTAGTATTCGACATGACATTGGCCACAGACCATAGACTGCTTATCTTTACGAGAAGCTTCATCGAATGGCGTACCTATGGTTTCCATCGCGCGCTCGGCGAAAGGACGAGAGATACGTAGCTTAGACTTACCGCTCACGTGACAATCACTACAACCGATAGTGTTGACTATTTCAGCACCGCCTTTATACCACTTACCCGTGAAGTAACCGTCTTCCCCTTGCTCCTCGATCATGCGAGGTACATCCGGGCCCTTACAGCTCCAACATGCCATAGGCATTGGGCCATCTTCATCTGACTTAGGTGCACCGGTACGCAGTGTATTGCGCAAATCAGTTACCGCGTAGATATGGCCACGGGCCTTGTTATAATCTTTAGCGAAGCCATAGCCTGCCCACAAAACCACTAGATTAGGATCGGCTTCCAGTGCATCGACAATCTCAGAGCTCTCAGAGGTTGCATGCCAGCTGTTGTACTGCTTAGAAAACTTATCTTTATAGACTTCGCTTCTAGGCTCAGTTTTATTATCTGCCATCACGCCGGAAGCCATCAGGCTCGCTGCGACCATTGCACTTAGTACAAAGGATTTTTTAGTTAATGTTCTCACCATCTCATCTCCGTGTTACTTTTATAATAGTCTTAATAACCACATCATCTCCAAGGCCAAAGTTAGACCCTTAACACCATTTAGAATATACCCCCAAGTGAGTATACGATGTAAAGTTTGCGGTAGATCAAAATGTAAACGTGTTGTTGTTCACACTTTTGCCAATTTGTTAACGGGCTTAAGTGGGAACTAAATTAGAACGAGTCTAACAAATAGACTATTCAAAATAATTTAGCGAGTTTTTAACTAATGAAAAAAGGCAGTTTAACGTCGACCATTTTGGGTCTAATGTTAACTTTAATATTATTATCGAGCGGTCTGGCGACCTTCGCCATCATCAACTTAGCCTATAGTCTTGGGGATGCAAGGGCCATCAATGCATCCGGTTCTCTGCGAATGCAGAGCTATCGTTTAATGTTCTATGCAAACTCTGGCAGCGAAAATGCCTTACAAAAGATAGAAGAATTTGAAAATACTCTATATTCAGATGCGCTTAAGCGTTCACTCGACTGGAAAACCCCCGACGAGCTCGGCGAGCAATATCGTCTGGTTATTCACAAATGGAAGGTGATGAGATCGTATATCGAAGAGGAGAATTCACGCCTCTACGCTGCCGCACTGAAAGACTTTGTCGATACTATCGACCTATTGGTTCTGGAAACTGAGCACTACGCCGCATTCAAATTGAAATTGTTAGCCGTGAGCCAAATTATCGGGCTGGCCTTAATGTTATTTATCGCTTTCATCGCGGTACGTTTCACCAAACGAAAAGTGGTCGCGCCCCTCAATCAGTTAATGGAATCAGCCAATACCATCTCCAAAGGAAACTTCAATGTCGAGATGCCTAAATCTGAGTATATTGAACTCAGCGCCTTAAGTAATGCATTCCAATCTACAGCTAAAGAGCTGTCGGCCCTCTACCAGGGTCTGGAGAGCCAGGTAAAAGATAAAACATTAGCCCTGACACGCAGTAATAACGAGTTAACCCTCTTGTACGATAACCTGGTCATGCTCCATTCGGGGAAGCTCGAAATTAGCAGCTTGAAAACCGCACTCAATCAGCTCAGAGCTCATGAACCTGAGACATTCCTTCGCCTGGTGATAGTGCAGGACAATGAAGAGGAATTAGTCATAGAGGCCGACGGTGGTTGGCCTCTGAAACCGAATATCCAGACCCATTTCCCGCTTAAGTTTGAATCCAATGAGCTGGGTTACTTAGAGGCTAACTCCAGCGAGGAGCCGAATTATCAACTGTTCGAAAATTTTGCCATCATGTTGGCTCGCTCGATCGTCATCTATAATGCCGGAGAGCAGAGGCAACAACTCGCGCTTATGGAAGAACGAGGCGTCATAGCCAGAGAGTTGCATGACTCCTTGGGTCAAATCCTCTCCTTCTTAAAGATCCAAGTCAGCCTGCTGTCTAAAGGGCTGGACAGTGCTTGCCGCAGCCCCCAGGTCGAACAACAGATATCTGAAATCAACGAAGGGGTAAACACCGCCTATGTGCAATTAAGAGAGTTATTATCGACCTTTAGGCTGACCGTCAAAGATCCAAACTTGCACCATGCCATCGAAGCCATGTTAGAACAGCTTCGCAGTCAATCCGACGCTAAGCTCACCTTAGATTATAAACTGCCCATGCAACTGCTCGGCGCCCATCAACATATCCATGTGTTGCAATTAACCCGAGAAGCGACGGTTAACGCCATCAAGCATGCCCAAGCAGATCAAATTAACATTCGATGTTTTAAAGACTCAGATACCCATGTCACCATCACCATCAGTGACAATGGCATCGGCATAGATAGGGTGAAGAAACGTGATCAGCATTTCGGCATAGGCATTATGCATGAGCGTGCAAGCCGCTTATCGGGTATAGTGGAGTTCAACGGCAATCCCGAAGGAGGAACGAGAGTAACACTGACTTTCCCTCCTCAGCAGGAACCAGCCTAGATAAATGATTAACTTCATATTTTTCTTTGTATGTAATACAAGGCATAAGAAAACACCCTTGCAGGAGGCGCTTTAAAAAATGGGCAAACCTTACTCAGTGCTCGTTGTCGATGATCACCCGCTGTTACGCCGCGGTATTTGCCAATTAATCACTTCTGACTCAGATTTCACTCTCTTTGGTGAGGCTGGTAGCGGATTAGATGCCCTGTCGGCTATCGAAGAAAGTGAGCCGGATATAGTGCTACTCGACCTCAACATGAAAGGGATGACTGGATTAGATACCTTAAACGGTCTGCGTCAGGAAGGAGTCACTTCCCGCATCGTTATTCTAACGGTTTCCGACGCCAAACAGGATGTCATTCGTCTGGTTAGAGCCGGTGCCGATGGTTATCTATTGAAAGATACTGAGCCCGATCTCCTGTTAGAGAAACTAAAGCAAGCCATGCAGGGACATAGAGTGATCAGCGAGTCCGTTGAGGACTACCTCTATGAACTCAAAGATGCAACCGATGAGAAGGACTGGATCGATAACCTGACCCCCAGAGAGTTACAGATTTTACAACTCGTGGCTCAGGGAAAGAGTAATCGTACAATCTCGGAGCAATTGCATATCAGCGAAGGCACGGTCAAAGTTCACGTTAAAAATTTACTGAGAAAGGCCAACGCCAAATCGAGAACCGAGATGGCGGTTAGATACCTCAGTCAATAACAGTTTCAAATCGAGAAAGGCAGCCTATGGCTGCCTTTTTTATGGGTGACGTTATTTGAGGAGAAAGCCTCTAACGAGTCTCGTCGAGAAACTCTCGCCAGCTCAATAATGCCGACTGGAAATCTTCTAAACCACAAAAAGCCTCTGATTCACCGTTATAGAGTGACATGTCATCTTCAAATTCATGATCTAATCCATCGTCTAATTCGTTGGCGAACACCCTGACCTCTTCACTGTCCAGCTCCAGTGATAGCGCCTTACCTAGCCAGCGCTTTTGGGTAAGTGAACCCACTTGTAACTGTTCGATTATCTGACTGAGCGCCTTGAACTTATCTTGGCACTCACCCAACTCCTCGACGAACCAGAAACCTAATACCTCGTGATCCATACTAAAATTCGCAATCACAGTAGCTGTCATGGTATTACGCCGAAACTCATATTCCATACTAAAACCTATTACTCAAAAATTTAACCGTATCTCTCCCATAATTTTACCCTAAAGTCAGTCTCTATGTGTAATTCATGCTTCACTAACCCTAAATATCAGGCAATAAAAAGGACGCCTAAGCGTCCCTATGTCAATCTCTGCCAACTTAAAATAAGCGAGAACTAGTGAGCGTGGCCATGATCTTCGCCAGCGGCTGCAGCTTCGGCAGTCGGTGCACCAGCCTTTTCGATAGAAAGTAACTCGACCTCGAATATCAAGGTTGAGTTAGCCGGGATAGTCCCAGTATCGCGCTCGCCGTAGGCTAGGTCAGCCGGAATAACGAACTTGTACTTAGCGCCAACAGGCATAAGCTGAAGGCCTTCGGTCCAACCAGGAATCACACGGTTTAGCGGGAACTTAGCAGGCTCGCCGCGAGCGACTGAGCTATCAAATTCAGTGCCATCGGTAAGTGTACCAACATAATGAACTTCGACCATGTCTTCGGCAACAGGCTTCTCACCCGAACCTGGAGTCAAGACTTCATACTGAAGACCAGATTCTGTGGTGACAACGCCTTCTTTAACCTTGTTAGCCTCTAAGAATGCAGAGCTATCGGCTAAAGCTTTCTCAGCAAGAACAGTCGCTTGAGCCTCACGCTTCTCATTTAACTTCTCATCGAGACCCTGAAGGACTGTCTGCATCTCTTCTTCTGTCAGCTTAAGCTGGTCATTCAGACCGCTACTGAAACCTGACACGATAAGGTCACGATCGACTGGCATACCAAGCTCTTCTTGCTCTTTGATATGACCAGACATGTATTTACCGATAGATGCACCAACACTGTACGCTTCTTTCTGTGCCTGTGTCTTCAACTCAACATTGGCCGCGGCTTCCGTTGTTTGTTGCTCTTGGTTACAAGCTGATAGACCGATAACGGCCAAAGCAACCAGTGATAATTTATAAATAGATTTCATTAAAAAGCTTCCTCAGGATCTTCTAGTCGAGACAATAACCTTATCTTATAAGGCGATCCACTTTATACTAGTTAAATACGTTATTCCAATTACATTACTTATGTTTAATAATCGAATGTAAATGCAGGTTCACTAGAGCTAGAGACAACAGCATTGAGGGCAAGTTCATGAAAAGTTTCTTTTCGATTGTTTTTTGCACTCTCGCCATTTCAGCTTGTCAGCCTGATGCCATAGACACACAGGCATTGATCACCGAGCCTAGCTATGATGCCAGCCTGTCTCAGAGTGGACAACTAGTCCTGGTTAGCACGGCCAATAGCGGCATACAGCTTTGGGATATCGACACTGGCAGGCAGAAATATACCTGGATACACAGTGAATCCGATAATGACGCCTTCGATGTCGCCATCTCAGCCAATCAAATGTTTGCAGCTTCCCTAAGCAGAGACTCAGTCGCCCTCTGGAGCATCTTAAATGGTTCATCTCTAGGTTGGTGGTCATTGCCATCGACCGGGCAAAGTGTGGCGGTATCCAACTCAGGTTCATTGCTCATAGGTCTCACCGATGGCAGTGTCATGTCTCTGATGCCGTCCGTCTCCACCAAGACCCCCTCCTTAATTAAGTTTCTCGGCCATTCAGAAAAAGTGAATAGCGTGGCCCTTTCCGCCGATGGCAAACTGGCCCTAACCGGCTCAAATGATATGCAGGCCATCTTGTGGCGCACCACCACAGGTCAGCCCATTCATAGCTGGAAGTTCGATAACCGAGTCATTAAGGTGAGCTTAAATGAATCAGGAAGCCTGTCATTTATTGGTGACAGCACTAAAATAGCCAAGATTATGGATAATCTCACAGGCGAACAAATCAGTCAGTTGAAAATCAACCGCAGAAAAATGAACTTTTCGGCGGCGCGCTTTTCAAACCATGATACATTGCTCCTGACGGGCACTCCGGCGAGAGAAGTTCGGGTCTGGGACATCAAAACAGGTCGTTCCTTGGCCAACTGGCAAGTTCAGCGTACCAAACATGCCAAAATCAAGAGCGCCGTTGTATACTCTGTCGCGAACCTGGATTCAAACCAGATCCGTACCATCAGCAGCAATGGCTTAGTCGAAACTTGGCCAGTACCTGTCCATTAGAGGTAAAAATGGAACAATTAGAACAGAGAGTCGAAGATCTTGAGATGAAACTGGCATTTCAGGATGCCACCATAGAAGATCTTAATCAGCAAGTGATCAAGTTAAATGATCTGCTATCTGATCAGCAGCAAGCAATACGACTCTTAGTCAGTAAATTACAAACCGCAGAACCGAGTAACATAGTAAGTCAGTCAGATGAGAGCCCGCCACCTCACTATTAAATATGACAGCAAAAAATTGAAGGATCAAGATGTTAGCCATAGCTCAAGTTGGTGAGTCCATACTTAATAGACAAGCACAAAAGGTGATAGAGTTTTCACCGGCATTAATGCAACTTGCCAATGATATGCTCGACACTATGCTACAGGCCAAAGGTGTGGGCATAGCAGCGCCTCAGGTTAATCAAAGCCTATCACTGTTTATCATGGCTTCCAGACCCAATGAGCGATATCCAGACGCCCCTTTTATCGAACCAAGCATAGTAGTTAACCCTAAAATTATTGTTTGTTCGGATGAAAAAATATCCGGTGAGGAAGGCTGTTTGTCCATCGCAGAACAAAGATTCACTATCTTGAGACATGAATGGGTTGAAGTTAGTTTTCAAGATCTTAATGGCCTAGAGCATCATCAGACCTTAACGGGCTTTATTGCCCGGATTTTTCAACACGAATATGATCATCTTCAAGGTATCACCTTGATTGAAAGGAGCGCTATGCAAGCCAGTAATAGCCTCAATGAGGCTGTACGATGAAAAGTACCATAAAGAGCACAATGAAACATTGGCTATTAATCCCTCTGTTGACTCTCAGCCTATCTGGTTGTGCATTTAACAGCATTTTCATCAATTATCCGTCGCAAATTGCCCCGGTAAAAGCCCAGCTCAACACTAATACCCCCATGAAAGGGGTTCAAGATGTGGCATCGAATATCTCCGGCGCAGATGGCCTACTCTATGCCCAAGAGGCTGGGCGGGTCGCTCAGATCAGTGGGGATTTCGAGGCGAGTAAGAATTACTATCAACAAGCCGTGTCTGCCTATCTTAAGTTTGATGATAAAGCGACCCTGAGTGTCACCGACATTGGCGCCACCGCCAGCAGTCTTCTTATTAACGACAATGTGATCCCCTATCGCGGGCCAGGTTATGAGCGTGTGATGTTGCACCAATATCAGGCGCTAAACTACCTGTTCAGTGGCGATCGAGAAGGAGCCTTAGTAGAAGTCAGGCGCAGTAACCAGCTGCAAAGCTCAGAGCAGGCCAGATATCAAAAATCGCAGAAATCTGTTCAATCCATGGCGAACGGCACCATAGATGCCGAAGTGAATAAACTAGGCAAGGCCGCGGGCACAGTCACCAGCTCCTTCTTAAATGCCTACAGTTACTACACCACAGGTCTGTTACATGAAATTTTAGGTGAGCCCAACGATGCGTTTATCGATTACCGTAAAGCCGCGCAAATTACCCCTGACAACCCCTATCTGCAACAAGATCTTGTCCGTTTAGCGACACAGCTCTCCATGCCTCAACAGGAGGAGTTTGAACGTAGATGGGGAAAATCTAAGACCCAAAAGAAGGGGGAAGGCCAAGTCATCGTCCTGCTCGAACGTGGCTTTGTCCCTGAAAAGAAGAGTATAACGGTTCCATTCACTATTCATGGAAACTGGCAGACCGCCTCACTAGCCACCTATACTTCAAATTCTCGTGCTGTTTCAAAAGGTAAGATAAACGGCTTAGGAAAGACCCTAACCGCGGCTCCCATCGCTAATATAGACGCACTGGCAATCACGGCCCTGAAGGAAGATCTCCCGGCCGCCTTAATGAGGCAAGCAGCCAGAGTCTATGCCAAGTCTGAGATGGCCAGAAGCGTAGAGAGCAGCAGCAAGAAGAGACATAACGAAACCGATATTGCCGCCATCGCCATGCAGATATTCAACGTAGTGACGGAGCAAGCCGACAGACGCAGCTGGCTTACCTTGCCCAAACAGGCACAAATTGCCAGAACTTACCTCAAAAATGGTAGTTACTCACTCAAGCTTGATAATTCACCGAGCCAAGAGATAGAAGTAAAGAGCGGTAGAACTACCTTAGTTTGGGTAATAGACACTGGTAATCACACACGTTTTTATTCAATAATCATCTAATACACATTTAATGGAAGCCACTATGAAAAATTTTAAAGTCATTTTTATGCTAGCAGTCGCAGTCGGACTGGCTGGTTGTCAATCAAAAGTCGAATATGGAGACGCCACTGAGGTGGAAACGGTCAATGAAAACTTCGGTTCTTCAGATCTTCAAGCCATCACGGCTAAAATGGTTGATAGCATGCTGACTTTCCCACCTATCGTGGCGATGACAGTAAACGACCGTCCCATCATGTTCGTCGATAAGATCAAGAACAAGACTTCAGAGCATATCGATACAGAATCGGTAACAGACTCGATCAGCAACAAGTTACTACGCTCGGGTAAGTTCCGTTTTATCGATATGACCAAGGTCGACGCGGTGCGTAAGCAGCTGGACTACCAGAACAATGCCGGTATGGTTGACCCATCTACCGCCATCAGCTTCGGTCGTCAGATCGGCGCTCAGTACATGCTTTACGGCAACCTTTCCAGCATAGTAAAGCAGTCTGGCAGCACTAAAGATGTTTACTACAAGATGACCATGCGTCTGATGGATCTCGAAACTGGCCTCATCGAATGGTCGGATGAAAAAGAGATCCGCAAGGTTAAGTCTAAGTCATTCCTAGGAATGTAATTTAGCCTAAACTGCTAACTTGCAGAATGATAAAAATGCCAGTCTAGATGACTGGCATTTTTTATATCCCCCCTCTCTCTAACAAAAAGTCATTCCCTTGTATTACTATCGCACTCGGCAAAGAAATCGGTTAGTGTTGCCACTCGCCACTCAACTGCTACTCACCATTCAACTGCCGGGAATCAAGCTGTGAATCTACTGCGTGTCTGTCTGCTCTGCCTTGTCTCACTACTGCTCATCTCATGTAACAGCACCAGCCAACCTAAGGTTCACGATAGCGCTTCACTCAACTCCTCTGCCGCTAAGCTAGCCTTAGCCCAGTCTCGTCGTGCCCGTATCTCAGAAGTCAGCTATCAAATAACCCTGGATTTAACTCAAGCAGAGCACTTCAGTGGCAGCACACAAGTTAACTTTCAGCTAGCCGATACCAGTACGCCGCTCTCCTTAGACCTGCTCCGAGCCGACATAAAATCGTTTACCATTAATGGTCACAAAATTTACCCCAGCTATAACGGTAAGGCTTTTATCTTGAGCCCAAGTCTCTTGGTGTCAGGCAGTAACACGGTGGAGATCAGTTACACACAGAGTTATGGCAACAATGGCATGGGCTTAGTCCGCTTCGTGGACCCAAAAGATGCTAACGTCTATCTTGAATCGAACTTCTCCCCCAATGCCGCCAGCATGATGTTTCCCTCATTCGATCAACCCGATCTTAAGGCCAGCTATAGCCTGAATGTCACAGTGCCCAAAGACTGGGTGGTCATCAGCTCAGTCAAAGAACAGAGTGTCATAGACTCATCCGAGTCAAACCAGTGGCAATTTCCCACTAGCCCAATATTGAGCCCGCATATGTTTTCCCTGCACGCTGGCCCCTATCGTGTCTGGCAAGATGACAGTGCTAAATCAAGCTACCCCATTCGCTTGTTTGCCAGGCAAGCTATCGCAGACGACATCTCCCCACAAGTCTGGTTTGAAGATATCGATAAAGGGCTCCACTTTATGAGGGAGTATTTACAGACTCCCTACCCATTCAACAAGTTCGATCTGCTGCTTAGCCCGACTCTGACCAATAACGACTCACTCGCCAGCGCAGCAGTCACCAGCATAGATGAAAATATCGTTCTCTTTGCAGGACTCTCCCCGCAAGAGCAGCAAAAACGCATCGCAGTAACCAGCATGACCGGCCTCTCCGCCCAATGGTTTGGCGCGCTCATTACCATGAACTGGTGGGACGAAAGCTGGCTGAATATGAGTTTACGCTCGCTGATAACCAACAAAACCTTGGCTCAACTTGGCTACGGCCCTCAAGAATCGAAGCAGTTCTATGACTCGATAAAATCCAGGGCTTATATGGATGATGTGCTGTTCGCCAATCATGTTTATGGATCCGGACTACCTTCTGTCGGCGTCTTTAAGGGAGAGGCCAGTTTACTGGGACTCGAGCAATTGATCGGCGAATCAGATTTCAGACTCGGCCTGCAAAGCTATCTGGAAAAATTTGCCTATCTAAATGTCAGCCCAACCGACTTTTTCGCCAGTCAGAGTATCAACGCCAAACGTGACCTGACTCAATGGCAGCAAAACTGGCTCTTAACACCCGGTGTTAATACCCTAAGGGCGGAGTTTACCTGTAAAAATAACCGCATTAGTGAGTTTTCCCTCCTACAATTTCCAGCCAGCGAGCAAAGCCCAACTCTGAGGGAGCAGAAGATAACACTGGCACTGTTTACCAAGGGAAGAAATGAGCTTCACAGACTTCGCACTATTTCGTTAACCTACAAGGGGGAGAAGACACCAGTTAAGCAGTTAAACGGCACTCGATGTCCCGACCTTGTCTATCCTAACTATCTCGATTCAGGCTACGTGAAAGTGAACCTGGATGAGCGCTCACTCGAGACGGTGAAGCAACACCTGAATATGGTCAGTGAACCTCAGTTGCGTTCCATGTTATGGCAGAGCCTGTGGGAGAGCGTATCTGACGGTGAACTAGCATTAAATGAATACTTAGGCGTGGTCTTCATTAATCTCCCCAAAGAGCAGGATTCAGCCATCCTGGAGCAGGTGCTGATCAAGCTTAATCAGAGTAAAGCCTATCTTGAGCAGATACTGCCAAATCACAGCAGTTATATTCAGATGGCACTGAAAGGCTTAGAGCAGATGAGCCTGAGAAAGACCATGGTCAATGGTGAAAACGCCGATATTCAACGCCTCTGGTTTAATGCATATATTCAGTTTTCACGCAGCCAGGATGCCTTGACTCACCTCGCTAAATTACTGGCAGGAAACTCTAGTATCAAGGGATTGAAAATCGATCAACAGATGCGCTGGAGCATCATCACCCAACTCAATCGTTATGACTATTTGGGCAGCCGCTCCCTGATAGACCAAGAGCTAAGTACAGATCTGAGCCAGCGCGGAAAAAATTCCGCCATTGCGGCCCGGGTATCCAGACCCGAAGCCGGCATTAAACGCTATTGGTTGACTCATATTCAACATGACAGCCAATTGCCATTTTCGACGCTCAGTATTGCCATGGCTCACCTGTATCCAAGAGAGCAACAGAGATTAAGCTCTGCCAGCTCAGAGCAGAGACTCGAGTCGCTAACCCGAGTAGACGAGCAAAAGAGTGACCGTTTTATGAAACTCTATGGCCGATATTTGATCCCGACTCGATGTACCCACGGAGGAATAGCCATACTCGAAAAAACCATCAATACCCAACATGGACTCTCGGCTACCACTCGAAAAGCCTTATTACAGACACACCAGAGTGAGTTGAGATGTGTCGCCATTAAGGAGCGCTTGCTGAACTAATCTAGTGAGCGAATTTAACCTGATCTGGGGTTAACTTGGTCTGGACGAGTGTGGTTTATATCATTAATGTTTAGTAAGAAGCGCTAACGTTCGATATTGGACTCGCATACAAAAAGATTAACTAACTGATGAGTATCAATATTTAGTCATGGCATAGAGATTGCTCTTACAATGCTTATGACATGATTAACAATCAACAAATACCAACAATTAGAATCAGCTCAAGCAGAGTTGCAGATAAAGCACAAAGGGAATTAGAAATATGGGACCATTTGAAGTCATCACAGTAGCCATAGTCGCCGTATTCGGTGTAAAGGCCTTTAAAGAATACAACCAGAGAAAAACCAGCGTCGATAACAGCGAAGTCGATGCGCTTAAGTCTGAACTCGTCAAACTACAAGATCGCGTAGCGACTCTCGAAACCATAGTCACTGATAAATCATATCAACTCGGTGAACAGATAGATAAGCTATAGCTTCCCAGCCATTAAAACAAAAAACCAGTGCATAGGGATATGCACTGGTTTCATTTATTGAGCTGAATACTGAGCCTTACTTAAACGAAAAGCTCTTTAATATTCGCCAGATCGCTTTTGCCTTCGAGGATCTCCT
The DNA here is from genome assembly GCF_009377275.1 of Shewanella sp. YLB-07. Taxonomy (NCBI): domain Bacteria; kingdom Pseudomonadati; phylum Pseudomonadota; class Gammaproteobacteria; order Alteromonadales; family Shewanellaceae; genus Shewanella; species Shewanella sp. YLB-07. The sequence continues at coordinate 382,768 of NZ_VOQB01000004.1, read as the reverse complement.
CAGGCGTTAACCCTGAGACTTCATGAGGAAAGACTAACCACTCTTCCGACTCATGAATGTAGTAATCCGGCTTTAGCGGTACCGAAGTATTCTTGGGCTTATAGTAAGGGCAGGCAATACGCACATCTTTTGGCATATTCAAACGCATCAACTCACTGAGCTTATCCTTGAGTGCGTGAATACTGCGGCCAGAATCGAACACATCATCGACAATCAGCAAACCATCATCGGCGTTGGCATTCTCGACGATATAATGCAGTCCATGAACCTTGATTTTTTTATTCTGCTTGTCGGTGCCGATACCATAGTAAGAAGAGGTACGAACCGCGATATGATCGGTTTCAACCTGTTTAAAATCGAAATATTCCTGCACCGCGATCCCTATAGGTGCACCACCACGCCAAATCCCGACGATAAATTGCGGACGAAAACCGCTCTCATAAACCTGCGCCGCCAGGCGAAATGAATCTTCAAGCAATCCCTGTGCTGTAATAAAGTGCTTATCTGACATTCGACCATCCCCATCTTGTTATTTATTTAGGTCAACTTGGTAGGCAGAGCGCTTATTCCAAAGACGGAATATGCGCTATTTTATACCGGTGAAATAATCACAGGTTAAAGTGTAGGCACCTACCAGATTTTGGGGCCAAACTTTATACTAAAATGAGATTTGATGCTTCATTTAAAATAAAAACTTAGACGCTAATCGCTATTTATTGTGCTTATCGCCTCAAGGAAGTGGCTAATTCAGAGATTAAAGCTGGGGGGTTGAAAGCAGCATACTATCGAAACTGTGCTACCGAAAAAGAACAATCAAAAAAATGAGCCACACCTTATTAGATGTGGCTCATTTTTTACTACCAAGTTCTGCTCAGGTTTTACACTCTTGAATTAGTCTCTAACTGACACTCACCACTTGCGCCGTCCCTATCGCACAAACACACGCTTGCTGTTTACTCATATCTTCGCTGAAATCTGCAGAAAGTATGGTATCGACATAATGCCAGTCACTGCGTACCTGCTCGGCAGTGAAGGTGAGCACCATAAAGCCTCTGTCTCTTAAGTTGGTATACTTAAGACCCTCGACCATCTCCTTGATCCCAGCTTCAGTTTGCACCTGCTGATCTTCCGGGATCCCCAGGTAGTACTCGAGTCCGGGAGAAGATACCGAGCTGGTCGCAAACTCCACGCCCACAGGGTCACCATGACTGTCCATAAGCTCATTTGCCCAAGCATTATGGGTATCTCCCGCCAGTACCACTAAGTTACAGCCTATAGACTTAGCCGTGGCCAGAACCACTTCACGCTCATAGGCGTAGCCATCCCAGGCATCTAAGTTATAAGGCACCGCAGGCATCTGCAGCAAAGCCATGGCCTCAGGGGTAAGCCTGTGTTGGTTCTCGATAAGAAAGGTATATTCAAATGTCGTCACCGTCGGATCTTTCGCCTCCCAACGGGCGGCAATTTTCGCCAGGGCCGCCAGCTCACCAAACTCAGACACGCTAAGCTGCTGCATGGCTATCGCTGCCGGTAGCATCATGCTACCCATCAAGACTTGCTGCCCCAGAACTTGCCACTTGCCTGTCGCTGTCAGCAGGCTAGATTGCAGCCATTGCAGCTGCTCGGTGCCCAGCAAGGTTCGCTCAGTCCCCGTCACTGCCGCCATAAACTTCTGGCTATCCATGGCTTTGGTCACAGGATCGATATAATCGACATAATCCAGTGGCTTATCACGAGCTAAGACGCGCGTGTCTAACATATGCAGATCGACCAGATCCCCGAAACTGAAGGAGCGATAGATCTCCTCATGATTGCCTTCACGCCAGGGGCGGATGGGCAACCACTCGAAATAGGCTTGCAGGGCTCCCTGCTTTCTCGCATCGAAATCACCGTCTTCCTCGTTATGATTCTCGGCGCCATCCTTCCAGGTATCGTTAGCGACTTCATGGTCGTCCCATACCGTAATAAAGGGCACCTTGGCATGCAGCCCCGTCAGGCTGGGATCGGTTCGATATTGCGCATAGCGGGTACGATAATCACCTAAGGTGAATAGCTCACCAGCCGGTAAAACCTCACGGCCCAGTTCGGCAGCATGCTCGCTGGCATACTCGCCGCGCGCATATTCATAGATATAGTCCCCTAAATGGATAACCGCATCCAAGCCCTCTTGTTGAGCCGCTAGCGCATACACATTGAAGTGTCCTGCCGGAAAGTTAGCGCAAGAGAGCACCGCCAATTTAACTTGATCTATGGCCCCTTGAGGCAAGGTGAGCGCCCGTCCCACTTCTGAGACGGCTTCCCCTTGCTTAAAACGGTAGAAATACTGAGTCCCGGCGTCCAGTCCGGTTGCATCGACCTTAATGGTGTAATCTCGCTCGGCACTGGTGGTGGTTTCACCATTGGTGACTAAATTACTGAAATCGGTATCCGTAGCAAGCTCCCAAGCAACCGTCAGCTCCCCTTCCACTTCCGGGGTCACACGTGTCCACAAGATGATTGCATCATGGCTAGGATCACCGCTGGCGACACCGTGTAAAAATTCAGCTTTAACAGCATCATCACTGCTGCCGTTACTGTCACTACAGCCCATCAAGCCATATGACACAACTGCTGCGCCCACACCTTTAGCCGACATTTCCAAAAAATCCCGACGTGTAAATCTCCGTTTCATTATTATTATCCTTATAATGCACAAGTGGTAAGAGGTCTAACGAGTATTGTGCAACACCACTATTACATTCGTGCTACACATTGTCTAATGTGGTGAAAACCTGCGCAGACAAAGATAATTGAGGTATATTACTCAGGGTGTTAAATGGGACAAAGCGATTGAGCCCGACTCTAAATTGCAATCAGACATAAGGATAAGTGGATGAAAGTACAAGATATAATGACAAGGAAAGTAGTGTGTATCAGCGATCAGGCCAGTTTAAAAGATGCTCACGCTCTGATGACCAATAGAAATGTCAGGCACCTTCCTGTTATCTCTGAGCAAGACTCAAGTTTAGTCGGCATTCTTACCCATAAGAAGATGGTTGCGACCGTGATGGCACTAGTCAATAAATACGGCAGTGGAGCCTTAGACAGGCGAGAGCGGGCACAAACCGTTGAAAGTATCATGGACAAGCATTATCAACATCTCACCGCCGATGAGCCTTTACCCATAGTGGTAGAATACTTTATCGACAATAAACTCGGCTGCTTACCCGTCATCAATGCTCAGGGCAAAGTTGAAGGTATAGTCACCTCTTCAGATTTTGTGAAGCTGTGCGCCAAGCTGCTAAAGCTAAAGCCTGAAGCAGCTTAAGTTTCACACAGCAATGGCTTAACTTGGTAATAACCAGGACATAAACAGGCAAAGAGCGAACTAAACAAACAAAGAGCTAAATAGCGGGGCCGTTAATACCATAGCTATGCCGGTAAAAATCATGGTAAGACTGGCGACAACCCCCTCCTCCTCTCCTATTTCAGACGCTTTTGCGGCGCCGACGCCGTGAGCCGATGCGCCCAACGCAGCGCCCTTGCCCAGGGATGTGTTGATTTTTGCCAGCCTAAAAATTGGCTCACAAATTATCATGCCTAATACCCCAGTGAGCAAAACCAACATGGCCGTCAACTCAGGCACACCACCAAAGCTCGACGTGGCTTCCATGGCAAAAGGCGTAGAAACGAAACGGACTAGCACACTCTGAGCGAGTTCCGGTGGCAGAGAAACTAACTTAGACAGGCCCCAGGACGAAATTAAGCCTAAGAGGAGGCCGAAGATCACACCAATAGAGAGCGTGAGTGGGTATTTAGCAATTAAGTGCCGCTCACGATAGATAGGCACAGCGAAAGCGATGACCGCAGGCGTCAACATCAAGGTCAGCAGATGACTGAAGTGAAAATAGCTAGGTAAGGGAATATCCAGCAACAAGACCAGAGAGATAATCCCTAACGGAGCCAGCATGATGGGCGACAACCACCAGAACTTAAATTTTGCATAGGCATATTTAGCCCCCCAGTAACACACGAGTGTCATCACTAAACTAAAAATTCCTACCAAGGCCGAGCCTGTACCTTCGAAAATAGACATGCGTTAACCTTCCATACCGGGTGCCAGCAAAGCCTGAGCGCGCTGACGATTCATTCTACGCTCGAAACGAAAGACCCGGTCAACCACAAACCCTGTCCCCACCAGCACGAATACCGTCCCCAGCACTAACATCACGATCAGCTGAACACCATAATTCTCAAATAAGCTTTGATATTTAATCACAGAGACCACTGGAGGAATAAAAAACAGTAGCAGCTCGGCGATCAACCAGGCCGAGCCTAAGCTAACCCTATGTTCGGGAATGGTCTTGGTCAGCAAGAGTAACAGGACTATGGCCAGACCTATGACGCTTCCGGGGATAGGCAAATTAAAGTATTGCTCGGCTTGTACGCAGATGACTGCCAATAGACAAAACAAACTCACCTGCACCAAGGTCTGTAGCATGAGTTTCAGCTTGCCATTGCTCTTAGTCGCTAAAGCAACCTTAGCGTGATCCCCACGAGTGAAGCTGGAATTGGTATCACTCTGGTGAGTGGCTCTTGAAACTGGCATAGGTCAATAAACTCATTCATTAGCAGGAGTACAAGTTTAAGCTTGCACTCTCAATAAAAAAAATGAATATTAATCATAGAATACATTCCTTAAGGTTATACAAATGGATCTACGCGTTATTCGTTATCTGATTGAGATAGTCGACTCGGGTGGCTTTGCCAAAGCCTCCGAGAGAGTCCACATTACTCAACCCGCTCTATCCAAGGCGATTCAACAACTAGAACATGAACTTGAGGTTACTCTGCTCGAACGCGGCAAGCGAGGGACTCGAGTCAAGCTCACCCCCTCCGGTGAGCTAGTCTACCGTCATGGGCAAACCTTACTGGCTAACAAGCAAGCCTTACTCAATGAACTCGCCGCTCAACGCGGGCTAACCTCGGGTCAGTTAACACTCGGTCTGGCTCCATTGGGCAGCGCCGAGCTTTTCGCACCGGTTATCGCCAAGTACCGAGACACCTATCCTAAAATAGAAATGGAGCTATTAGTCCGTGGTTCAGTAGAACAAAAAGAGGCACTTATTAAGGGGGAGATAGAGCTAGCCACAGGCATTATTGCGCTGAACAAGGAGTTCGAAGGCATTCTGGTTCGTGATGAGCCTATGGTCGTCATCTTGCCTAAACATCACGTCCTAGCCAGTGAGAAGTCCCTTAGACTCGAACAGATCTCCGAAGAACCACAGATCATGTTCGAACCCGGATTCTCCCTCCATAGCATGGTCTTAGACAGCTGTGAGCAAGCGGGCTTTACACCGAAAAATATCACTCGAATAAGCCAGGCGGAATTTGGTATCGCCTTAGTCGCCGCAGGTGCGGGCAATATGTTACTGCCTAAGATGATCGCCGAGCGTCACAGGGTAGCCGGAGTCGTCTCGGTGCCACTTATCGGCTCAGACTTAAGGTGGAAAATGTCGCTATTTTGGCGAAAGGAGCAAGCCCTCTCTTTTGCAGCGAAAGCTATGATTGAGATGATAAAACAAACAAGCCCCGTTTAAACGGGGCTTGTTTGGCAGAGATACAGCTTATACCGTTTGGTATTAAGTCGCTGGGCAAGCCATTTGAGCAATACTATTAATTACTATGTCTTCCACTGGGACATCGGTGAGGATCCCTCCAGATTCAGTCACTGCATTAGCAGTATCTACTATATCAATCTGATCGATAATTTCTATTCCCTCGATCACCTGACCAAAAACAGCGTAGCCATGACCATCTGACGAGTTCGCTTTATCCAAAAACGCATTATCTACTGAGTTAATAAAGAATTGCGATGTGGCCGAATCCGGATCACTGGTTCTTGCCATGGCTAGAGTGCCGCGCAGGTTACTAATCCCAACGCCAGCCTCATTTACAATAGGATCATTACCCGCTTTCGACATGGGTCCAGATTTAAATCCGCCACCTTGGACCATAAATTGATGGATCACCCGGTGAAATATCAAGCCATCATAGAAGCCGGTATCCACATACTGCTTGAAGTTCTCTCCCGTGATAGGGGTATTAGTCGCATCGATAGCCAAGCTAATGTCCCCCATGCTAGTGCTCATGGTATAACAATAATCTTGCGCTAACTCGGGAGTGGGAGTCGGAGGTGTTATCGGTGGCGGTGTCGTCGAATCATCTGAACCACCGCCACATGCGGTTAACACGCCGGCCAACACTAAACTTGAGGCTATACTTACTGCAAATTTGTTCATCTATATCCCTATCTTCTTACCGGCTCGTTAGCATTTTCATTAGTAGGCCAGACAATGACTACTTTAAGACAGGTTAAAGCCTACAAATATTTAACCTTATGCACAATAGGAGATACAAATTAGAACATCTAGGCAACTTGGGGTTAGGCCTAAGTTCTAAGTTCTAAGTTCTAAGTTCTAAGCTTTTGCACACCAGACATAACTAGCAAGGCTAATGCACCGGCAATCACACCGAAAATAGTATTGAGTAAGCTAGGCGTGAGAAATGATAATACAGGCCCGATAATAGCGAGCTGATCAACCAGAGCGGCGACAGTTTCAATCTGTACACTGATCCAATGCAAGCCATGGGTCAGAATTCCGCCTCCCACCATAAACATAGCTATGGTGCCGACTATGGTCAGTCCGCGCATTAAATAGGGAGCAGCATTAACCATTTTTGCGCCAAGCCAACGGCCGCAGCGAGTCAAGAGACTAGCGCCTTTTCTCAGGCTCAGGTACAAGCCAACATCATCCATCTTGACAATTGCAGCCACCAAGCCGTAAACCCCTATGGTCATCACCAGAGCAATCACAGAAAGCGTCACCACTTGAGTGAGAAAGCTACTTTCGGCGACGACCCCTAAGGTGATGGCGATAATCTCAGCTGAGAGTACGAAATCGGTACGAATGGCACCTTTGACCTTCTTGGCTTCGTATTCTCCAAGATCATCAATGTGCGGCAGTTCATCATCCACATCATGAGCCGCACCGCCTTGGGCTAAAGCGGCGGCTTTCTTCTTTCGTTTCTCATAGGTGTGATGCAGCTTCTCGAAGCCTTCGAAACAGAGAAAAAGGCCGCCAAACATCAGCAGAGGCGTCACAGCCCAAGGGATAAAGGCGCTGATCAATAGCGCTGCTGGCACCAGGATGCACTTATTACGCAAGGAGCCCATGGCTACAGCCCAGACGACCGGCAACTCCCTATCGGCGCTGACTCCTGAGACTTGTTGGGCATTGAGAGCTAGATCGTCGCCCAGCACCCCCGCGGTCTTCTTGGCGGCAACTTTACTCATCAAGGCCACATCATCCAAGATGGCGGCAATATCATCCAAAAGCGTTAACAGGCTAGCTCCAGCCATAAATAGTCCTTCCCTTTCCCTATCCTAAATGCTGCAAACCCGTGCAGATTTGATACATGCTTGCTTAAGCAGTCAAATGCTTAAACCAAACTTAATTTCAAAGGGCTAAAGTTACTCTTTTGCAGTGATTTTTACCACAGGCAAAAGATTAACTTGTCTTAATTTGTAAACAAAAGCAGAGACAAGGCGAAGAAAGCTGTAAGACTATAAAGAAGCTTTAAAGTCCTCAAGCTTATAGTCACTGATTCAACTGATAACACTATAGTTTCAATAAAGTGCGCGACTCTTGCTTAAATCACTACCCGAGCCACATAAAAATTCTAGGTTCAGCAAATCGAGCATTTTGACGTGGCTCGGGTATAATACCATTCCATATAAGTATCTGGTCAGTTCAGAGACTCTCAGTTTTTTCAATTCAAGGCACATTGATGAGGAAATGGTTATTCCCTTTTAAGTCAATGTAACGCAGAAGTGGAAACACTGAGAGCCTCACGCAGTACGGGTTTCAAAGCCCTTTATGCTACGTTGAATGTTCTCGATATAGAATAACTATTAGCTTCAAACATTCGCCTTGCCTACAGCGCTTTGAACTCCCGCTGAATGTTCAGATACTTACTCGGAATGGTATAATGACCTCAGAATTTTAAAACTCCTTACAGGAAACGACCATGACACAAGATGAGATGAAGAAAGCCGCTGGTTGGGCTGCGCTACAATACGTTGAAAAAGATACTATTGTTGGCGTCGGCACTGGCTCTACCGTTAATCACTTTATCGATGCTCTCGCGACCATGAAGGCCGATATCGAAGGGGCTGTATCTAGCTCTGCAGCGTCTACCGAAAAGATGAAAGCACTGGGTATTCCGGTCTACGATCTCAATTCTGTCAATGAGCTTTCTGTGTATGTCGATGGTGCCGATGAGATCAACGAACGCATGGACATGATCAAGGGCGGCGGCGCCGCGCTGACTCGTGAGAAGATCATCGCAGCCGTAGCCGAAAAGTTTATCTGTATCGTTGATAACACTAAGCAGGTCGATATCTTAGGCGAGTTTCCACTGCCAGTAGAAGTGATCCCTATGGCTCGCTCATACGTGGCACGCCAACTGGTTAAACTAGGCGGCGATCCGGTTTACCGTGAAGACTGTCTCACCGACAACGGCAACATCATCTTAGATGTGTACAACATGAAGATCATGAAGCCAAAAGAGCTCGAAGAGCAGATCAATCAAATCGTCGGCGTAGTGACTAACGGTTTGTTCGCTAACCGCGGTGCAGATGTGTTGTTAGTGGGTACACCAGAGGGAGTTAAAACGGTTAAGTAGACCGTTTTATTGCTCTTTTTGCTGGTACTTTACAGGTAGTTTGCTAGGTTCTATATCCTAGGTACCTTGTACCATGAAGCCACCCTTTTAACGGGTGGCTTTTTTGTGTCTGCTTCTCAAAGCAAAGCCATACACCAAAGTGATTTTCCCATGGTTGTTCTTTGAAGAGCTCACCTTCATGGATACATATCGCCTGTGGCGCACTTCATGTCCTAATACTTCTGCGAGACGCCGTGAACACGTCCATGTGGGCTCTGCGGCAGCTTCCATGCTGCCGAAGCTCGCAGCCGCATCAGGACTAGTTAATTTACAAGAAGGTTTGACCTTATTCACTACGATCCCTTTGTCGGCTAGGATGATTTAAAACGGTATCAACCCCAGCCCTCAAGCTAAGCGCTAGAAAAACAGATCAACCACTTGATATATATCAATAAGCATCCCGATACCTCCCCACATCCCTACAAAAACAGTTAGATTAGAAAAGAAACAAAGTGGTTTGAGGAGAAATCTTTCTTTGACCATATTATTCTTCTGCTAATACTAAAAAATTAGGGAGCCACAATGATTAATAGCATTATTCAAGCTATAAATAATCGCCAAGAAATTTCATTTGTTTATAGTGGGTTACAAAGGATCGCTCAACCTAGTGCTGTAGGGATTTCAACTGCTGGAAATGACATATTGAGATGCTTTCAAACCCAAGGTAAGCATATCACTCCAGGACATGAATGGGACTTATGTACTGTCTCAAAAATATCCAGTTTTAAAGTTACGGGCGAAACTTTTGATGTAAACCCTCCCGGTTATAAACGCGGAGATAGGGCTATGAAAAGAATACATGCTCAATTATAAATTTCTATCACTGAAAGGTGGGCACGTCATATCTTTCTAGTTAAGAAGATATGGCTATCCTGTCTTTTTATAAAAATTTTACTCTGACTCGATCTACTGTAAACAGCTCCATAAACCAAACAGAAAACAGCAACAAGAACAGAAAGCTAGGGCAAAACACAGAGTTTTATATTTCAATTATAAATATGTGATGGAGATGTTGAATTCACTATTGTAAGCAAGAGTAAAAGTAGGTTAATGTGTGTGCAGTTAGGGAAACGCAGGGCAAACTCTTACATCGACAAGAGAACGCCATTCAGGGAAGAAAAAGCCAATCATTAGCTTGTAAAGGGTCTGCTCAGTGACCACATGCAAGCACCAAGTGATAACGTTTACTCTGACGCTGATTTTAATGTCATCCAATAAAGCCAGAATAATCAAAAGAGCTAAAAGCTAATGTGCTCTGACCCCTTTATCTTTGCTTTATCTTCTTGACCCCTTTATCTTCTTTATCTTGTCGATGACAATAACTTTAAAAAGATGAAATTAATAACAATCAATATTTTTTAAACTTCTTGACACATCGAAAATAAATGTTTAATTTCTGTTAGCCTTAGACTCAATTCTTTTCCGTTAATTTTACTTTGACTACAATCTTCAATTAATTTATTTGTGAGCCTCTCTATACCTTCCAACAGTTTAGTTTTCTTAGATTCTATTTTCCTTCTACGCCTAATATTGACTCGACTTGCGCGATTCAATTTCATTTTCTTTATCATATAATTAACAGGCCCAGCAAGATGAACAATCGTCCCATCCTCTTCAACCCTAAGAAAGTTATCAGCCTTGTGCTCAAATCGATCTAAATACCCAACACCTCCGATAAAGGAAGGTGCGTCATCAGTATTTTTACTGCATGGCCAATCGGATGTTTTCAGTACATTACACTTAGGACAAGACAAGTAGAGGTTATATGGATGCGTATCTAAATTTTTAAAATGTTTTTGAGGACGAAAATGATCAAGTTGCATCTCATCTCCTCCGCATTCATTAACCGTGATATCACAATAAACACATCGATGTTTGCAATCTTCAGAAACCTTTGAATAGTTCTGCCTGTAGTCAGCATAAAATTGTGCTAAATTATTTAAATAATCTTTTTCATTTCGACGTTTCAATTCAGGAAAAAACATATTTTCACCCATCAATTAATTTTTTTAATTTTTGTTCTATTTCGTCTATAAGCGATTGTTGTCTATCAAGCTCCTCTGCATCCCCAGAACATTCTTCAGATAAAACAGGTTTAATACGAACAATATCTAAATTTTCATACTCGATTTTCTCTTGAGCAGTTAGCCCCTTCTCAATAGATTTTTTAAGTAGTTTATCAAACCTTTCAGCTCTTTTAGTTTTAATATCATTAAAAGAATTAATATGACGCCGCATTAATATTGAATACTGCTCTTTATAACTCGGTCTCTCGACCTCATTTTTATCAATAATATACTCCACAGAACCTAGAGGTGGCGTAATTAAACTTATTTCGCTGGTTAAAATATAGAGCGGTAATTTACTATCCAGTACACGTATGGCCTCTACTAACTGTGATCCTTGATAATTGGTTGCTAAACCTACTTGTAATTTTTCATCAATGACAATTGATACCAGATTTGTAATAGCACTTAGTTTACTAACCATATCACTAATTGTCTGTTCAGGCTCAATAGCAACAACATCATACTCTTCACCGTAAATATCCTGAAGAACATCTTCATATATAATTCTAGAATCTTCTTCATCATCTATGAAAATCACTTTCTCTTTCATTTTCTCTCACTTTTTGGAATTGTAATGCTAAATTCTGCTCCGCCAATATCACTATGAGCAATTGCTTTAATAGTACCCTTCATGTGGTCTTCGACATGAGTTTTAACTATTGCTAATCCCATCCCTGTCCCAACAGAATTACCGATTCTATCGCGTTTTCCACTTTGCATAGGTAAGAAAATACTTTCTTCAGTACCTTGTTCTAACCCAATACCAGAGTCCTTATAATTTATGAATATTTCTGATTCTGACTCTGAAATATTCACTTCTATTTTTCTCTGTTTAGTCACATCAGATTCTTTCTCAATAGCCCATATTGAATTGGTCATAAAGTTAATGACTATACTTTCCCAATCAATCTCAAAAGCAAAAACATTATACTGTGCAGCTTCCGTTAATAGAGATATTTTAGTTTCCACTTTCATTTTATCTAAAGTGGTAGCAAACATCTCAAAAACATACTCGAAGACCTCTGGTATACATATCTTGTTCTGTCTTCTTTTATCAGGTTTAATGTTCGCCAAGGCAAATCTAGAGAACTTGTCTACATATTGTGTGCTTTTTTTTACTATCTCAATAAACTTAATTGGTTTGGTTAATTGTCCATCCTGATTGTCTAAACTTTTTAAGTGACTTAGCGTTCTGGACGCACCATTAAATGCTAAGCCAGTATGCTGTCTAACTTCATGTCCAAAACTAATAGTTAATATACCGATTGAAGCTAAATTTGATAAAGTATTCTTTTGATGTTTAAGTTGTTTTTTTTCTTCTTGTAACGCTTCTAAGTAACGTCTCTCTGCTTCAGCCTGCTTTGCTCTTAAACTTTCTAGTTCTTTTAACCTATTAGCAACTATCTGTTCAGGTTTTAGTTGTTTTTTCTTGGTTTTGTTCTTATGACTGGTTTTGGAAACAGATCTTTTTAAGTCTTCAATAACCTCTTCAACTTTTTTATTATTTTTAATTAAAATCTCTGCTAACTCATCAGATAAATCAGTCTGTCGATTTCCTGCTGCATCTTTTTGAACTAGCAACTCAAAGGTTTCAACGATCTTCAATACAAAAGTTCTCAGCTGGAAAAAGGCCTCATTCTCAACAAGCCCTTCTCGGTTAGCCTGATCATCAAGTACAGCATTGGTTTCTCTAGAAATAATGATAGAACCTAGTATCTGATTTGGACCGATTCTCCAACCAGGTTGAGATACACCACCTGGACTTGCTACTTTTCTTAATCCGAGATCTAACCAATCTCCTTTTCCTGTAGGCTCACCATATGGCCGAACTCTAAAATGATCTCTATATATACGAACACCTTGATTCAGTCCCATAAACCCCCTTAAATCTTTAACCCTCAAGTTAAGCTTATTTAGGTCTGTGGTATCTTGTACAAAATAATAAAACTCGAAATCAAGGGGGCCAAAAAGTGGTTTTTCTCCTGAATTTTTTACCCAAAGGTTCCAAGGTAAACCCTCTTGATTGATGTCTAATTGCTTTTTGTTATTTGTATAACAAACAGACACCAATCCTTCTTCATCTACAGAAGCCTTAATCTTCCACCTTGCAGCAGTGAGCATTTTCTCCGAGCTCAAAGCTTTCTCATCAAACTGACCATTCAAATTAGTTTTTAGAACGATTGAAAATTCATTTTCAGCCTGGAATGGCGATATCAACAATCGAAGTTCATTTTCTAGAGTAGAAAGAAATTTATCATCCCAATGATCCTTTAATCCAATCAGTATCATTCGAGTACCGGAACTTTTTTCATCTAAAAAAACCTCCCCATACTTATCTTTGATCGGCAATTCTACTTCAAATATCTCGTGTTCAATTTCTGATAAACTTCGACTGGTGTTCTCAAATTGTTTCCAATCTAAGTTAAGCTGTATAGCCGTATTCATATCTTCTGTTTTAGTGTAGAGTACAAGCTTTTTACATAATCTATCAATTCCAAGCCGTCCCAAACCTTTCGCACCAGTAAGTACCCGACGTTTTGTTGCCGATCGCTCTTTAAGTGATTTATTATCCGTACCAATTTTTAACCAATGATCAATAAGTGTTTCCGCATTCATTCCATAACCATCATCTTCGATAATTAATGTCGAAATCGAATGTTGTCTCAAATGAAAGTCTATCGTGATATTTTCGGCATCTGCGTCATATGAATTTTTAATAAGTTCAGATATGGCAACAGTAGAACTGGAGATACTTTCTCGACCTAATTGCAAAGTTACACGGGCTGAAAATTCAAATGGTTTTTTTGCGATTAATCTACGTCTCATGATTTCCTTACTTACCGAAAAGGAATTTCTTTAACAACACTAACCGTTAAGTGACGACAACGGATTCTATTATTAAAATAATTGTTGGTTTTTGAAGACTTAAGCACTTTAAGTAACAATTTGCAATCATTAAAAGTAGAACTTTTAGGTTTGATTACAATCAGATGGTTCTCTACCGCAATATACCTCTTCCCCGTGATGATAGTACCTGCCGCTCGATATTTATCACTAGGACTCGATGTGCGGCGAATAACTACAAATGGTGGCTCAATGACTCTACCTTTAAACTTTCGATATTCATCAAACTCTTTTATTGTACTCCAAACAGGTGCATTTTTAGAGTGAACATAAGGAAATGACGGTCCATCTAATGGGTCACGATAAGCAACCAAAGGACCTATACATACGTCAAAAAAATCCGAAATAGGAATATATTTATCTAATTTAGAAAACCAAGAAATATCCTTTTCACTTTGACTTACAATACCATCCAATATGAAGACATCGATATCAGTTTTTTCATTGAAACGTCCATAAATCTCACAAATACCATCTATATTTTTAGATGTAAATTCACGCCATGCTTCATATCGGCTTCCAGAACGTAATACATCAGGCAAAATAGCACTTACAATACATCCTCTCGGTAAATTACGAATATAGTGATCAAATAGCACTCCAGCAGCATTAACTTTACCTTGTTTCCAATAACCTACCTTAGGAGAGTCCCAGCTAGAAAATGGTGGATTCATGATGGTATGAGTAACACCAACTAAATCTTCCTCCTGCATCGACATTGCATCTACAACTTTTATATCAGGGAAGTACAGCAGCGCTTCTTTCAACGAACAATCTTTTACTGCCCCACGATTCAGTGCTTCGAGTACAATACGTAATTTCGTTGCTTCAACAAACGATTCATATAGATCATATCCCCTCAGTACCTTTCCCCAAAGTGCTAAGGTTTGTGAAAGATTTTGTGCAACCCCCAGTTGCCTGGAGCATTCAATCAACAAGTTACCTGCACCACAGGTGGGATCGAGTACAACTGAGTCAAACGTAATTGCCCTACTAAATCTTTTTACTGCAATTGAAGACAATTTTTGTCCAGTGAAGAAAGTTCCAGCTTCTCTCATTTCATCAATTGATAGACACTCTCTTAAAACTACATCTATGGAGTCTAGATCGACCATCTCTTTCAATTGTTTTGTATTGATAACATCCTCAATTGATTCAAAAAAACACTTTAGCGTGTGATTATGGTAGTAAAGTTGATTCATATTAGATGATATTATTCTGCAGGTTAAATGATGGGATTATGGTTTGAACTCTACCATGATACAGCCATTGACACTAGATCATATTTGTTTAACTTGTTGATTATTTTATACAAAACTAATAGCTAAATTTGTTATGCCTCTGTCTTTTCTGCAGTTATTCTATTCCCTTAGATAAAAAGATAGGACAGCCATATCTTTTGCTATGTCCAAGCGCGGCAGTAATGAAAAAGACAGGACAGCCATATCTTTTTTTACTCTGGATAAAATAGATAGGACAGCCATATCTTTTGCTATGTCCAAGCGCGGCAGTAATAAATGTGAGCGGACTTCTCTGCTCTTCTCTAGACAATAGCTAGGCATTTAATCGCTACACAATTCATAGCGACTTGAAAGCAGAAAGAAGCAGCCTGCGCCGCCGTAAACAGCCCCATAAACCAAACAGAAAACAGCAACAAGAACAGAAAGCTAGGGCAAAACACAGAGTTTTATATTTCAATTAGAAATATGTGATGGGGATGTTGAATTCACTATTGTAAGCGAGAGTAAAAGTAGGTTAAGAGAAAAAGACAGGACAGCCATATCTTTTGTACTTTAGATCATCCCCCCCCTTGTTCAAAGTAGAAGTGCACCACCAAGCGCTAGGCTTCCACGGAGAAAATAAAGGTAAAGATGAAGCTTTCTAAAATGCTTAAGTCGTTGACTTTCTCCGTGGTCCTTAGTGTCCTCCGCGGTGAATCGCTTTTGCCCAGTTTGTTATAAAAAGGCAGTAAAAGGCAGGACAGCCATGTCTTTTCTTGATGAATAGTAGAAAGTCGCCCCTTCAATGTTATCTATCGCATTTACGGCGAGGAATGCGCACTCTATATATTTGAGAAGGTTCTGTGGCACGCCAGTTCTTGATTTTATAAGGGTTACCCTATAGCCTCGGCCGTGATATCTGATGTGAATGGATTCACATCAGTGAAACCGCAGAGCGGCCAGGGATGGCTTCACAGCGTCCCACAGAAGTGGCTACATATGAGCCTACTGCAAGCAATAAACAACTGTGAACTTATGGGCCTAAACACAGTTAACCAAAGATAGGACAGCCATATCTTTTGCTATGTCCAAGAAGATAAAGGGATCAAAACACATTAGCTTTATGAAGGTAAATAATCATGATGTATAAATCACTTATGATGACGGTTTTAATATTGATACAGGTGTCTTGCGCTTCATACACAAAAGAGGAGATTGACTATGTCGTCCGCGACCTTATAGGGGAATGCTATAAAGTTAATGTAGACAGCTTTCTTTACTCATTAAATCGATGTAGTAGCGCAGATGTTTGCTATGGTATTCAAGCTTATACTGACAAAAGTAAAAGCATCAAGTATAAAAATACACCATATTCCCATGAGCAAGTTATCGGTGATTTAGATTTTTGGAATGATGTCATAAATAGGGACCCTAATTTACCAGGTATTGGGAAAGGTGAATATATAGGGACTGTGCCCGCTGGAACAGAGTTTGCGTTTGTTGACATTGATTATAAGAATATGCCTGGCTATCGAGAGTTCTGGGCGGCAGAAGTGGTATTGAAAGGTGGCGAATTTAAAGAACGTCATGTCAGAATTCCTGATCTGTCCTATAAACAGATTTTTCCACCATGGACGGTTGCGAGTCCATTTGTAAATGGTCCCGTTTGGAACAAAAAATACATAGCTAAATGCATGTTGTAGTGATTATAAAAGACGAGACAGCCATATCTTTTTTTAGTTATATTTGTGGACTAGGTTTACTTTTAATGAGTGTGGCAACTTAAAAACCCAAGCTAAAACAATAAGGTTATGGTTAGTTCCCTATGATTACTGAACAAGATATTCAATTTATGAGTTTGGCTCTGGAGGAGTCTAAGAAGGCTTTGCCTGGGTGCTTGCCTAATCCGCCTGTTGGCTGTGTATTAGTAAAAGGTGGGAAACTAGTAGCGAAAGGTTTCACCCAAGCCCCTGGATATCATCATGCGGAGGCTAGTGCACTTGAAACTTATTCAGAGTCACTTGAAACTGATTTTCAAAGCATGGCTGCTTATGTGACACTGGAGCCCTGCTCTTTTGCGGGTCGGACGCCGTCATGTGCGAAAGCTTTGATAGATAGGAGGATAAGCCAAGTATTCGTCGCTATCTTAGATCCTGATCCTAGAAACAGCGGTAAGGGAATAAAGATGCTCACTGATGCGGGGATAGCGGTAACTACCGGAGTTGAAGCTGATAGTGTTCAGAAATTCATATATCCCTATCTGAATAAGGGTTAAGTAAAAGGAAGTTCAGGGAATTAAAAGACGGGACAGGCATATCTTTTCTGAGTATCCAAGGCGGGTTCGGTGGTAACAGTACGGGATTGCTTCGACTCGGTGATATTGCAGGTGTCAGTTTAGGTTATCAAACGCCTGCGATGACATTAAGTCGATTCACGGAAAAATAGCATGTTGTTAGCCGCAACACTTTTTATATTTTTTACCACTGCCACATAAACAAGGATCATTACGGTTCGGGGTTTTGTCGAACCTAGTGGTAGTTGGCTTGTTTATAACCGCGTTAAGATCATTGATATTTTCATCAATAGCACTATCTACAGTAATCTCGGCAAATAATCCATTATCAGCAACTAACGCCACTACCTCTTTTTTTCTCTCATCACTGTTAACCACTAGCGATAATGGCTGCTTTTCTGTACCAAGCTTAACGATACGCTTAGTATTATAACCACTTATCACATGATTTTCTCTGGTGTAGATACGCCCTTTGTAATACAGATCGTGCACAATGAACTCCGCTAATTAAATACTAGATTTTAGCGCGGAAGTATAACGTAAAACGTTAAATAGTCGACTGTTGAATTAAGGAACTCAGATAAAGCAGATAAAGGGGTCAGAACCTGACAAAACCCCACAAAATATTATGAGTAAACAATAAGATAAATTAAAGATAAATTAAAGATAAATTAAAGATAAAGCGGATAAAGGGGTCAGAACACATTAGCTTTTGCTATGTCCAAGTACAAGTAAAGATAGGACAGGCATATCTTTATTGATGAGCTTAAACGACTCGTTGAAGAGTCCGTTTTTATATACGATGAAATGAGGCCGCACTTAAGCTTGGGAATAATAAATCGTGCCACCCATTGTTAATCAATAACATACAGTGCCCCCTTGTTCAAAGTAGAAGTGCGTCACTCATTTTTAGTTATTGGTTTAAGGTGATTATGCCCCGTCCCAGAAGAACACAAGTCAAAGCCGCGATTAACAACCAATGCACCACTTCCTCAACCAAGAGTGTTATTGACGCTGGAATACTACAGGGGTAAAATTATGGCCTTCTAATTTTGAGGTTAACCATGCGATTCAAGCAAATCATAAGCGTTGAAATGGCTAATACCACCGATATATTGTCAGTGTCATTTGGTAAGGACATTGAAGTCGTCAGCAATGATGGTTCCAGAGTGGCAGACTACTGGCAGGAAGTCGCTTATCTAGTATTACTCGATGGTAAAGCCGTGGATGATGGTCATACAAGATCTAATGCGAATGAAGTAGCGAAAAAATGGCAAATAGACGATGATTTGCGATTAACAGGACTTGGCACACACTCAAACAAGCGTTACTGGCAATTACCTATTAAGCTGCAACGACAGATCAGACAATTTGGCAGTGTGTTACCTTCGCTCGCGCCTTAAGAACGTTAAAGGATCGCACCTCAGTTTCTCTCAAGATACTCAAGAACATATAGTTGAAAGCCCCGATGCCGTGAGGTATCGGGGCTTTTTTGTTTGATAAACAGATAAAGCAGATAAAAGGGTCAGAACCTGGCGAATCCCCCCTTTGTAGATTTGCGGCTATGCTACACTTATAAGTGGCTAAGCTTGTCCCTGCAGGAGGTATAAAGTGGCCATCGCAATTACACTTAGTGAGTATTTGTCAAAAAACAATGTTAAATATGAATTAGTGAAGCATAAACATACCGCCGCTTCACTGGACTCTTCAAAATCGGCCCATATCCCCTCATCCCACATGTCTAAACCCGTTGTCTTAGTTAACAAATCAGGAGAACACATAATGGCAATTGTGTCTGCTGGCAACAGGCTGTCATTGCCAAGATTGAATGATATAACCGGACAAGAATATAACTTAGTTAGCGAACAAAAATTGGGTGAGCTTTTCCCCGATTGTGACAGAGGTGCGATCCCCGCAATAGGTGAGGCATACCAGATGAAGATGCTTGTCGATGACTCCTTGTTAGCGACCGAGCATGTTTACATAGAAGCCGGTGACCATAATCATTTAATTAAGATGCCACATAAACAGTATGTAAATATGCTAGATAAAACACCCCATGGTGACATTTCCGGCAAGCGAATAGGCATATCTAGATCAGCCAGAAGATACCAGCGCGATTGGCGATTGTGATCTCATTCCATATGAGTATAGACTCAAGTCCAAGCCTACTTACACTTTGAAACAGAACACCGAGTTAAGCTCGGTGTTTGAACATCCTGAGGACAAACCCCACTCAAAAATTGACAGGGATATGCCAAGGTTTAGCTAGATAAGCAGACCTAAAATTACAGCGCCTGTATCTGTTCTACCATCAACTTCATCTTATTTCTAACTCCTTATTTCTAACGACCTTGGATTTAGTATTCATTAAGAAATAAACCTACTTAAGATTATCTGTGGATTTAAAGTCTGAATTATTACTCCGCAATAGAGAAGCTGATAAACAATTGAATCAAATGGTTAGCAAGTGTAGGCTAGCGACAAAGATAATTTATCTAGGCTCCTACTCTACATTTTAATCAGTAGTGATTAAGCACCTTTAAAGGTTAAGAAAAAGGAAGTTCAGGGAATGAATATATTGTTAGTGGTAGCTGGGGCGCTGAGTGCGCTTGCGGCTTTGGCGCATATCGGCTGTATCTATTTTGGTGCATCCTGGTATCGCTTCTTCGGTGCCGGAGAGCAGATGGCGATAATGGCGGAGCAAGGCAGTTTAAGGCCGACTATTATCACCTCGGGGATTGCCTTAGTCCTGTCTATCTGGTCTCTTTATGCCTTCAGTGCCGCTGGACTTATCGGCAAGCTGCCACTCATTCGAACCGCTCTGATCATTATCACTGCTATTTATCTACTCCGCGGTGTCGCAGGCTTCTTTTTCATCAGTAACCCACTCGGGCGCAGCCCTGAGTTCTGGTTCTGGAGCTCAGCCATCTGCCTGTCCCTCGGCCTACTCCACCTCATCGGACTAAAACAGCAATGGGCTAGTTTGTAAGTCGTAACTATAACTATCTAAAGGGAACTAGATAAGTTTACTGTTAATTCAAGACAGAGTTGAAAGCTAGATGCTGATCGCTGTGTTATTGATTAGTCACGGGAGCCCGATTTTTATATAACAATGCCGACCCAGCGCTGAAGGTGTATAGTGCGGCCAGTATTTCTCACTAAATAGACCAACAATATGCTCGGCTACTACCTACATTCAATCAATGCCAAACAGGCGCTGGAAGCTATCGTTAAAGGACTGTCCTGCATCCGGCTCTCTACTGACCTAAACCTTTCGGAACGGGACTTTTCCTTAAGTGATCAGAGTCTGGTACTCGACGATGACAATCGACTTTCCATTGACGAACTCAAAAGAATCGCCAAGAAGACACAGAGGATCTACCTCTGCCGCGATGGAGATATGGTTCCGCTTGAAGACCGCAGCTCTGGCTACTACAAGCTCGTTCCCACATCTGGCGCACCTCTGCTAGAAATTAGCGGCGTCAAGATGCACATCTCCAAGGGAACTGACCCCTTTGTTAGTGCCTCCGAGATGGCTAAACAGGCGGTGAGCAAGGGTGACAAGGTACTGGACTGCTGCAGCGGACTTGGCTATGCGGCCATAGCAGCCCACCGACTAGGTGCAAGCGAAGTGCTCACCATAGAGTTGAGTCCGGAGGTAATGGGGCTACGCGCGCAGAACCCTTGGTCAAACGATTTGGGCAAAGAGGGGATTGTGCAACGTCAGGGTAGTAGCTTTGAGCTGATCACCACAATGCCTGCGATTTCCTTCGATGCTGTGGTTCACGATCCACCGCGTTTTTCCCTCGCCGGGGAGCTCTATAGCGAAGAGTTCTACCGGGAGATCTTCCGGGTGCTGCGCCCAGGCGGACGACTTTTTCATTACACTGGCAATCCACACGTAGTGAAGAAGGGAAGCAGCTTTGTCGATGGCGTCATTCGCCGGCTCAAAGCGGCCGGCTTCAAACACGTGAAAAAAGTCGAGCATCTTATGGGGGTCAGTGCGCAGAAATAAGGCATAACCGAACCAAGAAGCAGACTTACATAGGTTCTATCTGCTCTACCATCAACTGCACCGTCTGATTACCTCTAAACTCGTTCACGTCGAGTTTATAGACCACCTGAGCATGCTCTATGGTGGCATCGGGCCAGGTCTTAAGATCGATATTAAAGGCGATGGCATCTAGCATGGTTTGGCCACATTCGGTTTCCAGCACCAGTTTAAGATGCTTCTCACCGACGATACGTTGTTGGATGACTTTAAAGTGGCCATCGAACAGAGGCTCAGGGAACTCTTGGCCCCAGGGGCCTGCATTACGCAGCTCTGAGGCGATTGTTAAGTTCATATCTCCAGCGGACAAGTCTCCGTCGGTCACGAACTCACCAGTCAGCTGCTCAAGCTTTAACAACTCACGCACAGCTTGATCGAATGCCTGCTCGAAGGTCTCAAAGTCTTTCGCTCTCAAAGAGAGTCCCGCTGCCATGGCATGGCCACCAAATTTGAGGATCATTCCGGGGTGACGGCTATTGATAAGTTCAAGAAGGTCGCGCATGTGCAGTCCCTTTATCGAGCGCGCCGAACCTTTTATCTCGCCTTCCCCCGCATCGGCAAATGCAATTACGGGTCTGTGGTATCTGTCTTTGATTCTGGAAGCCAGAATACCGATAACTCCCTGATGCCAATCCTCCTGGAAAAGGGCTATGCCCCAAGGCAGGCTCGCTTCATTGAGCTCAACAGACTCCAGGCTCTTTAGCGCTTCTTGCTGCATATCGGCTTCGAGATCCCGTCGCTGTGCGTTTAGGCCATCAAGTTCCGCCGCCATACGCCTGGCACTCATCATGTCATCACAAAGCAAAGTCTCGACCCCAAGGGCCATCTCATCGAGACGCCCCGCCGCATTAAGCCTGGGGCCTACGGCGAAGCCAAAATCGGCAGCGACTATTTTAGCCGGGTTACGTTTCGCGACTTCTAATAAAGCCGTGATGCCGGCGCGGCAGCGACCCGCCCTCACCCTCTGTAATCCCGCTTCCACTAAGATGCGGTTGTTACCGTCGAGAGCCACCACATCGGCAACTGTGCCCAGGGCGACGATATCGAGCAGATGACCTAAATTCGGTTCGCTAATGCCCTGCTCTTGATACCAGTTGCGCTGTCTAAGCTCGGCTCTAAGGGCTGACATCAGGTAGAAAGCCACCCCAACACCCGCGATAGATTTACTGGCGAAGCTGCAATCCACTTGATTGGGATTCACTATGGCGTCTGCATCGGGAATAGTCTTACCCGGCAGATGGTGATCTGTTATCACCACTTGCATGCCCAGCGCCTTAGCGGCAGCAACGCCTTCTATGGATGAGATACCATTATCTACCGTGATCAACAGCTCTGCGCCCTTACTATGGGCGACAGCAACAATCTCAGGGCTAAGTCCATAACCGAAATCGAAGCGATTAGGGATAAGGTAATCGATTTTACTGGCGCCCATCATCTTGAGGGCCAACATGCACACACAGGTCGAGGTCGCACCATCGGCATCGAAGTCACCCATGATTAAAATAGCGCGATTGTCTCTGATCCCATCGGCGATAATCTTAGAGGCTATGTCCAAACCTTTCATGGTATTGGGGCGCAGCAGGCGTGACAGAGTCAGATCGCATTCCTCGGCAGTGGTACCACGGCTGGCATAGATCTGTTTTAACAGAGGAGAGAAGGAATCTGGCAGATGAGTGTCATCAACCTTAGAACGTCGGACTATCTTATGGATCACGAATTACTGCCTTATAGCTAGGTTGAGCACAGAGAAATCAAACGACGGCTAGCATATCAAACCGCAGCCCAGATAACACTGCAAACAAACCAGTTTTAGGTTAAGTATGGAAGCAAAAATTCACTAACCTGAAATGCGTCATCTGATATGCTGGACATAAAAAGGCCAGCGATATCGCTGGCCTTAGGCTTTATATAGTCAAGAAATCTAGTTAATAGCTTCCAGAGCACGCAGTAGATCTTTAGGTGGCTGATAGCCCGGGATCATGCTGCCATCTTCGAGGATAATAGCCGGGGTGCCATTGATACCGAAGCTCTGTCCCAAATTATACTGCTCGGCAATTTTCGCGTCACACTGCTTATGCTTAACGCTCTTACCCGCCTTAGCTTCTGTCATCGCTTTCAGTGGATCCGCTGCACACCAGACCGCCTCCATCTCATCTGCGTTAGCAGAAGGCACGCCGCGACGAGGGAATGCCAGATAACGAATGGTGATGCCTAAATCGTTATACTCATCCATCTGATTATGCAATTTGCGACAGTAACCGCAGCTAATGTCGGTGAAGACGGTAACCACATGCTTCTCGTTCTTAGCCTTATACACCAACATATGGTCTTCAAGGGGTTTCATCATCTCGATACGAGGTCCTGCCATAGCAGCCTCAGTCAGATTCTTCATACCGTTATCTAAATCGTACAAGCTACCATGGAGTAGCTTAGAGCCATCTTTAGAGATATATAGCACGCCACGATCCGTTAAGGCTTCGTATAACCCTGGGATCGGCGACTGATTAAGGGAGTGAACCTCAACATTGAGTGTTTCACTCAGCTTCTGCTTCAGCTCAGCTGAATTGGCAATTGTGTCGCTGGTAGTATTCGATGTGGCCATAGCGAAAGGTGCTATTACCACAGCAAGTACCAAAGAAAATATGCGGGTAAACTTCATTATATATCCTGTTCTTTGCATGGGTCTGGTGCGGTTATTTAGAATTACAGTTGATTAGACCCTGTTTAGGCCAGAAAAGTTACAGTTTCAACAGGATTAAAGCAAATAATAACTGTAACTAAATCACTGCCAGTAGA
The DNA here is from genome assembly GCF_009377275.1 of Shewanella sp. YLB-07. Lineage (NCBI taxonomy): Bacteria > Pseudomonadati > Pseudomonadota > Gammaproteobacteria > Alteromonadales > Shewanellaceae > Shewanella > Shewanella sp. YLB-07. The sequence continues at coordinate 358,666 of NZ_VOQB01000004.1, read as the reverse complement.
GGTAATTATAAACTACCTCACAGTTAAGCAGCTTCGAATGAAGCTTGTTTGCATTTTTTGATGGTTCATTTGGGTATCAATCCTTCTTCCCCGTCGTTCCGGCAGATCTTTTTAGCCGGAATCCAGTGGCTTTTGCTATTGGCTTATGTGTTTGAAGCTCGTTCCTTCATGGCAACCTAACGCTTCCGGGCAGGCGTTTGATAACAAAACCATTTCGGCATACGGTAAATTGCCAAACACCGAACCCGCCAAATGAACTCAACTTAAAAAGATACTTCCAACTTGCTATCTGGCAACCTAGCCCCTGGGGTGATGCTCGCTGTGGAGTTGACTGAGTCTGGCTTTGGCCACATGGGTGTAAATCTGTGTGGTGGACAGATCGCTATGCCCCAGTAACAACTGCACCACACGCAGATCTGCGCCATGATTTAGCAGGTGCGTCGCGAAAGCATGCCTCATTGTATGGGGGGAGATATGCGTCACTATGCCTGCCCTAAGCGCGTAGAGTTTAATTCTATGCCAGAAGGTCTGCCTGGTCATCATCTGGCCACGTTTAGAGGGGAATAACACATCACTGAGCTTGCCTTTAAGCAACTCGGCTCTGGCTCCCTCAAGATAGTGTTCAACTTCGTTGACGGCAAGCTCTCCCAGAGGCACTAGCCTCTCCTTACCACCTTTGCCCACTACCCTCACCAGCCCCTGCCTGAGGCTGAGCTGCTCCATGGTCAGGCTCACTAGTTCAGTCACTCGTAGCCCGGTAGCATAGAGAAGCTCCAGCATAGCCCTGTCACGGCACTCAATGGGATCTTGTAGATCCGGTTCATTGAGCAAGATATCCACATCGGCCTCGCTGAGTGAATCAGGTAACTTACGGGCTAATTTAGGCGACTTTATCCGAGCGATAGGATCCGCTTGAATCAACTTTTCAAGCAACAAAAAACCATAGAAACGCCTCAGACTACTCATCAGACGAGCACTGCTGGTACGGGCGAAACCTTTATCAAATCTCACATCCAGATAGTCACGGATCAATTCCTGAGATACCTGAACTAACCCGGCCCCCAATTTCTGAATATAACGATCGAAATGGCGTAGGTCGGTTCGATAGGCTGAGAGCGTATTATCACTCAATCCCCGGTTCGACCAGAGGTCATCAAGAAAGGTATCGATAAGCGGGTCGGGTTGATATTGTTTAGATTCAGCAGGCTCAGCCAAGCTAATCACTCCTTTGAGGCATTAAAAAAGCGCGTTCTCATCGAGACCGCGCTTAGTATTCTATGACATACTCAGGAAATTAACAGAGTATGTATGGAGTTATCCCAAAACAGGCTCTGCTTTACTCTTCTTGATAAATAAACACGCCATAATTGCCAGCCCTGTCGGCAGTAACCAGGCCATGCCTTCATTATTCATTGGCATGAAATCCACCAAGCCCATATCGATACCGGCCGCTTTAAGACCATCGATAATACCAAATACCAAAGCGACGCTCAGCACGATACGATGAGAGAGCTCAGGCATGGCAAACTTATTCGTTAAGAAAGTCACCGCAACTAAGGCGATAGCAACAGGATAGATGGTGTAGAGCACAGGTACGCTTATGCTGATCAGTTGAGATAAACCAACGTTCGCCACTGTGGCACAGGCCAGACTCATGATAACCACGAACATTTTGTAGGATATGCGTGGAAGCAGATCATTGAAGAACTCGGCACAAGCCGTCACCAGACCAATAACCGTGGTTAAACAGGCTAGTGTGACCACGGCCGCCAACAAAATCTGACCTAGACTGCCGAACTCATGGTTCACATAGTTGGTTAATATCGTCCCGCCATTGTCTGCGCCATTGGCGAGTTCACCGGCAGAGGCACCTAGATAAAAGAGAGAGATATAGACAAATGCCAGACCGGCTGCGGCAATCAAGGCGGCTCTAATCAGGTATTTAGTCTGATCTTTACTGTCACTCACCCCTTTACGACGAAGAATATCGATAATCAACATGCCGAAGATGAGTGATGCCAAGGTATCCATGGTGTTATAACCTTCCAATATACCTTTGGTCAGCGGGTTAGTCTGATAATCACCCACGGCTTGGCCAACGTCTGACCCAGGTAACACCATGACAGAGATAGCTAAACCCACCAGAAGAAAAATCATAATAGGCGTAAGTACCTTACCCACACTGTCGAGCAGTTTTCCCGGATAAAGTGCCATTAGCATGGCTCCACCAAAGAAGATTAAGGTGTAAATAAGCTGGGAAACATTAAGCACTATGCCAGCGATCATAAAGGTTGCATTGCTATCTGCCAGGAAAGGTTTAAAGCCCATTTCATAGGCCACTAATCCCGCTCGTGGGGCCGCGAATGCAGGACCGATAACGATATAAATAGCGATGGCAAAAATGGTTGCAGCCAAAGGAGGGAGTAAACCCATGATCTTACCGTTCGCCTTAGCAACCGCGATCAGGGTGATCAGGGGCAAAGTTACCGCCGTGATCAAGAAGCCAATCATGGCTAAAGTCATATTTTCCCCAGCGAGGAAACCTGCCAATGGCGGGAAAATAAGATTACCGGCGCCCAAGAAGAACGCGAACGTCATAAAACCTAACCCTAAGGTATCAGCCATGCTCATCTGTTTGTTTTGCACTTTTTGCCCCATCATCTTTTATTGTTTTGTAACGATCTCAAGTTATTAGGCCAATCACAGGCTCTGTAATTGGAGATTATATTATGTGTAAACTAATAATTACATGAGTCCGTGGTAAATTCGGTCGACACTTGGCGAGTTTATGAGCAAAAGCGGAGTACCTGACGCTAACATTACTTAAAACTGGCTTACCTAGCCTAAAAAAGTGCTTAAAGCCCTATTCCAGAAGCATACTATTAGCAAATACCGCATTATTTAACAAGGAACCTACTAAAATCAGAAATAATTAACACCGGAAATACAACGGTATCGCAACACCAATGTAAATATTCCCACAGAGCAACAGCATCAAGCGTAGAAAAGAGGCTGTCATCACAAGCCAGCAACATAATTAAAATCAGAGCCCAAATGAAAGCCATTAACCAATCTCTGCTATTAGAGTACAATCCTGCACCTAAATTTTTAATTCAGAACAGATCAGACTCGATGCCATTTACCTTCAAACAATTTCATATAGATGACCATAACTGCGGCATGCCTGTTAGCACAGATGCTGTGATTCTCGGAGCCTGGGCACCTCTGACCCAAGCCAAGAATATTCTTGATATTGGTGCAGGAAGCGGACTACTAAGTTTAATGGCCGCTCAGCGAAGTGAAGGGATTATCACCGCAATCGAACTCGATGAAACCGCGGCATCGGCTTGTGAGAGAAACTTTCAGGCCTCTAAGTGGGATAAGAGGTTTACAATAGAGCAGTGTGCTATTCAGGACTTTGTTCTACAGGGCTTGGACACCCAAGTAAAATTTGATCATATCATCTGCAATCCCCCTTATTTTAAAGGCGGGACACAATCCAAAAATCAACTTAGGGCAAAAGCCAGACATACCGACAGCTTAGATTTTTCATGCCTAATAAAAGCCATAACTCGCCTCTTGGCAGCCGATGGTACCGCTAGCCTCATTCTCCCCAGTCAAAGTATGCCTAAGTTTCAGCAAGAGCTGGCATGCTCAGAACTCGTCATGACCCGGGTCATGGATATTGCAGATTCTGCAGCTAAGAAACCCCACAGACATGTGTTTAATTTAGCTCACAGGCAAGCTCCCTCCCCAGAACAGAGCAATCGAGTCGACTCGAGCCACTTCTGTATCAAGGAAAGTGATGGCAGTTATACCCAAGAGATGATTGCCCTAATCACCGGGTTTTATCTCAAATACTAGCCCGTTTCCGGATGAAGTTTATCTCCGGAACGACCGATAATTTAGATGAAATTAAGAGCTAGTTTGGTATATTTTGGTGTATAATGCGCGGCTATTATTTATTGAGAACGCTGCGCATGCTATTTGAAGACTTCCTGCTTGACCCTATTTTACTAGAGTCATTAAGAGCCATGGGCCATAAAAAGCCCACCACGATACAGCAACAAACCATTCCATTGGCGATGGAGCAGAAAGACATTTTAGCTCGGGCACCAACAGGGACAGGCAAAACTGCCAGTTTTCTGCTGCCAGCGATCCAACATCTCATCGACTTTCCTCGTCGCTTCGGCGGTCAGCCCCGTGTCCTTGTATTGACACCGACCCGTGAGCTTGCCAGCCAAATTCATCGTTATGCCTCGCATCTGTCGACAGGTCTGGATCTCGATATCGCCATCATCACAGGCGGCATGCCCTACGGCCCACAAGAAGAAGCGCTAAAGAATAATGTCGATATCTTAGTCGCCACTCCCGGCCGCTTGATGGAATATCTGGACAAGGGTAACTTCAATGCCGAAGAGGTTGAAGTGTTTGTCATCGATGAAGCCGACAGAATGCTGGATATGGGATTCTCCGCCGCGGTCGAGACCTTAGCCATCGAATCAGTTGGTCGCAAACAGACCATGCTATTCTCGGCAACGCTAGAGGGCAGTGATGTGGGACGTTTCTCACACCAGCTGCTGACAGATCCAGTTAAGGTAGAGGCCGAAGCACCGCGCAGCGAGAAAGCCAAAATCCACCAATGGATCCATATTGCCGACAATAAAGAACATAAATTCGCCATGCTGTGCAACATCCTCAGACAGGAAGATGTGACGCGTACCATAGTGTTTGTTAAGACCCGAGAAGGTGTAGCAAGCCTGGAAGGCTTGCTACAGAGAGAAGGGATAACATGTAGCTTTATGCGTGGCGACATGGAACAAAAACAGAGATTCCAGGCTTTGGGCCGCTTCACTAAAGGCGAAGTCAATGTCCTATTGGCCACCGATGTCGCCGCTCGCGGCATCGACGTAGATGATATCAGTCATGTAATCAACTTCGATATGCCAAGATCTGCAGATACTTATGTACACCGCATCGGACGTACTGCCCGCGCAGGCGCCAAAGGCACGGCTATCTCTCTGGTCGAGGCTCACGATATCCGCGTAGTCGGCAAGATTGAACGCTACATTGACCAGGTCCTTAAGCGCAGATTCATCAAAGATCTTCGCCCTAAGAACAAGGAAGCTAAGCCTCCTGGGAAAAACAAGGTTAAGCCTGGTGCAACAAAGACATTCAGTAAGAAAAATAAGAAGAAAAAGAAGAAGTAGGTCTTTCATCTGCACACTTTATTCTTATTCATTAATAAAAAAAGAGTCGCTAACCGCGACTCTTTTTTTTACATTTTTTCTGTAGGAGGGGCTTTAGCCCTACCAGCGCAGCGTTGTCTTTGCCCTACCAGCATTTAAGCAGGTTGAATAGCAAAGACGACGGCCTTCGGCCTATCGCTCCGCGGACGGCTACGCCTATTCGACGGGCTCCGCCCTGTTAGTAAAAGCGAACTGCGCAGCGTCATCTTTCCTGTTGTTTAGCCCCGAGGCTTATAGGTTCAATATCTCCCGGCTAAAGCCAATCCTACTCTCCTGATCCAAAGTCAGGAAAAGGTTAAATTTCTAGGTGTTAGATACATTTATTTTACAAAAACAGATTTATCCAACCCTGATACTCTGGTAATTTAGTTAGTAGAAAAATTTCAGCAAGGAAAAGCGGGAAAATAATGATAAAAACAATCCTGAGAAGATCTTCTCCCCTATTGATTCTTTTGGTTTTCGGTGCAGCTGCAGCATTACTCATCAGCACCAAGGAAGCACCCGAGCAGAAAGAAGATGAAGTGCCTGTGCCCATCATAGATGTTACCCGTGTCGAGCAAAAAACCGTGTCTTTAAATTTGCCTTCATACGGTGTCGTGACTCCCAAGAACAAGACACAGCTGGTAACAGAAGTTCAGGGAAGAATGCTGACAATAGCCCCCAATTTTGTCGCCGGTGGTGTGGTGAAAAAAGGCGAACAACTTGCCGTTATCGAGCCTTCTGATTATGAAGCCGACCTGATGCAGGCCCAGGCCTCTCTCGCTCAAGCCGAAGCAGCACTCGAAGAAGAGGTTGCCCGAGGCGAAGTGGCTAAGAATGATTGGAAAGGATTCGATGGCGGCATCCCACCCGAGCTTGGATTACGTCTTCCTCAGCTGAAAAAAGAACAGGCCAATGTTAAATTCCAACAGGCAGCGCTGGCTCGCGCTCAACGTAACCTTGAGAGAACCATCATTCGTGCACCTTTCGATGGCATCATCAAGTCAAGAATTGTCGACTTAGGCCAGTACGTCACCTTAGGCACTAACCTAGGTGAACTCTACGATACCCGTACCGCCGAGATCCGTTTACCTCTTGCAAATAATGACCTCGCCTACCTGGAGTCAGTCGATAAACCCGATACCTTGGTCACCCTCAGTGCATCATTAGCCGGGAAAAATGTCACCTGGATTGGGACTATAGTAAGAAGCGAAGGCGTTATCGATGCCGAAAACCGTATGGTGTATCTGGTTGCCGAAATTAAAGATCCTTACCTGAGAATGAACCGTAAAGAAGGTCAACTTCCTCTTAAATACGGCAGTTTCGTTACCGCCGTAATTAAAGGCCGCACCGTAGACGGTATTGTACAGTTACCCCGACATCTGGTGCGTAACGGCAGTGTGGCCGTAGTATCGAGTGACAATGTCATCGAGATCCGCGAAGTCAATGTGGTCAGAACCGATATCGACAGTGTGTATATCAAGGACAGTCTGATCGATGGAGAGCGTATTTCACTGACTAAACTCAATAATATGTCTACGGGTCAGGTTGTTAAAATCCTCGGTGAAATGCAGAAAAATGATACCGGGGCTGACACCCCAGATTCAGAGACCAAGGAGCAGCGACTCGCTAGCGCGGGTGAACACTAATGGATGTACAAAAAGTGGATGCTCAAAAAGGCATAATTGCCTGGTTTGCTCGAAACAGTGTTGCTGCAAACCTATTAATGGCTTTCTTAATTTTAGGCGGCCTGTTTAGTAGTTATTTCTTGGTTAATAAGGAAATCTTCCCCTCGTACGAGCTTAACTACCTGCAGATATCGGTGGCTTACCCTGGCGCTGCGCCTCAAGAGATTGAGGAGGGGATCAACATTAAGATTGAAGAATCGATCCAAGATATCAATGGCATCAAGAAGGTCACCTCAGTGGCCAGTGACGGCTTTGGTAATGTCACCATAGAGGTCGAAGATAACTATGATCCTCAGGATATCCTCGATGAAGCTAAACTTGCGATAGATGCAATTTCAACCTTTCCAGATAATATCGAAAAGCCAAATATTTTTCGTATCAAACCAGAGAACAATGTTATCTGGGTCTCTGTGTATGGCGACCTGACTCTCCATGAGATGAAGGAGTTAGCTAAGTCTATCCGCGAAGATATCACCTCCTTACCTGCGGTTACCCGGGCAAAAGTCACTGGGGTCCGTGACTATGAGATAAGCATTGAACTGTCTGAAGATAAGCTTAGGGAGTATGGCCTCAATTTCGCCCAGGTCGCTCAAGCTGTACAGAACTCTTCGATAGATCTTCCCGGCGGCTCTATTCGCGCCCAAGATGGTGACATCTTGCTACGTACTAAGGGGCAGGCATACACAGGTGAGGATTTTGAGAAAATAGTCGTCAGCACCCGTCCCGACGGCAGCCGTATCATGTTGCCCCAAGTCGCCACCATCAAGGATGGCTTCGAGGAACGATTGGAATATACCCGCTTCAACGGCAAGCCTGCGGCGATCATTGAAGTTAGTAGCATAGACGATCAAAATGCCCTCGATATCTCGGCTCAGGTAAAGGCCTATATCGAAGAGAGGCGTGCGACACTGCCTGCTGGTGCTCAGCTAGATACCTGGGGCGATCTGACTCATTACCTCAAAGGACGCCTGAACATGATGTTATCTAACATGTTCTATGGTGCACTACTGGTGTTTCTGATTCTGGCCATCTTCCTGGAACTCAAGTTAGCCTTCTGGGTCATGATGGGCCTGCCAGTGTGTTTCCTCGGCGCCGTGTTGTTGATGCCGGTAGAACCTTTTTCACTCTCTATCAACCTGCTTACCCTGTTCGCCTTTATTCTGGTGCTGGGCATAGTGGTGGATGATGCCATCGTCATAGGTGAAAGCGCCTATACAGAGATAGAGAAACACGGTCATTCACTAGAAAATGTCGTCAGGGGCGCCAACAAGGTGGCCATGCCTGCAACGATTGGGGTGTTAACCACAATCGTGGCTTTTCTACCTATGCTGATGGTCTCCGGTCCCCAAGGTATTATCTGGAAATCTATCGGTATGATAGTGATCCTCTGCCTGATGTTTTCTCTGGTGGAGTCTAAGTTGATTCTTCCGGCTCACCTCGCGCATATGAAGCCCAAGAAACCTAGGTCCAAATTAGGTAAAATGGGACTATTAAAAGCCAAGTTGAACGACAAGATCCAGTATTTTATCCATCATAAATATCGCTACTTTCTCGAACGCTGTATCAAGCAAAGATATAACGTTGTCGCCATTTTTATCGGGGTACTGATCCTATCCATCGCCTTAGTGGCAAGTGGTAAGATACGCATGGTCACCATGCCTGATCTTCCGTCCGACTTTATTCAAGTACATTTAGATATGGATGAAGGCAGCTCTGAAACTAATACCTTAAAGGTGGTCAAAGAGATCGAAGAAGCCCTCTACGCCATGAATGACAAGATGAAGTCTGAAAATGGCTACGAAGTGGTCAAGCACAGCTTTATCGACATGAGCTCGAGAACCTCGGCCTTTATCTTTGCCGAGCTGACTAAGAGTGAAGACCGTGAGGTCGATGGTGTCGCCATTGCCTCGGCCTGGCGTGAACAGCTGCCTGAGTTGATTGCCGTCAAAAAACTCAATATTAACGCCAGCACCAATGAGGGTGGCGGCGATATCTCTTTCAGATTAACCGCAAGCAATCTCGAACAACTGTCAATGGCTGCTACAGAGCTTAAACAGAAACTAAAAACCTATGAGGGTGTCTACGATATTTCAGACAACTTCTCATCGGGTAGCCATGAGATACGCTTAACGATCAAGCCAGAAGCAGAGGCTCAGGGACTCACCTTGTCAGATCTAGCCAGCCAGGTTCGATATGGTTTCTATGGTTATGAAGCGCAGCGCATCTTGCGCAACAAGGAAGAAGTGAAGGTGATGGTGCGCTATCCGCTTGAGCAGAGACGTACTATGGGCCATCTGGAAAATATGATGATCCGCACGCCCGAAGGTATTTCGGTGCCATTTTCGACGGTTGCTGAGATTGAAATGGGTGACTCTTACTCCTCAATCACGCGAGTCGATGGTCGCCGCGCCATTAGTATCATAGCCAACGCAGATAAAAATAAGGTCGAGCCTTCCAAGATTGTTGCAGAGATCCAGCAAGATTTCCTGCCTTATTTAGAAAATAAGTACCCTGCCATCTCGACAGCACTGGATGGTAGCAGCGCCGATGATCAGAGTGCCTTAATAAGTCTGTTGCAGGGCTTCTTCTTTACTCTATTTGCTATCTACGCACTGATGGCTATCCCGCTCAAGTCATACAGCCAGCCACTGATCATCATGTCGGTTATCCCCTTCGGTATCATTGGCGCCTTATTTGGTCACCTGTTGTTGGGACTGACGCTCAATATCTTAAGCCTGTGCGGTATCATCGCCTTGGCAGGCGTAGTCGTGAATGACTCTCTGATCTTGGTCGACTTCGTCAACAAGGCAAGAGCACAGGGTCAATCGATTACTCAGGCTGCTATTGAATCAGGGTGTTATCGATTCAGGGCTATCATCTTGACTTCTATGACCACCTTCGTCGGCCTGGTGCCAATTCTATTAGAGAAGAGTCTACAGGCACAAATCGTCATACCTATGGCGACATCACTCGCCTTTGGAATCGTCTTCTCAACGATAGTGACACTGATCCTTATTCCTCTGCTCTATATCATATTGGATGATATCAAACGCACTAGCCGCCGTTTCTACAACTGGTGGTGGCAGCCTAAGACACTAATGTCTCATTCCCATGAGTCTGATGCGGTGACCAGAAACAAATAGATAAATGCTCTCTCCTCCTTCAGTGAGCCAGTGAACGGCCTAGAACCTAAGTTCTAGGCCGTTCACGCTAGATATATCTAACTTCCGTGATCGCTTTGGCAGTTTCCAGCCCCAAGCTTGCCTACAATAAAGTCCAGAGAGAATAACTTAGGGCTTATACCATTCCGAGTAAGTATCGGATCATTCAGCGGGAGTTCAAAGCGCTGTAGGCAAGACGAATGTTTGAAGCTAATAGTTATTCTCGGCAACAAGCTCCTGCGTTGCTCTACCTCCTGCATCCATGCAGTCGTATATCGAGAACATTCAACGTAGCATAAAGGGCTTTGAAACCCTTACCGCGTGAGGCTCTCAGTGTTTCCACTTCGGTGTTGCATTGACTTAAAAGGGAATAACCATTTCCTCATCAATGCGCCTTGAATTGAAAAAACTGAGGGCCTCTGAACTGACCACATACTTATATGGAATGGTATTATATGGCTAACTCAACCTTAATTTACGATATACGTAATAGTCGCTACCTTAATATTACCGGTCGATGCACGTTGCGTTGCCAATTCTGCCCTAAGCATAACGGCAGTAAACAGGTCCATGATTACCAGCTAGCTTTAGATCATCAGCCCACTGCCGAGGAGATCATCCCTCTGCTTGGCGACATCGATGCCTATGATGAATATGTCTTCTGCGGCTATGGCGAACCCACTCTTAATTTAGCGACCTTAATTACTGTGGCAAAGGAGATTAAGCTCAGAGGCGGCCAAGTCAGAGTCAATACCGATGGCTTAGGTAACTTGTTTCACAGACGCAATATATTGCCTGAACTGGCACCTTGGGTAGATAGTCTGTCAATTTCACTCAATGCAGATAATGAAACCGCTTATCTGATGCATTGTAAGCCCAAGTTGAAGGGGAGCTATGACAGCGTTAAAGCCTTCATTCGGCTGGCAGTCAATACTATCGATTCTGTACAGGTCTCGGCCATAGATGGTCTGGAAGGGGTGAATATTGCGGCTTGTAGAACTTGGGTTGAGCAGAGCGGCGCTGAGTTTAAACATCGAAGCTTAGGTGTCGTCGGCTGAATGCTCCACTCGTCACCTTAATGGGTAGACAAGAAGCTCATTAGCTTGAACAAGGCAAAGTTATATTCATGTAACCGGCAGTGCTCGCAAATTTGATTTATGTTAATATGATTTCCCATAAAACAAACAACAAAAATACCTTAGATGTTGACGCCAAAACTATCACCTCTTATCCCAGCCCAAGATATTCATTGGTCGAATCAAAGACTATTGTCGGTGGCAACACAGATCTTCATTCTGATAATCAGCGTGGTATTACTCAGTAACGTCATCATCACCTTAGGCGAACGTAGACTCCAGGAAGACTGGGCGACTCAGAGGTACAGTGAACTCCAGGCTGTGGGCACCTTGATTGCAGATAAGGTCTCTTTCCAGCAATTTCGCACTCAGATGTTTGCCAAGTCAGAACTGCTCAAGCGCTACTTGGATGTGCCTAGTATTCCCAGGCAAGACAAGCTGGAGAAAAACTGGGATGTAATCACCAGTAATATTCCCGAACTGTTAGATATCGCCTTGTTCGATCCCCAAGGTAACTTCAAATTCGCTACCAGCGATAATTTCGGCCATGAACCTCTGCCCCCTTCCCTGCTCGGCGGCTCGAGAAACATGGGTGGCAACGAGATCTATACCTCTCCACTGGAATTTAGTCCGGTCAATGGCAAGCTAGAGCCTTACCTCTATCAACTTGCCTGGCTCGAAAATCCCGATCAGAGTGTTCGAGGCTATTTAGTGACATATAACTCTATGTCTAAGATGCTTAAGAGTATCAAGCCTGCCTATTCCAGCGGTCAATCACCGTTACTGATGTTAGATACTCAAGGCTTGCTCTATGCAGGTGCAGATTCCCGTCCGTCATTAAAACGTGTTCCCGATACTATGGGAGGCAGCATAAAACAGAGCTATCCGGCGCTATGGCGTAAGATGGCCATGAGTAATTTCGGTCAGTTTCATGGTGATAATGCCACCTTCGTCTATCTAAAAATCGAGCTGACGACCCAATACGAGACCCGCAGAGAATACTTCTTGGTATCCTACGTGCGCAACGATGATATTGCAGCCAATTTTTCCCAGTGGCGCACCATACTCATGAGCTGTGCTTTTATGCTGACTCTGTTGGCCTCTGTGCTCATTCTGCTGAGTCACTTTTATCGTCTAGAACAGAGATCAAGACAGTTCAGCATAGAGTTATCGAATCGCCTCTTCCACCGACAGGTGGGGTGCATCATAGTCAATCATAACAATCGGATAATTTCGGCGAATGAATTGGCGGCAACTCAGTTATCTTTGCCTAAAGATGAGCTACTCGATCGCAGTCTACAAAGAATCCTACAGCTTGAGGACGATGACTATTCTCGTATCGTGACTGAGATCCAGCAAAAGCAAGAGTGGAAAGGTGAACTTAGTCTGGATATGGGTGCCGAGACACAGGCCAAGTTAATTGCCCATATAAAAACCCAGGCCTCTAAAGATGAACGCAGAGCTTATCTGGTCATCACCTTCGAAGATGTCAGTGAGCTCAAACACGCACAGCAAGATGCCTACCTGAGTAGAGTCTTAAATAATAGTGGAGTGCCATCGGCCCTGGTTCAGGCTGACGGCACTATCATTCGTGCTAACCCCGCATTTGAACAGCAGATGCAGTCAAACACCGAATGTAGCAATATCATTGACACCTTACCCGATGATTTAGGTGATAAGTGGTCACAAATTTCTCAACTAATATTACTTCAGGGGAGTTGGAAAGGTCAGGTATTATGTTCCTCATCGAGTGCTAATACCTGCTTACAAGCCACACTTAAGGGTCATATCGATGCGTCCGGAGAGCTGGATTATATCGTCTGTACTTTCGAACAGGCGATCATCAAGAATAATCATGATGAATCCGGTGTGCTTGTGCCTCATCGCTCAACTATCTTAGTCAACTATAGAGATCTTGAAAGCTACTTCGATTCATTAGAGCACACGAGTAAAGATCGCTCCAGCCTACTCCTGTTGGACATCACCTCTGAGAGTATGCTGAGTCATATGAGTGATATAGGGCTGCTTGAGAGCAGGCAGAAAGAAGTTGAGATATTTCTCCTCAGAGAGCTGCCATCGAATTACCAGATGTCTCACTGGCAACTAGGTAAGCTTATCTTCATCTTGCCCGATACTGATGCAGACCAGGCACATTATTTCGCCATCAAGTCTTTAGCGAGTCTCAATGATATGGGGCTGGGCAAAGGTATCTGTATGGGCATAGCGTCTTTTCAACCAGAGCAAAATCTCGAACAGTACTTGAGTAATGCCGAGGTCGCACTTAAACGCGCTAAGCAAATAGGCGAACAAAATATCTGTCAGGCCTTTACGCGCTAAAGCTGAGAAAGAGTCTAGTTTCTAGTTTCTAGCATCTAGGCTCTTATCCTATCACTGCTATGCCTTCGGGCAGTTCACTCTGGCTGATATCGATAATCGTCGAGCGATTCATGGTGATCTTATAACGCGCATATTTCACTGCGTCTTTGCCGTCTTTCACCGCTAAGATCAGATTGATCTGGTAACGGCGTTCCACCGAATCATTGCTGATTTTACCATCCTGTTCCTTGTAGATCTTCGCCTTGCCCCGCTCCAGATAGCGGGCGAATGGAGCTAAGCTAAAGTTTACCTGCTCCTGTATCGACGTATAACCAGCCAGAAACTCTTTCTGGGTCACGCGGGTATGAATGCCGTAATGCAGCACTTCGGCATCGAGCTTATTTTGTCTGTGGCGCCGTTTAAGAATTTCAGCGACTGTATCCGGTAACTCGATCGTTTTCATAAAGTCTAACCAGACCAGCTGCTTAGCAATCGGGGCTTGGCTGTTGGTATCTCTGAGTAGTCTGCTCCACTTGGGCCTGCCCTTCTGAATCAGGCGCCAGAGTGCATTTCGAATATCTTCCTTAAAGATCTCACGAAAACCATAGATCACAGCCAGAGTTAACACTAAGGCTATGGTTAAGCCGCTAAATACACCCTGAGCCTTGATAATAAGCGCCGACACTACCAACATCACCATGGCCGTCGCAAAACCGGTAGTCATCTTCTTCAGGCCTGTGCCTAAAGTTTTCATCTCCTCTTTCAATACAACACCTTGTTGTATTAGGCGCCTGAGCAGCAACATCTTATTGGAGATGCGATTAGGATCATCCTTTGTCTGTTGAGAATTATACCGCTTAGTTTTTCTATGTTCGTTCTCAGCCCTACACAGGGCAATAGCCGAATCTAGAACCTCACTGTACTCGCTACTTCTAGGCGCTCTGGATAGCAGTTTCAGTAGACGCTGTTCACAGAACCAGGAAAGGTAATTGTCGGCGTTCTCAAAATAAGACTTCCATTTAGGATCGCTGGGCTCATTGCGACGAAACTTCTTCAGCAGTTGACTCACTAAGTCACACAGACCTTGCAGAGAATTGAAGAAGTCTTCAGGCTCTTCAATCTGTGCCAGCTCCTTGCTATCCGTCTCGATGGCAACAGAAAATTGATAGGCAAATAAATTCAAGTAGAGACGAAATTCTTCTACCGTACGTTTTTTCTGACTGGCAAAACGGCTCTGTACCAAGGGAAGGTGAAGACCGCTGGAATAATATGAGCGACGCCCCGTGATGGCCGAATGATAGTACTCCTCTTCATTTAAGCTCTGAGGACCTATTCCCATCTCTTTAGGCAAGAAGAAATAGAGATCCAGACGTCGGTTATCTCCCACCTTCATCTGATGGATGAACTTAATAGAGAGTGACTCTTCCTGCTTGACTCTAATCTTAGACACTTAGCTCCAATTTCCTTTAAATTCAGTATAATGCCTTATCGATCTAGCCTGTTCCCTCTACGTCATCATACTGTTCTTGAGAAAGAGCAGGCGATTATCTCAGGGGACAAGGTTAACAATTTACTATGGCAATGTTTGTGTGCTGCAAAGCACGATCTCTCCTCATATTCGCCTGAAAGGCCATACAGAGAGTAATAGTTTGATCACTTTCTCATGCAGAAAATACAAGAGGTGGATTTAGATAAAAGAGTTAGAAATTAATAGGATATTAGATCGTAAGTATAGTCTAAAACCTTATTAATACCATATCAGAAATAAGAGAAAACTTTACCGTGAAAGGCCTTTCTTAAGGTATCACCTATCAATAGCTTCAGTGCTAACACGATTAATTAAGATCGCAGATCCAGATACCATTACCAAGATTAAACTGAATGACAGCATAACCTTTAGCGCTATCCATATCCATAATGTGGAGATTTAAACTCGCTATTTTTGAATATGCTAAAGCTTGTTTCGCCGAATCGATGATGGAAGAGATTTTATTTTTCCAAGGAAAATCAGCCACAGATACCAGTCCTTTTTAACCATGTCTGGTCGATATAATCCTTACTAGCACCAGATGAAATACCTTTAACGTTTCTCACCTCTGTCCCCTCAGCGTTTTCCCGCTTTAACACTATACTGCTCACTGTCTCATTATGAGTAAATGAAACAAAAACATCGTCCCATAGTACAGTGTCGCAAAGCTCAAGCTGCTGTATAAAAAAGCTAGATAGATCCTCAATATCAGCAAGGCTTGCCCCTTCATTAGGCACAGGGTAATAAGATACGATACCTGTCGAGGTAGTTATTTCATGGTTATTCAATGGTTTAATTGATTTTTCAGGTTCGAAAATTGAATGCATGAAGATAATCAATAGCAGAATTTGTGCGATTAAAAGCCCATACTTCTGCTTAGTCATGCCCGCTAGGGGGCCTGAGAGAGTATGATTTATAGACGCCTTCATTCTAGTATGCAGAATGAAACCTTGATCATCTATAGTCTCTAACAACTGGGCTGATTGCTTGCCCAGAAAAAACCTGAGTCTATCGATCGCTTCTTGTAGCTTAGCCGGTGTTCTATGCTCTTCTGGTAGTCGTTGCAACAGCTGCTCTTTGGATAACACCTGATCCCTGAAACGTACTAAGAGTTCGAGTACAACAAACTCCACCAAAGGCATTTTCCAGCTGGTATCATTTTGCTGATTTGATAGTGTGGTTCGCTTTATATCAAACCAGCAGCAACCAATTTGCATAGTTAGCGGCCTAATTTATCTTATGGACAAACATTGTATCTATTCCCATCACTGTCGTCAGCGATCTCAATAACCTATCTATAACCAATGAAAGGAATCGTGACTGAGAGCACACAAGTGATTGATAGTAGTGAACAAGCATAGATACAAGTTAACGTAAGTGTAAATTTATAGTTAACAGCTATACACATTGACTTAAAAGAGAATAACCATTTCCTTTTAAGTCAATGTGCCTTGAATTGAAAATACTGAGAGTCTCTGAACTAACCAGATACTTATATGGAATGGTATTAGAGGCGTGTGGTGGAAGAGGGGAAGTAAGTTAACAAGCGCCATGATGACGCTTATTATTTTCAATACGACTAGAATGCGTAAAGCAAGGTCATATTGGTTTCTGTATCTGTACTCTCTTTATCATCGAGAGGCGAATCGTTGTAACGCACAATAATGGCAAATTTCATGGCTAAAGCACCTATGATATTGGCTGTGATCGAAGTTTCAGAGCGGCCTTCGAAACTTTCACCATAATCGGCAACAAACATCTGCTTAAACCTAGAACTCTCGGTTATATCAGTTTCAAAGTTCATCACCCCGTGAGCAACCCAGCTGTCTTCCGTGTCATAACCAGCTTCAGCCGCACTCTCAGTGTCTAAGCGTTTATACTTATAACCTGGACCGACTTCAACATTAAACAGAGTCTTACCATCATCAATAAACTTATGACCATAACCGGAAGAAACCGTCGAAGTAGAATCAAAACCAGTGAAAGGATCGATCTCATGGTTTCCGTTTACAAATATATAGCTTGTGTCGGTTAACTGATAATCGCCCTGGATCAGGCCGTAATAACGTTTACCAGTGACTTCACCCGTATCTTCTTTATATAGAGCTTCAAGCAAGTACTGGTTTTCCCAGTTACCAAACTCGTGCTTCATATCTAAACGGCCTTTTATTGAGGTCGTTTCCGTATTACCTGTGGTCAAGGTCGCACCTAGCTCAGCGTCGCCGCCGAAGGTCTTATCGCCTTCGACAAAATCAGCACCAGCTTCTGCAGCGAAAGGCGCTGCCATTAAAATAGCAGACGCTATCAGCATTTTTTTCATTTTTATTCTACTCCGAAAAATCATATCCCTTAAAATCGGCGCAATATTAACACTCACAAAACAGAATTGAAAATCTGTGATACACATTAATGCAATTAGGGGAAGCGCCTAAAAGGGGATAAAGACTGAAAATGTCTATAAACAAAACCCAGATACAAAAATGCCCGCGAGTAGCGGGCATTTTTAAAATATTCTATTTAGCTTTACTTAATCTGTGGATCTAACTCACCAGATTGATACGCCTTATACATGGCTTGCAGCGACTTAGGCTTAATCTTAGAGCCCATGCCAGCAGCGCCAAATGCTTCATAACGCGTGGTACAGATATCAGCCATGGCTTCCATAGACGCCTTAAGGAATTTACGCGGATCGAATTCGCTTGGATTCTCGGCCAGAAACTTACGTACAGCACCGGTTGATGCTAAGCGAAGATCGGTATCGATATTGACCTTACGCACACCGTGCTTAATACCTTCGACGATCTCTGCTAATGGCACGCCATAAGTTTCCGGGATCTCTCCGCCGTACTCGTTGATGATCTTCAGCCACTCCTGAGGCACAGATGAAGAACCGTGCATCACTAAGTGAGTGTTAGGGATACGTGCATGAATTTCCTTGATACGATCGATACGTAGTACTTCACCGGTAGGCTTGCGGCTAAACTTATACGCACCATGGCTAGTACCAATGGCGATCGCTAAGGCATCGACGTGAGTGTCAGATACGAAGCGCGCCGCTTCTTCCGGCGTGGTCAGCATCTGATCCATGGTCAATATGCCCGCAGCACCGATACCATCTTCTTCACCGGCTTCACCTGTCTCCAGACTACCCAGACAACCGATTTCGCCTTCAACAGACACACCACAAGCGTGTGCGAAAGCAACAGTCTTACGTGTTACATCGACGTTATATTCGTATGATGCTGGTGTTTTACCATCGGCCATCAAGGAGCCATCCATCATCACAGATGACATGCCAAGCTGAATAGAACGCTGACAGATATCAGGATCTGTACCGTGATCTTGGTGAATACACACAGGGATATCAGGATACTGCTCGAGAGCGGCAGCCATCAGATACTTGAGAAACTGAGGACGAGCATACTTACGTGCGCCAGCCGATGCCTGAACAATCACAGGACTGTCTGTCGCTTCGGCAGCTTGCATGATGGCACGCATCTGCTCAAGGTTGTTTACGTTAAAGGCTGGTACGCCGTAATTATGTTCTGCAGCATGATCAAGCATTTGTCGTAGGGAAATTAAAGCCATTTTTTACTCCAATAATAGGGTAACTCAAGCACTTAAGTTTTAGCACTCAAATTGTAGAGTCACCGAGGTCACTATCGTTTGGATTGATTTTTATATGCCTTGGCCAAACACAATACTCAGACCTAAGTCTTAGCATCTGGCTTAACCAAAGCACGGTTTCTTTTTATCGCTGATTTAGAGGATAATTATAATTTTAAGAGCGTTATTTCGCTCTAAATCAGTTTATGTTTGTTATTTTCCGCGAGATTCTAACATAGCTACGGCAGGAAGTTCTTTTCCTTCGAGAAACTCGAGGAAAGCACCGCCACCGGTAGAGATATATGAGATCTTGTCGGCAATGTCATATTTATCGACTGCCGCTAACGTATCACCGCCACCGGCGATAGAGAACGCCTTAGACTCGGCAATTGCCAGGGCGATACGCTTAGTACCTTCACCAAATTGATCGAACTCGAACACGCCTACCGGACCGTTCCACACTATGGTACCAGCACCTTCAATAATTTTTGCTAAGGCTCGCGCGCTGTCGGGGCCGATATCGAAGATCATATCGTCCTTGGTCACTTCACTCACGTCTTTGAGCGTCGCACTTGCTGTCGGACTGAATTCGCCGGCAACAACCACATCGGTCGGCACAGGAATATCACCACCACGACTCTGAGCATTAGCAACCAGACGCTTAGCCTCGTCGATGAGGTTGGCCTCATACAGAGACTTACCCACTTCATGTCCGGCAGCTGCAATAAAGGTATTAGCGATCCCCCCCCCGACTACGAGCTGATCGACTATGCCAGATAGACTCTCTAATACCGTAAGCTTAGTCGATACTTTAGAACCGCCTACAATCGCCACGAAAGGACGAGCAGGATTGTCCAATGCCTTACCTAAAGCGGCGAGTTCATTGGCAAGAAGTGGACCGGCGCAAGCTATTGGCGCATGCATACCCACACCATGAGTCGAAGCCTGAGCCCTGTGTGCGGTGCCGAACGCATCCATCACATAGACATCACAAAGAGCCGCAAGCTTCTTCGCTAAGGCTGCATCATTTTTCTTCTCACCGACATTGAAGCGTACGTTTTCAAATACAACCACTTCGCCGACGTTTGCTTCTACACCATCGAGATAATCATTAGCCAGACGCACAGGACAATCTAATGCCTTAATCAAGTAATCTACTACTGGCTTGAGGGAGAATTCAGCGTTGAATTCGCCTTCTGTAGGACGGCCCAGATGTGACATCACCATCACGGCAGCCCCTTTTTCCAGAGCAAGCTTAATCGTCGGCAATGCAGCCCTAAGACGTGCATCACTGGTGACAACGCCTTCACTCACAGGTACGTTCAGATCTTCACGGATAAGCACACGCTTACCTTGTAGATCTAACGCTGACATATTAATAATCGTCATTTACGTTTCCTTAAAAGTTAAAAATTAAAAGTTAAAATTAAAAATGGGTAAATCAATTCGGTTCACTCTGACCGCCGGGACAAAACACCGGGCCATCAGATAAAAATATTCAAATCAAAAACCAAGACGACGGGCTCCGCCCTGTTAGTAACAGCGAACAGCTCAGCGTCATCTTTTCTGTAGGAGGGTCCTTTAGCCCCGAAGACCATAGGCTCATTATCTCCCGGCTAAAGCCGGTCCTACAACTAAACGTAAACGGTTGAATAGCAAAGACGACGGCCTTCGGCCTATCGCTTCGCGGACGGCTACGCCTATTCGACGGGCTCTGCCCTGTTAGTAAAAGCGAACAGCAATAGCGTCTTCTTAGCTCCACCAGCGCAGCGTCATCTCAGCCTTACCAGCGCAGCGTCGTCTCAGCCTTACCAGCGCAGCGTCGTCTTAGCCTTACCAGCGCAGCGTCATCTCAGCCTTACCAGCGAAGCGTCTTCTTAGCTCCACCAGCGCAGCGTCATCTCAGCCTTACCAGCGCAGCGTCATCTCAGCCTTACCAGCGAAGCGTCTTCTTAGCTCCACCAGCGCAGCATCATCTCAGCTTTACCAGCGCAGCATCATCTCAGCCTTACCAGCGCAGCGTCATCTCAGCCTTATCCCTTACGCTCTTCTCGCCTTAATCATCTCTAAGCTGGTATCTAACATACGGTTGGCAAAACCCCACTCGTTATCGCACCACAGCAGTAACTTAACCAGATGACCGGCACTCACTCGGGTCTGAGTGCCATCGACGATGCTGGATCTTGGATCGTGATTGAAGTCACAGGACACCAGAGGCTCATTAGTATAGCCTAAAATGCCTTTATAGAGTCCCGTTGCCGAATCACGAAGCACCTGATTTACATGATCAATATCGACTCTTGAGGCTAAAGTTACCGACACGTCTATGGCGGTAACATTTATCGTTGGCACTCGCACCGAGATAGCTTCAAACTTGTCTTTCATTTGGGGGAGTATTCGCTCTATGCCTCGAGCCAGTTTAGTGTCCACAGGAATGATCGATTGACCCGCGGCTCGTGTACGACGCAGATCATCATGATAGGCATCGATCACCTGTTGATCGTTCATCGCCGAGTGTATGGTGGTGATTGCGCCGCTTTTCACACTAAAGTGTTTATCTAACACCTCGATGACAGGGACAATACAGTTTGTGGTACAGGATGCATTGGACACGACGGTATGCTCAGCCCGTAAAAGTTCATGATTCACGCCGTAGACAATAGTCGCATCTACATCACTCGATGAAGGATGGCTGATGAGTACCTGCTTGGCCCCCGCATGGATGTGAGCCTCACAGCTTGTTCTATCGGATAACACGCCAGTCGCCTCATAGACGATATCGATATCCAGATCCGCCCAGGGCAGTCTGCTGGCATCGCTTTGATGCAGTAACTTGATGACATCATCACCCACATGCAGGTAGTTTTCATCCGTACTCAGTTCTACTTGAGACTGAAAACGTCCATGAGTCGTGTCGTACTTGGTGAGATGAAGAATTGCTTCAGGTTTAGCCAGTTCATTGATAGCGACGATCTGGATCTGATCACGCTTACCTGATTCATAAACGGCACGGAGAATTGAACGGCCGATACGGCCATAACCATTGATTGCAACTCTGATCATTAAGCGCTTATACCCTATAGAAAAATATTGGAATCGACATCTGTAGCTCAACAAGAACCCCATGGGGCTAAGTTAAAGCAGCAATTTCAATTTGCTTATTTCAACATGCTTATTTCAACATATATGTAAAAAGACTATTTTAAAAACTGGCATTTATCAAAGGTCACTGACTGTATTCAATGACCTTTGATAAATATCCACAACAAGCGAGACGTACTCTATCAGATGTAACAACGGCCTACCCCATTATTTGTAGCTTAAAGTAAGCCACATGAGATAAGCCGTTAGTAAGATCACCTAGCCAAATAAGCTAGGTGATGCACCGCTAAATGAACCGATTAAACTAACTCGTTCACTGTAGCAACAACATTTTCAACGGTGAAGCCAAAATGCTTCAACAAGTCAGCACCCGGAGCCGACTCACCGAAGGTAGTCATGCCCACAACAGCGCCGCCGAATCCGACATACTTGTGCCAGAAATCAACGTGAGCCGCTTCGATAGCTACACGCTTAGTCACAGACTTTGGCAGTACAGATTCTCTGTAAGCCGCATCTTGCTTATCGAACTCGTTAGTAGAAGGCATAGAAACCACACGGACCTTGTTACCTTGCTCAGTCAGTGCAGCAGCTGAATCGACAGCCAGTTGAACTTCAGAACCAGTAGCAATTAAGATCAGGTCAGGTGTGCCAGCACAATCGATTAAGGTGTAGCCACCTTTAGCGACGTTAGCTAATTGCTCTGCAGTACGAGCCTGAGCCTTAAGACCCTGACGACTGAAGATGAGTGATGTTGGAGCATCACGACGCTGAATAGCAGACTTCCACGAAACCGCAGTTTCTGCCGCATCACATGGACGCCAAACAGTCATGTTTGGAGTCATACGCAAGTTAGCAAGTTGCTCTACCGGCTGGTGAGTCGGACCGTCTTCACCTTGACCGATAGAGTCGTGAGTATAAACCCAGATATTTTGGATACCCATAAGTGCAGACATACGTACCGCATTACGTGCGTACTCCATAAACATCATGAAAGTTGCACCATAGTTGATGAAACCACCGTGAAGTGATGCACCATTCATGATACCGCTCATACCGAATTCACGTACACCGTAATAGATGTAGTTACCGGCTGGATCGTCTTGAATACCTTTTGAACCAGACCAAAGCGTCAGGTTAGAACCTGCAAGGTCGGCAGAGCCACCTAACATTTCAGGCAAGATAGCAGCGAATGTGCCAATAGAATTTTGTGATGCCTTACGGCTGGCAATGCCTTCAGCCTTGTCTTGACACTCTTGAATGAAAGCTTGTGCTTTCTCTTCAAAATCTGCCGGTAAGTCACCCGTGATCACGCGGCGCTTATATTCTGCGGCAAGTTCAGGGAATGCAGCTTCATAGGCAGCAAACTTGTCATTCCAGCTAGCTTCGTTAGTCGCGCCAGCATCTTTAGCATCCCAACCTGCGTATACATTGTCAGGGATTTCGAAAGGACCGTGATCCCAACCCAAGAATTCACGAGTCGCTGCGATCTCGGCATCACCCAGTGGTGCGCCGTGGCAGTTATGCGTACCTGACTTGTTAGGAGAACCGAAACCGATAACCGTTTTGCAGCAGATCATAGTCGGCTTGTCGGTAACTAACTTAGCAGCTTCGATGGCGGCGCGAATAGCATCGCTATCATGACCGTCAACGCCGGCAATCACATGCCAACCGTAAGCCTCGAAACGCTTTGGCGTATCGTCGGTAAACCAACCTTCGACGTGACCATCGATAGAGATGCCGTTGTCATCCCAAAACATGATGAGCTTGCCAAGACCTAAGGTTCCCGCTAAAGAACAGGCTTCGTGTGAGATGCCTTCCATCAGACAACCGTCACCCAAGAAACAGTAGGTGAAGTGATCGACTATGTCGTGACCAGGTTGGTTGAACTGAGCCGCTAAGGTCTTCTCAGCAATTGCCATACCTACGGCGTTACTGATACCAGCGCCCAGTGGACCTGTGGTCGTTTCAACACCCGGAGTGTAACCATATTCAGGGTGACCCGGTGTCTTAGAGTGCAACTGACGGAACTGTTTAAGCTCTTCGATAGGCAGTGCATAACCTGTCAGATGAAGCAAAGAGTATATAAGCATAGAACCATGGCCGTTTGATAAGACAAAACGGTCACGATCAACCCACTCAGGGTTATTAGGGTTGTGCTTAAGGAAGTCATTCCAAAGCACTTCAGCGATATCAGCCATCCCCATTGGTGCACCTGGGTGACCAGAATTGGCTTTTTGAACGGCATCCATACTTAATGCGCGGATAGCGTTTGCGAGTTCTTTACGAGATGACATGCTCTCTCCTGCTTGGTTTTGAGGTCTAGATCATCGAGCGCCATATCAATCAGCACTTAAATTAGAAATCGATGTTCTACTGCAAATTTTGGAGCCATATTTTCGCCCACATAACAGACGGACGCAAACGATAATTCACCAAATCACAATATTTCCCTGTAAGTCATAGGGGCGAACCGCCATCTTCGAAACATAGGATTCGCCAAACGCCGCTTTTACCTCATTTAAAGCTGAATTAAATTCATCAGCTCTAGTGAAGCTATAACGCTGATAACTAAGAGGTTACAACTCAACAGCAAAATATATTTACATATTGAATGTCACAATATGTACTAATAATTAGTGAACGGGGGTGATCGCCGACTCATTTTGAATTAATATAGACGTCTAGATGTAGATACTTCTACACATTCAAATTGTTCAATGACGAGATTTCCCACCATGGCAAAGCACTTGTTTACTTCTGAGTCTGTATCAGAAGGTCATCCAGATAAAATCGCCGATCAGATTTCTGATGCGGTACTAGACGCAATCCTAGAGCAAGACCCTAAGGCTCGTGTCGCCTGCGAAACTTATGTAAAGACCGGTATGGTCATGGTCGGTGGTGAAGTCACGACTTCTGCTTGGGTCGATATCGAAGAGATCACCCGTAAAACAGTACGTGAAATTGGTTACACACATTCTGATATGGGCTTCGATGCCGACTCTTGCGCTATATTAAAT
The DNA here is from genome assembly GCF_009377275.1 of Shewanella sp. YLB-07. Lineage (NCBI taxonomy): Bacteria > Pseudomonadati > Pseudomonadota > Gammaproteobacteria > Alteromonadales > Shewanellaceae > Shewanella > Shewanella sp. YLB-07. The sequence continues at coordinate 333,944 of NZ_VOQB01000004.1, read as the reverse complement.
GTCATTGGTAAACAGTCTCCAGACATTAACCAAGGTGTTGACCGTGCCGATCCTAAAGATCAAGGTGCCGGTGACCAAGGCTTGATGTTTGGTTATGCCAACAACGAAACCGACGTACTCATGCCAGCCCCTATTACCTATGCTCACGCTCTGGTAAAACGTCAATCAGAAGTACGTAAGAACAAGACTCTACCTTGGTTACGTCCTGACGCTAAAAGCCAAGTTACTTTCGCTTACGAAGACAACAAGATTGTCGGTATTGACGCAGTTGTTCTTTCGACTCAGCATTGCGACAGCGTGAATCAATCTGATCTGATTGAAGGTGTAATGGAAACCATCATCAAGCCAGTACTACCGGCTAAATGGTTATCTAAAGACACTAAATACTTCATCAACCCAACAGGCCGTTTCGTTATCGGTGGTCCAGTAGGTGATTGCGGTCTGACGGGTCGTAAGATCATCGTCGACACTTACGGCGGCATGGCTCGCCACGGTGGTGGTGCATTCTCGGGTAAAGATCCCTCGAAAGTCGATCGCAGTGCAGCATACGCGGCACGTTATGTGGCTAAAAACATAGTTGCTGCGGGTCTTGCCGATCGCTGTGAACTACAAGTTTCCTACGCTATTGGTGTTGCCGAGCCAACCTCTATCAGCATTGAAACCTTCGGTACCTGCAAGGTATCTGAAGAGCTACTAATAGCCTTGGTACGTGAGCACTTCGACCTACGTCCCTATGGCCTGACTGAGATGCTAGATCTGGCTCGCCCAATCTATCAAGCTACAGCGGCATACGGCCACTTCGGCCGTAATGAGTTCCCTTGGGAACGTACCGATAAAGCCGAGGCATTGAAAACGGCTGCTAAGCTATAAATTGGTTTATCCCGTCTAACGACTGTTAAACCCTAAAAACCGCCAAGTGGCGGTTTTTTTGTGCCTTTAATAGCTCACCTCATCCCCCTCGAAAATTCTCCCGACCATTTTCATTTTTTACTACAAAATTAGTGATAAATTAAGCTGCAGTTAAGCTAGAACTCGGTAAACTAGCACCTCATATTCGCCAATGTATTTATTGGTAACACTTTTTTGGGAGAGACTAAGGTTGGAGAGACAATGGGAACTAACATAGGAAAATTGGTACTCCTTGCCCTTTTAATAGGCACTTCACTCTATTGGGGAGCCGATAACTTCACCAGCGGACCCACCAATCTGAAAGATACAGATAAGCTAAAGCTAGAGGCAACAGATGAAAGCGGTGAGCAAACTGCATCACCAGATGTGGCACAACTGAAAAGCAATCATCCACAACTGAGCGACAATATCCCCACCAGCTTGGCTAAAGATGTAGTACTGGACTCACTAGACGATCTTATCGCCCTATTTGATTCATTGGACTACAACACCCAAAGCTGGCTCGACGGTAATCGCGAAGTACCGCGTCTCACCTTCGAAGGTGTCAGCGATAACTGGCATAAGACATCTAACGAAATCCCCGTTCAACAAAAGAAAATGGTTTTTTTCCGACTGATGGCCCCCCTAATTCTTGTGTCTAACGAGAAGATATTGCTAGAGCGTCAGATAATTGAACGAGCCGGGCTTGATGCCCCGGAGCTAAAGCGCATAGCGTTAAAATACCGAGCGATAACGGATAGTAAGCTTCCACTTACCGAGGAGCTGCGCATGAATTTATTAAATCAGGTCGATATATTGCCACCTTCCTTAGTGCTAGCTCAAGCTGCCGAAGAGAGTGGCTGGGCCACCTCAAGATTCACTTTAGAGGGCAATGCATTCTTCGGTCAGTGGGATTTTAGTGGCAACGGCATGATCCCCAAGCAACAGCGTAAAGAGTTAGGTAACTATGGATTGGCAAGATTCGATAGCCCGTTAGCATCGGTAGAAGGTTACATGTTTAACCTAAATACCAATAATGCCTACCTGAAACTACGCCATCTTCGTGCCGAGCTAAGAAAGAGTGAACAAGCAATTACAGGACCGGAGCTCGCCGGTACGTTAGATAAGTACTCGGAACGTGGTCAGGCATACATAGATGGCATTCGTGAGATGATACGTTTTAATAAGTTAGATCAGGTGGATCAAGCTTATCTCAGTAGCAAGGCCCCGCTGCATTTAATCGGTAAGAATCAAGACTAGTTCGGTTCTATAAATTTAAGCGCTAACTTTCAGGTTCGAGTTAGCGCTTAAATCTAGCAATGGTCAAAATGCGCATACTCCATACACATGAATTCAACTTGTTGTAGCGATAATACAGGTACATTCACTTGCCTCAATAAAGACGTCTCTATATGCATGATATCGAGTGTACCTGTAGTAATGGCATGCTCACCTTTGCCATCTGATGGACCTGGCTCCTTAATGTGCTGTACCTTACCATCATGAGTTATCAGCTGAATCGACGCGCTGTAATCATTGATGAGACCACAATTGATCCAAATCCTTTGCCATTTCACACAGTAAAATTGCTCACTGAACTCGCTCTTATCCCCTTCAATATCCGCGTGGTTATCCCTATGTAGAGTCACTTCATAGGCAATGCCAGACTCAAGTTTAATTGAATCATCTGCTCTCTTCTCCACATCTGCAGAAATAACAGCAATGACTAACTTCATATTATCGAAAGCCGACAGCGACTCTCTGGCATAGGGCGCGAGTAAACGTTGAACTTGCTGTAATATGTGTTTATCTGATCCGGAATTCATAATGACATTACCTGTGGAGGTTAATTCAAGTAGACAAGGCCAGTAAATAATAGTCTCTGTCATCGAAGGTAAAAAAATCCAACACCTGCATCGATGCTTTATTTGTGTGTGCCGAAAATGAAGCCATATTATCTTCGGCGATAAAGGTAAGCATAAATGGGAATTTAACTTGCACCTGAGTTTTTATCTCACTGACCAGAGCTTCAAAAATACCTTGACCACGATAATCCTTCTTAATCCAGATAGGACCATATTGGCATGAATTACTCTTAGTTAACTTGATCCCGCCAAGGCTGAATTCCTTTATTCTCTTAAGAATATGTCGGTACACAGGCCAAGATTCAAAAAAAGACCAAGTCCCCGCAATCACGTAGCCCACTATTTCACCATTCCCCCCATCGAAATCTTCGAGTTTTCGCTCAGCAACACAGATCCAATGGGAGTCAATCAGCTGTCTCAATTCAGCTTCCCCAAAAGCTTGCCCATCTAATGCGTAAGCTTGTGCTCCGTCACTGAGCTCGTCATTAAGATGTATTCGTTCGAGCTCTACCAACTGCTTGAGATCACCCATACGGGCTAGTCTGATGTTCATGGTGCAGGTATTGACCTTTTAATTATGAGTAAACAATTATACCATTCCGAGTAAGTATCTGATCATTCAGCGGGAGTTCAAAGCACTGTAGGCAAGGGCTATATTTGCTCCTGCAATATAGACATTCACCACATCCATGCGGCTTGCGAATGTTTGAAGCTAATAGTTATTCTCGGCAACAAGCTCCTGCGTTGCTCTACCTCCTGCATCCATGCAGTCGTATATCGAGAACATTTAACGTAGCATAAAGGGCTTTGCCCTTTTCTTTAAACATCAGCCGCACTGCGTGAGGCTCTCAGTGTTTCCACTTCGGTGTTACATTGACTTAAAAGGGAATAACCATTTCCTCATCAATGCGCCTTGAATTGAAAAAACTGAGGGCCTCTGAACTGACCAGATACTTATATGGAATGGTATTAGCCATGATTATAACTTAAAACTCTCCAGTGCTAGGTTAATTATCCGCTCTCGGAAAATGCCCAAACACGCCATCCATTTGCATAATGACGTTCTGACTACCACAATTAACGAAATAACATGATGACTTTACCTAGGTTCCCATGCTTCCTGAAAATGTTGATACCAGTATTAGTTTACTTGAAAGTGATAATACCCAGCTAAACTTAGTTCGCTGGATGCACCAGTGCGAATTGATGAAGCGTTATTATGAAGCCGATGTGGTATTTATCATCCAAGAAACCGGGTCCAGCTTTGAAGTTATCGTTAGTTCCATTTGCCAGTCCAGACAGTTTACTACCGGCACTAGCTTCGATAGAGATCATAAAATTTTCCAGCGCCTAGTGCGATCGCTACCCGATGGATTAAATATCGATTTAACTAACCATGACCATGTCGATCTACATGAAGAGTTCGATCAAGCCCAAACCCTATTAACTCGCCCAATTCTCTGGCCCGATGGTACACATTTCGGCTGTATCTGTGTCTTGAATGCCAAAGCATCCACTTCGGCATCTAACTCCTTTATGTTGGAACCTTTTCAGGTGTTGCTTCAACAAGAGCTGACTCTTTACTGCCAAACTCAACGAATAGAATCTTTATCCATGCGTGATAGAGAAACCGGCATGTTGAACCAATATGGTTTCATCATGATGGCACCGAGACAGCTTAGTTTAGGGCGACGTTTCGGCGCCCATGCTGGCATCATCTTCTTCGAACTTTACTCCGCTCACACCATAGAGCATATAGAAGAAAAACATCATAGATTATTGGGAAGCATCATTCAGGATACGATAAGGACTGCAGATATTGCGGCTCACTACAGTGACAATCAGTTTGTTGTGCTGGTCTTTGTCGATTCAGAGAGAGATCTTCTCCACATAGGTAAGCGAGTCGACAAGCTAATTTTTCAACAAAACGATCAACTTAAAGTCGATTCAAGCTGTAATTATTTCACGCCAGACTCGACACTTAAACTCGCCCCCATGCTTGAAAAATCAAAAAAAGGACTGAAATCTGAGCAGCTTAAGTTAGAAGCTCAAGCCGCTAAACTAAAGGCCCCCGCTGTAACCTGAAAAATACACTCTACACATAGGCTTGACGCTTTTCTTCTCAAGCCTAATTTCTGGTGTAAACCCACACTCATTAAGCCATGGTTGAACACTCTGTTCTGCAAAAAACACACATAGCTACATTTTATTAACCTTAGAAATTAAGTATGCTAACCAGCGTCATAACAAACCAAACTCAGAGTAATACTAATTTAAGAACCCTTAACACAGATAAGCATTATTTTAGTTCAGATAAGAATCATTTAACTCAGATAAAAAATAACTAAGAGAGAAGTCTCATGCTAGCCCAAAGCAATCATCACCGACTCTGGCTAAGAGAACAAGATCATCCAGCTATCAACTTGCCAAGATGGCAGCAGCAAATGGATCTTTTGACCAGTTTCTATCGTTCACAAGCGAGCCTGATATTGCAATTATCCGATAATAGCTTTCAAGTTGTTTGCGCTCAGCAGAGCCAAGATTACAAGCTTAATGGGGGGACTATTTTTTTCGATGCTGGATTATTAAAGCTGGTTGAATCTCAGAGTGGTTATGGCCAATCTCATGCAAAAGGAAATGAATTTACTTCAGGCCTGTCTCAGTTTCAACATGTGATATGTCAATTAATTTACTGGCCTGATGGGGAACTCTTTGGCTGTATATTGATCTGTGATCCTAATCAGAATAGATTTCAAGAACGTCTCGCCCCTCTGGTAGAAACAACTAAATGTTTAATTCAGGCGGAACTTAAACATTTATTCTTGATGATGAAAGTGCAGATGCTATCGGTACAAGATGAACAGACCTGCATGCTTAATCAATATGGTTTTAGCCTGATGGCACCAAGACAGTTGAGTCTGAGTCGACGTTTTGGCTCTCATGCGGGGATAATCTTAGTCGAAGCTCTTTTCGATGAATCGACAGAAGTACAAACTGAATCAGAAGAGCAGAGGCTGCGCATACTCGCCAGGATAATCCATAGCAGTTTAAGGGATGCGGATGTATCGGCAAGAATAAGTCATAACCAATTTATTATTCTTTGTTTCATCGACAATGAGTCAAACCTTGACTCATTGGTCTTAAGGTTGAAGAAACAATTCGCCAAAGAAGGTCAGAATTTAAACTTAGTCACGGGGCAGAGTTACTTTACTCCAGATACTCAAATCAGCCTTGCTCCTATGCAGCAGCAAGCTATAAAGAGTCTAAACCTAAACCGGATCGAACTACAAAAAACAACAAAATAGCGCTAGTCCGATTAATTTTTAAATTGGACTAATCTTGCTTTTCCTCCTGTGCTCTTGCCCATTGTATAAATAGCACAATGGGAAAGGGTGACATCATTACCGCTCCCAATCCAATCAAGCTAGACACCAACACCATCCCAGATATTTCAAGTGTCATATCGGTAAAAAGATAAGCACCAATGCCGCTAAGAAGCATCAGCAAGCCTATCCAATGTAATAGTTTTAAAGCTTTCATTACACTTTGAGCCCTTATATCGAGTTTTCGCTGTTTATCTTGTTCTAAACTTGCCACAATATAAGCATAAATTTATTGGGATCCCAGTCATGTCTTTAAAATCTTTTTTGATCGCCAGCACATTCTTCGCATTATCCGCCTGTCAAAGTACACCAGAGCCTGAGTCTCTGGAAATAGCACTTGCTGGAACCTGGCATATAGAGGTAATCGCAGGTAACCCTGTCATCGATTACAGTCCGGCTCAACTCATCTTTAGCCAAGAAGGCAAATTGAGTGGTAATAACAGTTGTAATAGCTTCTTTGGTGAATACTCACTGCAAGGCTCATCGATCACACTTTCCCCTGCAGGTCACACGATGAAAGCCTGTGTCGATGCATTGATGAATCAGGAGCAAAGAGTCATGACTGCCATACCCAAGGTCACTTCGGGTCAAATAGTCAAAAGTAAACTTGTATTGAAAGACGCCAATGGAAAAACTCAATTTGTATTGAGTAAGCTCTGAATCCATTTGAACAGTTGAACTGACTCTCTCTGTATTAAAAGAATCCCGTAAAACAATAAAACCGCCTCATGGCGGTTTTTGGTTATGTGTCACTAAGTTATCTAGATCTAGATCTAGACTAACGTCTACAGGATTAGGTCTACTGGATTAAGCCATCGAGATCAGGCATCGAAATATCCAGTCTCAACCTCTTGATCGACTTTCATTTTATGAAGTGATGCAGGAGGCTGCTCCCGCGTTATGAGGTAACTCCAATAAGCATCATCAAATCCACGAAAAAGTTGATCCGTTTTCCCTTCAGATTTTAAAATTAACCACCACCAGACAAGCCCCCAGGCACCGAAAGTAACAAGGGTAAGAACGAAGTGAATCAGCTTGTTTTTTTCAAGATTGGTCGGTTCAACTTGGATCGACTTAGCACCATCACTGTGACTATCTGTCCCTTCTTCCGGAACGAGTCTATCTTGATTAGCTGCCGTTCGCCTAAACAATGAGTGTAAGTCCTCACCTCTGCTTCTGACTCTCACATAACAATGGGAACAAGATTTGACCGCTAAGCGATGAACGCGATATTTATGGTGGACTGATGCCATAGGCGCCTCTTTTTCTTGAGCCGACTTCTCTTGAGCCAATAATAAAAGTCTAGCAGAGATAGGGCCTGTTGACCTTTCATGGTTATTTTTGCAGCGAGTTGTTGACCTTTTTATACAAGTTGGAGCTTGAGTAGTGTAGTGATTCTACATAAACAAGCGATAACGCGGTAAAGATGGTCAACAAACGCTGCCCTACGGGCTCATCTCAATGGGCTTCTTGCTGTGTTACGAGCTTTTCACCTAATCCATTAGGCGTCATCGCTCGATGCCTTGCATCAAACCCATTAAGATTGAGCAAAACTCAAGCTCGAAAGATAAACAGACCCTGGTACTTTAGTCGAATAAAAAATCAGACATTATTCGCCAAAATAAACTCGTCGACATGCTAGAGTGTCTGCAAATAATGGAGCCTTCTTCCGTGAAATCAAATGTGCAGTCGAGTGTGGAATTAAATATGCAAACAAATGTTCAATTAAGAAAGGGCCAGCAATCGGATCTGCCAGCACTTGTTCGATTCAACCAAGCAATGGCATTGGAAACTGAAAACCTGTCACTGGATGAAGTCCTACTGACAAAGGGGGTAAACGCCTTACTCTCGGAGCCAGAAAAAGGCTTCTATCTAGTCGCCGAATCCGATGGCGAGATAGTGGGTTCTTTGATGGTGACATTCGAATGGAGCGATTGGCGCGCGTTAAATTACTACTGGATCCAGAGCGTTTATATCCGTCCGGAGAATCGCCGCCAGGGTATCTATGGCAAGCTATACCAGCAGGTGAAAAACCTAGCTGCAGAGAATGGTGGCGCTGCGAGTTTCAGACTCTATGTAGAGCAGGAAAATACCAAGGCGCAACAAACTTATCAAGCACTGGGGATGGAGCAGAGTTACTATTTAATGTACGAAGAGAAATAGCGAGAGCGAACGCTTCGCTTCGAGGACGTTCGCGGGAACTAGTTCCCTGCTAGAGCGCTTCGCTGCGAGAAAACGAGAATAAGCGAAGCAACAAGCAACAGCTTGTCGCTTTTGACTCATATTTTCCTCTAAGGCCGTAGCCCTCACAGTGACGAAGTCACGCTCTCGAAGACCGAAGGTCGCCCTCGCAACTATCTTTTAAGCACAAATACTCGTTACTTTAATGGCTAAACCACCTTGACTGGTTTCACGGTATTTAACGTTCATGTCTTTTCCTGTCTCGTACATGGTTGCTATCACCTTATCTAAGCTGACTCTAGGCTCGCTGTTACGACGCATCGCCATACGCGACGAGTTAATCGCCTTTACTGCGGCAATAGCGTTACGTTCGATACAGGGCACCTGCACTTGGCCCCCAACCGGATCGCAAGTTAACCCTAAGTTGTGCTCCATGCCAATTTCCGCGGCAATGCACACCTGAGAAGGACTAGCCCCCATGATCTCAGACAAACCTGCAGCAGCCATAGAACACGCCACACCGACCTCCCCCTGACAGCCCACTTCGGCGCCCGAGATAGATGCGTTGCGTATATAGAGTGAGCCTACCGCGGCTGCCGCCAGGTAGAAGCGGGTATATTCTTGCTCGCCCATTGGCTGAATATACTTATCAAAATAAGCCATAACCGCAGGGATAATACCTGCTGCACCATTGGTCGGTGATGTCACCACCCGCCCACCAGCCGCATTCTCTTCACTGACGGCCAAGGCAAACATATTGACCCAGTCGATGACCACCATAGGGTCTGCAGAAAGTCTCTCATTCGTCATCAGCTGACGATAAAGCGCTGCCGCTCGTCTCGGTACTCTAAGAGGGCCATCGAGCACTCCCTCGGTTGTCTGCCCTTTTTCTATGCCGGCTTTCATCACATCCCAGACAGCACCGAAACCTTCATAGATGGCCTCTTCACTGTTAAACACCTTCTCATTTTCCATCATCAAGGCGCTGATGCTCATGCCCGACTCGGTACATTGCTCGAGTAATTCAGATGCATAGGCGTAGGGATAAGGCACTAAAACATCATTGGCCGCCGTTAAACCGAAGTGCTCTTCATCAACGATAGAGCCACCACCGGTTGAGTAGTAGGTCTTACTGAAGATACAATTATCTTTAACCCAGGCATGAATCGACATGCCATTCTCATGGAGTTGCAATGCATGCTTATGGAAGGTGACGGCATCTCGCGGAAAGTCGACCCTGCGGGCCTCTGTACCTAACAAGAGACTGGTGCTCTGCTCAATCTCACTGATGATGGCAGGAATTGACTCAATATCGACGCTCTCGGGGCTGTTGCCGCCTAAGCCCATCATAATAGCGATATCCGTGTGATGACCCTTGCCGGTTAACGAGAGTGAGCCGTAAATATCGACACTCATGCGGGTAACAGACTTTAGCTCGCCACGTTGACGCAACTCATCGACAAATTCTTTGGCGGCCTTCATCGGCCCGACGGTATGCGAGCTCGATGGACCCACACCTATCTTAAAAATATCAAATGCGCTAAACATAGATTTACCTCTTAATTCATGAGTGGAAGGTGAAATGAGGAGGGTCAGTCCCAAAGATTGAAACTGACCCGAATAACCAAACGTTATGAAAGGATGAAAACGGAGAACTTAAGACAACATACCGAACAGAATGGCTGTCATTGCCAGCACACCCGCAATAACAACGAAGATATTGCTGATACGGCCGCGGTAGGCCTTAAGTGCAGGTACCTTGTAGATAGCATACATAGGCATCAGATAAAGAATCGCGGCGATGATTGGACCACCAAGTGCCTCAATCATACCTAAGATACTTGGGTTGATGATGGCCACGCCCCAGATGGTGACGAACATGAACACAAGGATAAACTTATCTACTTTCTTGTCTGACACTTGCTTATTGCTGCTACGTAGCTGCTTAGTGATAATGCCCTTCATGCCTTCTGTCGCACCCATGTAGTGGCCGAAGAAAGAAGAAACGATGGCAATCACAGCTATGATAGGACCAAAGTAGCTGACGAAGCCGCTTGAGTGAATGTTAGCCAGATAAGAAAGAATCGGTAAGTTTTGCGCCTTAGACTCGGCAAGTTGTGCCGGACTCAAAGAGAGAACACAAGAGAACACGAACAACATGACGAAACCCACTAACATCATACTGGTATTACGCAGTATCACATCGGCTTTCTTTGATGCATCTTTACCATGTTCGCGCTTGAGTGCCACAGAGAACTGAGAAATAGCTGGAGAATGGTTAAAGGCAAACACTAATACCGGAATAGTTAACCATACGGTCCCCAGGAAGTCGCCCGCTGACGGAACCTGCGTCAAGGCATCCATTTTCCAGCTTGGAATCAGGTACAGGGACATAAAGACTAAAATACCCACCAGAGGGTAAACCAGAAACTGAGTCACCTTCAGCATTAACTTCTCACCAGATACCATCACAGACATCATGGCAAGGATAAGCAAGCCAGATAATATCCAACGTGGAGGCGATGCCATACCGAGCTGATTAACGATAAAACTGTCTACGGTATTGGTAATACCCACACCATAGATCAATACAATCGGGAAGATAGCAAAGAAATAGAGCAAGGTGATCGCCTTACCGGCACCTACACCAAAAAACTCTTCGACCACATCGGTAATGTCACTGCCCGGCTTCTCAGAGGCGCAGACAAAACGTGACAAGCCACGATGAGCTAGATAAGTCATAGGACCTATAACCAAGGCCATCATCACCAACGGCCAGAAACCGCCCATACCTGCATTTATTGGAAGAAAAAGGATACCAGCACCAACGGCTGTACCGAACAGACTCAACATCCAAGTCGTATCTTTACGTGTCCAGCTCTGACTGACGGCTGGGTTTACTTGGGTTCCGGTTCCATTGACTGGAGAGACGGTCGATTCTTTCTGCATAAACATTACCTTTGAGGTGTTCTACACCTTTGGTTTTCCAGAAGCCACTCCACCTAAAACCATTTTCAAAGGGGAAGCAGCTATAAATTTCAAGGCCAGATTATAGAACTCAAGCCATGAAAAATTGATCTGGAACGGGGTTTTATCATCAAATTTCAGAACAAGTTCATAATGGGAGCTATGTCTAAATTATCATGGGCTAAATCTTTATTCTGACCCCACCCCCGCAACCAAATCGAACCTAAAATTAACACTTAAAGCACATATATTACCTATTGGTGATATTAGAAAATTTATTCAAGAAGGCGGCAAGGTGAGGCGGGTCGCAAATAATAGCAGATCTGATGGGTGGCACCGCACAAACTTCATGAAACATGAGTGAGATCACAGGCTTTTTCACTAGCTCAGCCCAAAAGTTAAACGTGATCCACTATACATTTGGTAAAAAGCAAAAGGTGATCTAGATCTGGTATCAGTTTTTCTAAGCCAAATTAGAAAGCCTTGATACATCTCCACCAACAAATTCAAGGCTCACCGCCCGTAATAAAATAGGCGTAAATTTGGTATCATCCCCCCAGGTTGATTGGAATGAATAAGAAAATGCAACGGATAACTAAATTAAAGAAGATCAGAGTATTAGTCGGCTCGAAAAACCCGGTGAAAGTAAACGCGGCCAAAATCGCTATCTGCCAACTGTTTCCGGATATTGATATCGAATGTATTGGTATGCACGCCCCATCAGGCGTACCGGACCAACCCATGACAGATTTTGAAACCCGCGAAGGCGCCATAAACCGTGTTAAATATTGCCGAAATTTTTCCGCTACGGCGGCGAAGCAACCTGATGGCGAGTCAGTTGCCGAACTCTTTATCGCAATGGAAGGCGGCGTCGATAATTTCGAATACGGGCCAGCCACGTTCGCCTATACTGTGGTTGCCACTCAGAACCAGCTTTCCGTTGGACGTAGCGCACAACTCCCCATATCTCAATCTATCTATAAGTCACTGGTTGCCGGTGAGGAGCTGGGAGATGTGATGGATAAACTATTCAACACTAACAACATTAAGCAACAAGGTGGGGCAATTGGCCTATTAACCCAAGGGCATGCCACCAGAGAGAGTGTCTATACTCAGGCATTAATCTTAACCATGGCCCCCATGCTAAATCCTGAGCTTTATCTCGATTAACTGTTTCAACCCCCTTTTAATGCAAGCAATCGACTTTCATTAGCAATTGCTTGCATTCTCCTCCATGAGCAATTAGGTTAGTCACTAACTTGATACACTTCATACTAGCCGTTTAGCTTTGTGCGCTGAATCTGGCGCGTGCACTTAATGTTAGTGATCACGCATCACATTATACTTGTTAATCGCAACTTAACTCCTCCTAGAACACAAAGCCATTACTCCCTACTTGCAATTTGTTGAATACCCCCCTAGGTTAGATGTTAGTCGCAACCATATTCATCCAGTGTCGGCAGTCAGCTTTGGATGAAGAACGTTATTTCTGACCAAAATAACCAATGTCTATTCAGACAAGATAAATTGCAGGAACAGGGTATGACAGAAGATAATAGACCAAGCAATCAACAAGGTTCTACACTCAGAACCGTATCTCGCCATATTGTGCGACAACTCGGCATGCTTAACTCAGCCTGTGGCGACCTTCCTCTATCTCCTGTTCAGGCCCATGCGCTTATCGAAGTCAGCCACGGCGCAATATCGATTAAAAAATTGGCGCAAATCCTTAATATCGATAAATCCAACGCCAGTCGTGCCGTCAGCCATCTGGTTGAGAAGCGATTTGCTTCTACCAAGAGTAATCCCAGAGACAGCCGCAGCCTACTGGCTCACCTGACTCCTCAAGGGCGTAAATTATTACAGAAGTTAGATCATCAGCAAAATATCATCTTCAATGAAATCTTATCCCAGTTATCTTCCTCCGAAACCCAGCAGATTGAGATTGCAATGACCCTATATCACAAGGCCATTGATCGTTCCCGGCTTCAGCAGGAATATACGCTTAGGGTAATGACCCCAGAAGATAATGCCTCTATGGCCGAAGTGATACGCACGGTCTCAGCAGAATATGGCCTCACCTCAGATAAAGGTTATAGCGTAGCGGATCCCACCTTAGACATTCTTAGTGAACAATACCAAGCAAGTGATGCCTGCTATTGGGTCATAGAGAAAGAAGGTGAACTCTTAGGTGGAGGAGGAATTGCACCTTTAACCATAAATACACCAACAGCAAATCAAGAGCGGGTATGTGAACTACAGAAGATGTATTTCAGCCAAACACTTAGAGGCAAAGGATTTGCTAAACGCCTGGCTTATCTGGCGCTCGACTTTGCCCGTGAACAGGGATTTAACGCCTGTTACTTGGAAACTACCGCGGATCTCAATGAAGCAGTCAAACTGTATGAGTCTATCGGATTCAAACATCTGGACTCTCCTCTGGGTGATACAGGACACGATGCCTGCGAGATGCCTATGTTGTTAAAGTTATAAAAGGTTCTAGATCTTAGGTCCTAGGAACTAATACCATTCCATATAAGTATCTGGTCAGTTCAGAGACTCTCAGTTTTTTCAATTCAAGGCATATTGGTGAGAAAATGGTTATTCCCTTTTAAGTCAATGAAACGCAGAAGTTGAAACACTGAGAGCCTCACGCAGTGCGGGTTTCAAAACCCTTTATGCTACGTTGAATGTTCTCGATATAGAGTAACTATTAGCTTCAAACATCCGCCTTGCCTACAGCGATTTGAACTCCCGCTGAATGATCCGATACTTACTCGGAATGGTATAAGATCTTTATTTCCCTAGTCTTTCCTCTGAAAGCTTGTTAGCTTCGAATGACAGTGAGCGCACTCTTGATCCAAAATATGCGCCCAAATAACAAGCTAAAGTAACCGTGGAGATTTTATGGAATATCGTCGTATCCCACATTCCAACCTTGAAGTCAGTGAACTCTGTTTAGGTACCATGACCTGGGGTGAGCAGAACACACAAGCCGAAGCCTTCTCTCAGCTAGATTACGCCATAGGCGAAGGCATTAACTTTATCGACACAGCCGAGATGTACCCGGTTCCTCCCAAGGCTGATACTCAGGGCGAGACCGAGAGAATCCTGGGTAACTATCTTAAAAAAAGTGGTCACCGAGACAACTTGATCATCGCCACTAAAGTATCCGCTCCGGGGTCTAAGAGTGACTACATACGGCCGAATATGGCTCTGGATTGGCGCAATATACACCAAGCCGTCGATGCCAGCCTGGAGCGACTCAAGATCGACACCATAGATCTGTATCAGATCCATTGGCCAGACAGAAACACCAACTTCTTCGGTGAGTTATCCTACCAACAGGTCGATGACAACGAGCAACAGACTCCTATCATAGAGACCTTAGAAGCCCTAGCCTCTTTAGTGACGGCAGGAAAAATCCGTTATATCGGTGTCTCCAATGAAACCCCTTGGGGCTTGATGAAGTATCTACAGCTCGCCGAGAAACACGAGCTCCCTAGAGTCGTCAGCGTACAAAACCCCTATAACTTGCTCAACCGCAGTTTTGAGGTCGGCATGGCAGAGGTAAGCCATCGCGAAGAAGTGCCCTTACTGGCCTATTCTCCCTTGGCATTTGGCGCACTGACGGGAAAATACCTGGACGATAAATGGCCCCAGGGCGCCAGACTCACCCTGTTTAAGCGCTTCTCTCGTTATACGGGCACACAAATAGCGCTCGAAGCCACCAAGGCCTATGTAGAACTTGCACGTGAATTCAAGCTGAGTCCGGCGCAGATGTCACTCGCCTTCGTCACCTCACGCAAATTTGTCGCCTCAAACATCATAGGTGCCACCAATCTTAAACAGCTGAAAGAGAATATCGACAGCATCAACACCTGTATATCTCCAGAGCTAATGGTAAGGCTAGATGAGCTGGCACAAATCTATCGACTGCCTTGTCCTTAACAGGATGATAAAGAGTCGTATAAAGAAACTAGGCTAACTTTCTACAGAAGCAGTAGACGAAATGCTGTTCGCTGCCATCTGGGGTTTGATGGGACTCTTTCTCATGGCCGAGCAAAGAGAAAGGTTCTCCAAATTCTTCATGGAGTTCATCGGCGCTATAACGCTTTACGGGAAGGCCACTGCACATGGTGGGGCCATTCTCGGCAAACGTGGCCACGATAACTACACCGCCGGGCTTTACAGCATACAGCACGGCTTTCACATAGGCCTGACGCTCCTCGAGAGTATTGAGAAAGTGAAACACAGCCCTATCATGCCAGACATCATAGCCGTGATGGGGGTATTCGGCCTCAATCACATTAGCCTCAAGCCAAGTCACATTCGACGCCTGCTCGCCCAGCCTGTTTTGAGCTTTAGCGAGCGCCGCCGCAGAAAGATCGAGTACCGTAATATTGCGATAGCCGTTAGCTAAAAGATCATCGACGAGTGTAGAGGCTCCCCCTCCGACATCTATGATTGAGGCGCTCTTGCTTGCATCCGAATTCTGGATCAATTTCAATGAGAGCTTTGCATGTTCTTGAAACCAACTGACCTCAGCTTCATCTTTGCTTGAGTAGACCTTTTCCCAATGTGCTTTCGATTGCATTTTCACTCCCTAGGTAACTTTCATCTCTAATACCAATCGATATAAGAAAGTGGTCAACTCAGAGTTATTTTTGGCTGCATAATTCAAGGCGAAAGAGTGAGGGAATGGTGATCCCTTTTGAACTCATTCAACACAGAAGTAGGCTGCCAGAAACACTCCTGAAAGGCGAGTTTTAGCACTTCCGATCGGCGTTAACGAGCTTAAACGTAGAATAACTATGTTCCTCACTCGTTGCCTTGCCTCTGAAGCGCTAAACTCTCGCTGAGTGACCACACCTTTATACCGATTGGTATAACCAAACTCTAGCAAAAGATGGTCTGAAAAGATTGCTAAAAAATGCAACCAAAATACGCAAGTAAGCCATGCAGATAATCCGCATCAAAAGCCACTTGCATTAGTCGCCTAAATCTCCGAAGATCTAAGAGCCTTTTTACCCGATGAACTACCGGATCCGAACAATGGACTTTCCCCAGTTGCGTGCTCAATTTCCTACACTCGAGCAGACCTTAGAGGGATACCCTCTGTGTTATCTGGACACGGCAGCGACCAGCCAAAAACCCAAGTGTGTCATAGATGCCATGACTCAGTATTATCATAAAGATAACGCCAATGTTCACCGGGCCGCTCACCAACTCTCATCCAGAGCCACATCTCAATATGAGGCGGTGCGCGAACAGCTAAAAGGCTTTATCAAGGCCAGTCGCCGCGAAGAGATAATCTTCACCCACGGCACCACTGAATCGATAAATATGGTCGCACATGGTCTGATTAATCAGACAAAATCTGGCGATATCATCTTAATAGACACAGCCGCCCATCATGCCAATATCGTCCCCTGGCAAGAACTCGCCAAGCGCAGCGGCGCCATCATCAAGCCCATCCCGCTGACAGAGGATTGCCAACTCGATGAACAAGCCTATGAAGCACTACTCGAACAAAAGCCTGCCATCGTCGCTCTGTGCCATGTTTCCAACGCACTAGGCACACTTAATCCGGTGAATCATTTAGTCGCGAAAGCTAAGGCCGCCGGTGCTATTACCTTGGTCGACGGAGCTCAGGCTATCGCCCATCTGGAAATCGATGTACAGGCGATAGATTGTGATTTCTATGTATTCTCCGGCCACAAGATGTATGGCCCGACGGGGATAGGCGTGCTCTATGGCCGTTTCGATATTCTGGATAAGCTCGAGCCTATGATGACAGGCGGCGAGATGATCAAGACCGTCAGCTTCGATGCCACCGAGTTTAATATCTTACCCAACAGACTCGAGGCAGGAACACCGCCCATAGCCGAGGTTATCGGGCTTGGTGCAGCCATCGAGTTTATACAAAATCTACCTAAAGCTGAGACGGCCCAACGTGAGCAGGAACTGCTGACTTATCTGCAAACTCAGTTAGCTAATTTGGGCGACATAAAGCTCTATGGTGCCCACGAAAACAATATCGGCGCAGTCGCCTTTAACTTGGCCGATGAACATCACCAGGATGTGGGGATCTTGCTGGATCAACAAGGCATCGCCGTCCGCTGTGGCCACCACTGCGCCATGCCTCTGATGCAGAGTTTAGCGATCAAGGGCTGCTGCCGGGCATCCATAGGCGTCTATACCAGTAAAGAAGATATCGATCGCTTCATAGAGGCGCTAACGTCGGTAAAAGAAATGTTGTTAGAATAAGGGTCTAGGCTCGAATATTAGAGATTCTAGGTTCGAGCAAGTTATTTAAACATCATTCAAGGTAACTAATTCAGGTCAATTTTATGAGCTCAGCAGTACAGCCCGCCACAGAGACATTTTTAGCCCTTAAGTTCGATAGCGGTGAAATATTGCCTAGATTCGACAATGCCAACAACTGGCAGGAGCGCTATCGTCAGATAATGCTCCTGGGCAAGACCTTACCTAAGCTAGAAGATGAGTTTCGTGTGGAGCAGGCCCAAGTCAGGGGCTGTGAGAGTAATGCCTGGCTCTATCATAGTGAAATAGACGGCAAGCATTACTATCTCGCCGACAGCGACGCCCGCATAGTCAAAGGCCTGGTCGCACTACTGCTAACTGCTTGTCACGGCAAGAGCGCAGACGAGATAGCGGCGTTCGATATAGAGGCCTACTTCGACCGACTAGGCTTAACCGGACAGCTCAGCCCCTCACGCACCAATGGTTTGTTTGCCTTGGCTAAGGCAATTAAAACATCAGTCTAATTGACTTGTTGGATAACAAGTTTCAAATATCTTTTTTGATTGGGTTCATTGGGCTTTATTGGTATTTGATTATTGCCTGGTAAGCATAGCTTCATTGGTATCTATTGCTTGCAGCAGGCTCACATGTAAATACTTCTGTGGGACGCTGGCTCTTGATCTCATAAGAAGTGTCCCTATACGCTCTGCGGTTTCAAACAACTTCCATGTTTAAAGGCCAGTTCGGCATCCTAGTCTCTCGTTCGGAGAGTATCACTTCGTCACGGAAGGTCACAGCCGCGTTCACACCTGCTATGGCTTAGAAAAAAGTGCTTCTTCGATTTTAGCTTTACTGGCTGGTAACTCGTTTCTAGCCAGAAGCGTGTTCACTTGTTGGATAACAAGTTTCAAATATCTTTTTAAGTTGGGTTCATGGTACTTGTTTGGTATTTGATTATTATCTGGCAAGCATAGCTTCATTGATATCTATTGCTTGCAGCAGAGACTGTGCATAGATGCATCACTTTCGACCCAAATAGCGACAAAAAATGGCCATGTTTGACTGGCTTATTTTACTAATATCAAATTAAGATAATTTAGAATAAGATTAGATTACAAAGAAAAAACTGACTAACCAGAGTGGTTTATAAACGGAGAGAGTCCCATTGAGTACCTTAGATCTTAGCAGTAAATTACCGAACCTTGGCACCAGCATATTTACTTATATGACAGGGCTGGCAAACCAATACAATGCCATTAACCTCTCTCAAGGCTTCCCAGAGTTTGATGCCCCTAAACTATTAAAGCAAGGCTTGGCCAAATACTGCGATCAAGGTTTTAATCAGTACGCTCCCTCCTCTGGACTGGCACCACTGCAGACTCAAATAGCCTCCCTCATCGGGCGCAAATACGGCATAGATGTAAACCCAAACGATACGGTAACAGTGACTTCGGGAGCGACCGAAGCATTGTTTGTCGCAATACAGGCCATCACCCACCCAGGAGACGAGATAATAATCTTCGATCCTGCCTATGATTCCTATAAACCCGCCATTGAGCTGGCCGGAGGCCGTGCGGTGCATATCACAATGCAGGCGCCGGATTATGCCATAAACTGGCAACAGGTAGCGGCAGCTATCACTGACAAAACCCGCGGAATTATCATCAACACGCCCCATAATCCCAGCGCAAAAACGTTAAAACAAGCTGATTTTGATAAATTAAAGGCACTCGTGCTCAAACATGATCTGCTGATAATAAGTGATGAAGTATATGAACATATCACCTTTGGTAACACGCCCCACATCAGTGTATTAGGCGATGCTGAACTTTTTTCGCGCGCTTTTGTGATCTCCAGTTTTGGCAAAACGTTCCATTGTACTGGCTGGAAGATGGGTTACTGCGTTGCCCCCGAGGTGCTGACACAAGAGTTTAGGAAGATTCACCAATATGTCACCTTCTCAAGCTTCACCCCAGCGCAACTGGCGTTAACAGATATGCTGGCCGAAGAGCCTGAACATATCACAGCACTCGCACCTTTTTATCAACACAAGAGAGACGTGCTAGTTAATGCGCTGCAAAATAGCCGCTTTACGATTTTACCCAGCGAAGGCACCTACTTTTTACTGCTAGATTACTCAGAGTTCTCAGAACTAGACGACATGTCATTTTGTGAATATCTAGTCAAAGAGATTGGTGTAGCAGCAATCCCACTGAGCGTGTTTTACCAAACTGCACCAGGTGATAAAGTCATTCGCTTATGCTTTGCCAAAGAGGATAAGACATTGCAGCAAGCAGCCAAAAAATTATCTGCTTTATAGCGATTTACGGACGCTTCAAGGAGATGAGGGAAATACAAGGCACAGCTATCAAAGAGGCTTATCAGCTAATAGCTACAAAGGAAAAAATAGAAAAAATGGCAATAATATCCGGTGTCAGAAAGATGGTGGTGACACCCAACTCATTGTTGATAAATGGTGTTTTGTGGGAAACGCCAAAGCTTAAATAAGTTATTAACGCCATAGTCGTTTGTTATGCCTTTTTCGTCTTTTTGAAACCTAAGTCGGCTTTTCTTCGCTAACAAGCATGTCTATGAATTTTGCAAATCGCCTCTGTCTGGTTTCGGGTTTCTTCGCACTTGTCAGTCCGTACGCGATGACATAATGACTCGATTTAGTGAGCGTTTCAAAAAATTGTTTCGCCTTCGGCTTGCTATCTAGTGCTGTTAAGAAATCCGCCAGCACTTTCATTTCACTTACAGCATAGGCGCTCTCCCACCGGCCGTCTGCTTTGGCGGCACGAACGTGCACGAGTCCTGACTCCGTCATCTAGCCCTCGTTTATTAAATGCTCCACATGCTCTCTGTTCCTTTTTGACCAGTTGCTTCGTGCTTTTCTTGGAGTGACCCGCTGGAGATAGGCTTGGTCATCGATTGACTTCTTGACGCCATCGATCCAGCCCCAGCACAGCGTCTCAATCACGACATCATCCCAAGTCACGCTCGGAATTCCAGTCTTTATCTTGAATATCTTCACCCACAGTTCACTTTCGATGGCGTGATTCACCTTAAGCCACCGGCCAAGATCTTTCGGCGATGTAAAGGTCATGATTCTCGCTGGATCGGGTTCAGGCATAAAACTAGATTCTCTTCGGCATAAAAAAGACAGGACAGGCACATCATTAACGATGGCAGCCTACATATCTCGGTTGTTTCCCGTAAAGGTTAGGTTACTAAGATAACAGGTCTTCTTGCTCTGAAATGCAGAATAAAAGTCTTCATGGGCCCGTCTTGAAAAAGTGTCATCTCTTAGATCGTATTGGGCTATCCATTCAATAAGCATGGATAAATTAGCATCTTGGGCCTGTTTTGAAGGGTACTTGTGTGGCTCCCAGGGACGTTGCTTAGCATTCTCGATACAGAGGTCGACAGGCAAGTTCATAAAGATCAACTCAGTGACATTGCCAACTAGCAACTGTAAGAGGTCCGTGTAACATCCCTCTATCACCCAGTTTTGATTGTCTTGGATAAAAGTCATAAGCGAGTGCTCCGACTCATTAAGCGGCATACGCTGCGGCGGTTTAGGCGGCTCATAGGGTTGCCAGGCCAGACTATCGAGATCTAAATGGGCTAGGCCATCAGAACTAGCTAAACGCTTGGCAAGCGTCGACTTTCCCGAGCCTGAATTACCAAAGATGAGCACTCTTCGATCCATATTATCTCCCACTAGCTAATCCTTTTAGATTTATACGATTGTCGGCCTAGCCTAATACTATCGAAGATAAGACGACCCAAGCCAAGGCTGTCGAAGCTAAAGCTGTAGATACTGGCTTATTTAAGTAGGCCTATCTCCACTGCATGCGATAGCTTCTTCTCCAGACTGGACCATAGCGCTTCACTACCTTAAATACCAATTCCATTAAGTAAGTGAGCATTCAGCGGGAATTAAAAATGTTGTAGGCAAGTAAGGGGATTGAAGCTAATAGTTAATCTATATCGAAAGTCACTTCCGCAGCATAAAGCATTTTTAAACCCGCACTACGTGAGCTTCTCAAGACTTCCACTTCTGCTTTGCATTGCCTTGAAAGGGAGTAACCATTACTTCAACAATGCGCCTTGAATTAAAAGCCCTGAGAAGCTCTGAATTGTTCATAAATTTAATGGAACTGGTATCACTATACGGCGATTGACCGAAAAAACCTTCTCTTTAGGCACCTCATTATCACGCCAGCTATGCCCCTCGCCATACAGATTATGTAGCAGTGGCGGCACCCTGTCGATTGCCTTCGCAAAACTGGCATCGGCGGTCTCACCCAGCTCAAATTCATACCACAGAGCCATATACGTATCGGCCTGCCCCACAGGTAAGATATCTAGGATACGCTTAAGACCAGCCGCTTCCTTCTCTTTTATTCCCTGAGTTTCAGATTGATAGATGATGGTATCCCCTGCATCTACCTCGCCTAAGTCATGTATGAGTAGCATCTTGATGACCCGGTCAATATTTATAGGCTCATTAGCAAACTCTTTGAGCATCAGAGCCGATAGACACACATGCCAGCTATGCTCGGCCGAATTCTCATAACGATCAAGACCAACAGGCCTGGTTTTTCTCTTAACATCCTTAAGCTTCTCTATCTCAACGATAAAGCTCAATACTCTTTCGATATCACCATTAACTGAATCCGCTGCGTTCACTCGTCCTCCTTAATCTGTCATATAGGGTGCTGCTGGCACAACACCTTGTACCATCCCTATAAAAGCGTTTTGTTTCGGTCCAATCTGCTTCAGCAGATATTATAAGGATCTATAGTCAGAGATAAAGACGGCAACCTTCTACACACTTTCAAAAATAAATTGTTAATAATCAATTTACTCCAGTTAAAAGAAAAGGCCTTCTGTCGATAACAGAAGGCCTTAGGTGATGTTCAAACATTTACATCACAGCAGTTCTTAATTGCGCCAGTTACGTTCCCTCAACCAGCTCCCGACTCTTCCACTGCACAATTATCAAGCCTAATATCACTAATATTCCGACAAAGCTTGCACCGAAGGGATTGAACAAGATCAAGGGAGCCATCATCAGAGCGACAATACGTTCCATATTAGACAGTGGTCGCAATAAATACCCTTCGATGGATATCGCTAAGGCCAGTATGATTGCCGCGGTCTGAGCGATAGCAAAACCAAACTCCAATGCACTCGCCTCAGGGCTTACCAGATCCGTATAGGCCATCATAATAGGAATAATAAACAGGCCGCCAGCAAGCTTAAAGGCCTCCACCGAAGATTTCATCGGGTTCGCCTTGGCCACACCGGCTGCGGCGAAGGCGGCTAATGCAATCGGCGGCGTCACATTCGAGGTCTGGGACAGCCAGAAGATAATAAGGTGGGCCGTTAATAGCGGCAGACCAAAATCCCCCAACATGGGCACGGCCATCACGGCGAGCACGATATAAGCCGCCGTCACAGGTAATCCCATGCCTAACACCAGGGCGACAATACTGATTAGCCCGAGAGCCACCAGCATGTAACCACCGGAGAACTCCATCACGAACTGAGTGAACTGTAAGCCAATGCCAGTCTGACCCACTACGCCGACTATAATCCCAGCCGCGCCGCAGGCCACCGAGATAGGCAGTGCCATCAGGGCACCGTTTTTCATTCCCTGAATAAACTTAGTCAAACCTATACGACTGTGTTTACGCAGTGCTGCTGTCACTAAGATTGCCGCACAACCAGCAACACCGACTAACAATGGCGAATAGGCCATCATCAGCAGTGCGGTGATTAAACCCAGTGGAATAAGATGATGGGCACCGTGTTTCATCACAGAAATCACCGCTTCGGTGCGGCTCACGGCCTGCAGATTTAACTTACAAGCCATCAAGTGTACATAAAGCAAGGTACAGAAAAAGTAGAGAATAGCTGGGGCGATAGACGCTAACATGATCTCGCTATAGGGAACCCCGGTGAACTGCGCCATCACAAAAGCGCCCGCACCCATGATAGGTGGCATGATCTGCCCGCCAGTCGATGCTGCCGCTTCGATACCCGCCGCCTGCTCAGGTTTATAGCCCAGCTTCTTCATCATAGGTATGGTCACCGACCCTGTGGTCACAGTGTTGGCAATCGCAGAACCCGAAATAGAGCCAAGACCAGCGGAGGCCAATACAGCGGCCTTTGCAGGACCACCGCGATACTTACCTGCGATAGAGAATGATAAATCGATGAAGAATTTACCCGCACCGGTCACTTCTAAGAAGGCGCCGAAGAGTACAAAGATAAATACCGTCGTCGCCGCAATCCCTAAGGCCGAGCCAAATACCCCATTAGCGGAGTAAATCTGAAACTGAATAAGCTCTTGCAGCGAATACGCCTTAGTTGCAATCGCGCTTGGCAACATATCACCAAAGGCACTGTAGGATAAAAACAGCGCAGCAATCAGTACCATCACCCAGCCCACAGTACGGCGACAGCCCTCCATCAAGAGAACTAACAGGGCGCAACCCGCCACTAAATCTGGCATCTTGAGGCCATAAAGCAAATGATCGATATCGTTATAATCAAAAATGCTCATTCGGTAGGCACCAAACAATGCCAAACCACAGAGCGCGAGATCAAACACCCGGCCTAGGAGGTAGAGTTTGCTGTATCGATTGTTAACTAGCGGGTAATGCAAAAAAATCAACACCAGCACCCAGCTCAGGTGGACTGGTCTGAAGTAAGTCGCCGAAATGGTGGAAGTGATCCCCTGCCAGATCTGAAATGCAGACAGAGCAACTGCAATGGCTAGAATCACATAGCCAAATACTTTTAACGTTGGCTCATAAGGCAGAGATGTATCGATGGTCACTGAGCTATGATTAGCTTTAGTATCTTCGAGTACAGGTTCATCATGACCTAATTTAGTATTATTAGTTTGGGTCATATCATGCCCTCAATAGGTCAATGCCAAAGTGACTCCTTGCTTGCGAAAAGAGAAGTTTACATCTGGCATCAACAAAAATGAAAAGGATATATCAGAAAAAACAAAGGTAACTCATTAAGCTACCTTTGCCTTTGTCTCATTGTATTTATTAAATTGGAAACTAGCCTACTTAGCCAATGAGTCCAGATACTTCTGTGCACCCGCATGCAGTGGCACACCGGCTAGGCGATGGGCATTTTCAGGCGTGGTCGCTTCGGCAACTTTCACCACCTTACGCACTTCACCCATATTCTCAAACGCTGATTTAGTCAAGTTGTAAGCCATTTCATCACTCATCTTGGCGCTAACAACAACGACGTTCCACACACTCAAGGTAGATACCGCCCCCACATTCTTGTACACATCTGCAGGTATGGTGTACTGACTATAAGCTGGGTTTGTCTCGATGAAAGCAGCGCTCTCGGCATCGGAGATAGGAATAAGATTGATCTTATGAGTCAGCGAAATTTGAGTCACTGCGCCAACACCTTGGCCGCCAACGATGAAACCAGCATCAATCTGACCATTGGCTAACGCATTGGTTGTCTCACCGTAATTTAAGTAGACCGCATCGATATCTTTCTTCACATCGATACCAACAGAGGCCAGCAAGGCCGCAGCCGTTACCGCTGTACCACTTGCCGGAGCACCTAAGGAAATACGCTTGCCCTTAAGATCGGCTAAAGATTTAATCCCGGATTTTTCCAATGCTATGGTATGTACCAGGTTTGGATAAAGCGCAAACAAGGTTTTAACCGGCATTTCGCTGCGGAACTTACCTTCGCCTTTATAGGCATCGAGTACCACATTGCCCATGGCAATACCGGCAATCATGTCACCGCGCACTACCTTGATGGTGTTCTCAACTGATGCTGCGGTCACTTCCGCTTTGACGTTCACATCTGGAACCTTGTCAGACCACACCTTGGCTAACGCACCACCGAAGGGATAATAGATACCACTTTGACCGCCGGTACCGATAGAGTAATTTTCAGCTTGTACTGCCGAAGGTAAAATGAGCAGTAAAGCGAGTGTAAGCGCGCGATGAAACATAGCCTTCCCCTTAATTAATTTGATACATTTGTTATTTTTCAGGTCATTAATCTTAGTCAAAAACCTGTTAGTTATTAGTGTATTTCCACTTCAATTTGGCATCGATATTACTTAAGGGCTAGCCAATGTCAAGGTATCGAATAGTCTAAGTGGATAGGTTAATATGAAGATTATCGGAATCATAAAATGCATATGTACTATGGGGGTTTCATCCCCATGAAATCAGGACAAATATGAAGCACGAACTGAACAGACGACAACTGATTAAAGCCATTGCAGCAGGCAGCGTGCTAAGCCAACTAGGCAGTTTCTCGGCACTAGCCACAGAGGCGAAACGCCTTTATGTGGATGGCTTATGCTTTCTTCCCGATGACCTCACCGATCTAAAAGCCTCAAGCATAGATGCTTACCTGTGTGATATCTCAGATATTGAGGCCATTAAGCAGTCCGACGGCACCACCAACTATAAACGTACCTACAAGGCGTGCATGAGGAGCATTTCGGAAGCGCTCACGCGAGTAAATGATAATCCTGACAAGCTTATCTTAGGTAACACCAGTGTCGATATCCGAGAAGCACATACCACAGGTAAGACTGCAGTATTCTTCCAAATTCAGGGCGCAGATTGTGTCGAGGACAGT
The DNA here is from genome assembly GCF_009377275.1 of Shewanella sp. YLB-07. Lineage (NCBI taxonomy): Bacteria > Pseudomonadati > Pseudomonadota > Gammaproteobacteria > Alteromonadales > Shewanellaceae > Shewanella > Shewanella sp. YLB-07. Next base: position 307,732 of record NZ_VOQB01000004.1, on the reverse strand, counting down.
ATTAGCTCGAACCTAAGTCAGGTCGATGAGTTTTATGATAAAGGGCTGCGAGCACTGCAACTCACTCATCACTATGGCAATAAATTTAGCGGCGGTGCTTTAGATAATGATGGCGTTCGAGGGCTCAATAAGCCACTAACCCAAGCGGGCAAACAGCTAATCGCTAAGCTTAACGATAAACGCATCTTGGTCGATGTCAGTCATTCCAGTCCGCAATCTGCGCTGGACACGGCCAAAGTATCGAACGCCCCAATCGTTCAGAGTCACGGCGCCGTACGCGCCATCGTCAATCATGCTCGCTGCTCACCCGATGACGTCATTAAGGCTATCGCCGATACCGGCGGCTTGTTTGGGGTCTTTATGATGAGTTTCTGGCTGACTAACGACAAGATACCCACCACAGAGCACTATATCGCTCACCTGAAACATGTGGCTAATGTGGCTGGCATTGATGCTATCGCTATCGCCAATGACTATCCACTCGCTGGCCAGAAGAAGCTGCTTAAGCTCGACAACAATAACACAGAAGGTATAAAACAGTATCTTGAGTGGTGGCACAGCCTACGAGCCAAGAATGTACTGGGTTACGACATTGAACCTGTGCACGTAGTGATACCCGAACTCAATCATATTCATCGTATGGATCGCATAGATTCTGCCTTGGCCAAGTCTGGTTTTAGTGGCAGTGACAGAGATAAGATCATGGGCGGCAACTGGCAAAGAGTGCTAAAAGATGTATTAGCTTAAACTTAATTGCGCTCTCATCGATAAGAAACTTATCTCATCGATTTAGCTGATATCTGCATCAAAATACAAAATGCTTTGAAGGATAAAATGAGAATATATCAGTTGAGTGATTGTCACTTACAGGTGGACGAAGAAATGCCAAGGGCAAATCTAATTCGCGCTTTAGCCTTGATTGAAGGCAAGAGGGATGGCGATGTACTCCTGTTAACCGGTGACCTAGTCTGCGACCCTTCTATTGAGATATATTCGCAGTTTAAAGCCATCGTTCAGGCGCACACTTCGATCGACAGAGTCTTTGCCATTGCGGGGAATCATGACAACCTGACTATGATGAAGTCAGTGTTTAGCGGCAGTAGAATCCAAGTGAAAAACCATGTTCATCTTAACGATGACTTGAGTCTATGCTTTGTCGATTCCAGCCAGAAACCGCTATCTAACATGCCTCTCGGCGCAGGTAGGGTATCAAGCAAAGCCCTTAGTTCTTTAAAAAAAATCACCAGAGAACATCAGTCCATCGTGGTGATTCATCACCCTGTGGTTAATTTAGGTGCTAAGTGGTTTACCCGGATAGGTATTGAAAATAATCTTGATGTCATCAAAGCTATACATCCACAAACGTTGGCCATTTTAAGCGGACATGCCCATGGGTTTTTCAAACAGCCAATAAAAAACCGAGGAAAAATCATCCCGCTCATCGTCAGCCCAGCCACCTCCTATGGCTTCGAACACACTAATCCCGATTATGAGAAAAACACCAATATAGGCATCATGGTTTACGACCTAAATCCGGCTCCTAACGAAGAGATAGCAGTGAAAAAGACGGGAACGAACAACAGACAGATTGAATACACCTTGAGTGAAACAGTGATAACTCTCAACCACTAGTGATTTTATTATAATCAAACAAGCCTACTGCAGATTAAATCCCCCAAGCATATCTGAGCCAAGTCATGAACTTAGACATACGTCCTAGTACAAAAGGTTAAGTTTCCCTGCTTTATGTAAATATCATTGTTCAAAGATAGCAATTAGCTGTCTACTTCAACTTAACAATTTTATTACCTACGTATGTCGCCCCCCCCATCTTATTTGGCCTGAGACATTAAGCTAACACCATTGATAATATTACAGATTCATTACAATAAACTAGTAAAGATAACCTACGGGATTACTAATCTCTTTGATGTTATTTGTAATGCTAACTCTTTGATGTTGAGGAACCTGTCAATTAATAAATAAAAATTAACGAATGTAACAGTGTGACCATGATCACACATTGACGTCATCAATCGACGCATTATTCAGATCTGACCATGCGGTTCAATCTACCAATTGAACCACACATATATTAAATCATCTCGACCAATGAAGGTTTTATATGGATATTTTAGAAGAACTTTTCCAAGCAGCTCCCTTAGTCGCACTTTTTATTACGCTCACCTTTGGTTATCTCATAGGTAAAATAACCATAGGGAGGTTCGTTTTAGGCGGGGTCGCCGGTACATTACTCGTAGGTGTGGTTGTTGGCCAAGTCGGTGTAGATATTGACAGTGGTGTTAAGAGTATCTTTTTCGCATTATTTATTTATGCTGTTGGTTTTCAAGGCGGACCACAATTTTTTGGTGCGCTGAACCGGCGCACACTCAATATACTTCTCTCAGCTGTCGTCATGACAGTATCCGGCTTAGTGTGTGTTATTGCTGCAGCTTGGTTTTTCGACCTTGATAGAGGCACAGCAGCAGGATTAGCTGCCGGAGGATTAACACAGTCATCGATCATAGGGACTGCGGGAGATGCTATCGCGAACCTCATGGGAGTCAGTGGTGAGGCGAAAAAAATCATGGAGACCAATGTTGCCGTGGGTTACGCCGTAACCTACATTTTCGGCTCATTAGGACCGATAATAATGGTGACCTGGTTTTTCCCCACTATCATGGGCTGGGACATTCGAGCCGAAGCGATCAAGAAAGCCAACTCAATGGCGGGTGGCAAACCCGATCTAGAGCCAGGGCAATTCAATGCTATAAGCAGAATTGTTTCAAGAGCTTATAAAATCACTCCTGATAGTTATGCCATAGGTAAAACCGTCGCCGAAGTCAATGAAGCACTCTATGATGTGGCTATTGAACTCATTCAACGACAAGGCACCGACACCCCAGCCGATGAAGAGGCAATAATTCAAGAGGATGATGTTGTCATTGTCACAGGTGTCAGAACGTCAATTCATAAAATACCTGATTACTTAGGCGTAGAGTGCAATGTGCCAGAAGACTTTACCTTAATTGAAGAGCATCGACAGTTGCTGGTAACAGGTAAAAAACTGGTTGGTAAGCGACTAAAAGAGATAAAACAGGTCACAGGCATGTCAGTGCGCCGAGGTGTTTACTTATCTGATTACAAACGCGCAGGTAAAACCATCACCATATCGCCAGACCTTATTGTCGAAAAGAACGACCAATTGCAATTAACAGGTACGCCTGAAGATATTAACCGTGTCCAGAACACCATAGGCGACAGGTTAGTCTCCCCCTATTTCACCGATTTTGTATTTTTTGGTCTGGGCATGACAGTAGGCATGCTGATTGGCCTGATACATTTTAAAATAGCCGGTATCCCCGTCACCATAGGTTCAGGAGCAGGCTGTCTAGTTTCCGGTCTTATGTTCGGCTGGCTCAGAAATACTCACCCAAGGTTTGCATCACTGCCTATGGGGGCCTCTAATTTCTTACGTGATTTTGGTCTTGCGGTATTTGTTGGACTGGTTGGCTTATCTGCTGGTCCTCAGGCGGTAGTCACCATCAAAGAGTACGGCCTCACACTGCTTTTCTTAGGCGTTTTTGTCACCCTGGTGCCTCAAATAATCGCCTTTTTCTTCTCCTATTACATCTTGAAAATAAAGGACCCAATAGAAGCTTTGGGCGCCTTAGTCGGTGGCCGAAGTGCTAATCCCGGCTTTGCCGCCTTATTGAGTAAAGCGGGTAACCCTACGCCAGTATTCTCTTTTACCGTTACCTATGCCGTTGCGAATGTACTCCTCACATTATGGGGGCCTATCATCGTCGGCATCATCACTAAAAATGCAGCTGGTTAATTGTTTTTTCTATATAAATAAATGGATGGTTATATGAAGAATTTAGATTTCTCACAATTTACAGACCTAAGCCCGTTTGAGCTAAAAGATAAGCTAATCGAAGTCGCTCAAGCCACGCCTGACCGAATATTATTAGATGCTGGACGCGGAAATCCCAATTTTCTAGCGACATTACCGCGACGCGCTTTTTTAAGGTTAGGTGATTTTGCCTTAGAAGAGTCTGAGCGTTCATATGCTTACCTCAATGAAGGCTTCGGTGGCATTCCCGACGGCAAAGGCATAGTTGCCCGTTTTGATACGTTTGCCAAAGAGCATCAAGATACCGAAGGCGTTAAGTTTCTCCAGTCTTCAATCAGCTATGTAAAAGACCAGTTAGGCTTAAGCCGCGAGTCATTTCTACACGAAATGGTGAATGCATTTTTAGGTTGTAATTACCCCGTGCCCCCTAGAATGTTGACCAACATCGAATCTATCGTCAACGCATACATAGCGCAAGAGATGTATGGCAGCTTACCCGTCAGTAACGATTTTGACTTGTTTGCCACCGAGGGCGGTACGGCAGCAATGACCTATACCTTCCAAACCATGTTTACCAACGGCTTGTTAAAGAAAGGCGATAAAATAGCGTTAACCACACCTATCTTTACCCCTTATCTGGAGATCCCGGAACTGGCAGAATTTGGACTGGAAGTGGTTGAGATCCGCTTAGATGAAGAGACATGGCAGTTAACCGATTCGGAAATTGCCAAACTGGAAGACAAGGACATTAAATTGCTCTGCGTCGTGAATCCAAGTAATCCACCTTCGGTTAAGTTTTCCAATGACATTTTGGATAAGTTAGCCAACTTAGTGGCAACCAAGCGCAAAGACCTGTTTATCATCACTGACGATGTATATGGCACATTCGCCGATGACTTCGTGTCGCTGTTTGCTAAATGTCCATACAACACCTTATGTGTGTATTCCTTCTCTAAATACTTCGGCGCGACGGGTTGGCGTTTAGGTGTTATTGGCATTCAAGATAAAAATATCTTCGATGACACCTTAAAGTCCATGTCTGAAGAGCACAACTTAACGTTAGATAATCGCTATAAAACCTTAACGCCTAATCCCAGAGAGATAAAGTTTATCGATCGCATGGTTGCCGATAGCCGAAATGTCGCCCTTAACCACACAGCTGGCCTATCTTTGCCACAACAAGTACAGATGGCCCTGTTCTCACTCAGCTGCCTGATGGACAGAGGTAACGACTACAAGCGAGCAACCAAACGACTTATTCGAGAACGTTACCAGACACTCTACAAGAATATGGGCGTCGCATTTGAGCAAAACGAGAATAGTGTGGACTACTATACCTTGCTCGATTTAGACATTCTTGGCGCTAAGATGTATGGCGATGAATTCGTGAGCTGGTTCAAGCAGTCTGGCTTAGGTAAAGAGTTTTTATTCAGACTCGCCGATGAAACTGGCGTAGTGCTGCTACCGGGTAAAGGATTCGACGTAGTTCACGCTTCAGTCAGAGTCTCCTTAGCGAATTTAACCCATCATGAATATGCAGCCATAGGCCGCTTAACTCGAAAAGTGATGGATGAGTGCTACGCTGAGTACCTGAAAAAGTAAGCCAATCTAACCCGCTCACTCAAGGTAATAGGTGTGACCTTGAGTGAGCTTTTCCCATTAGCCTCTAGCTCAAAAACCCGCTCTACTTATGCTAATGACCAGCTTCCCTCATTCGATTTTACTCCCAGATGATCACCCTTAGTTTGAATAATCAATTTAAGCTCTGAAAACTTTCTACCACCATTGATTTAATGCCACTATTCTCATCTAATAAGCCTGACTATCACAGACAATCACAAACAAAGAAACTCTTATGCTAACCACCTTGGCCATTCAAAATTACCGTTCACTGCGTGAGATCCGTGTCCCCCTCAAGCAACTCAATCTAGTCACAGGGGCTAACGGTAGCGGCAAGTCTAATCTTTACAAGGCATTGAGGCTATTGGCACAAACTGCACAAGGGGGTGTAGTTAACGCACTGGCATTAGAGGGCGGACTCGACTCCTGCTTCTGGGCTGGACCTGAAAATATTACCAAGGGCATGCTCAGAGGCGAAACCCCTATAGAGCCAACGGTGCGTCAGCAAGTAAAGCGCTTAAAACTTGGCTTTGCCAGCGATGATTTCAGCTACCTAATCGAACTTGGGCTACCGAAACCTGATTCCACCACCTTATTTGGCTTAGATCCCCAGATAAAGCGTGAGGCCATCTGGGTCGGTAACAAGTATCGTCCCGCTTCTGTATTAGTTGAGCGTCGTGGCGCCTTGGTCAAGAGCCGCGCCGAGAAAGATAAGCAAGCTGGCTGGCAGACTCTGAACTTACATATGCAGCACGGTGACAGCATCTTCAGCGAACTTGCCGATCCCGAGCGTGCTCCCGAAGTGCTCAGATTGCGTGACAGCATTCGTGCCTGGCGTTTCTATGACCACTTCCGTAGCGACAGTGATGCCCCGGCCAGAAAACCCCAGCTAGGCACACGAACACCGGTTCTGCACCATGATGGACGAGATCTCGCCTCGGCGATTCAGACTATTTTCGAGATAGGTGATAAGGAAGGCTTCGATCATGCGGTCAGTGATGCTTTTCCCGGCGCACATGTGCACATCGAATATGAATCTAACGGCATGCTTAGCCTCAACTTCCATCAGGAAGGTTTACTCAGGCCCCTCAAGGCAGGCGAATTATCCGATGGCACCCTTAGATACCTGTTATTGGTCGCAGCTCTATTAACCCCAAGGCCACCAGAATTGATGGTACTCAACGAGCCGGAAACCAGTTTACATCCGGATCTCCTGCCCGCCCTGTCGCGCTTAATCGTTAAGGCATCGGACTTGTGTCAGCTTTGGGTCGTCTCTCACGCTAACCGACTCATCAATGCCCTCAATGAATTTGAGCACTGCAATCTCATCGAGCTAGACAAACAGCTGGGTCAGACAGAGATAATAGGCCAAGACATCTTGAGTACGCCCAGCTGGAACTGGCAACAGAAAGGCTGAGTGTGCCTCGGAAGCTTATTGCGCTCTCTATAACGACAAGCTTATAACGACTTATTTATAACAAGAAACTTATAACATGAAGTTCGCTATGGTCTTCTGAATACCGACCACATCTGTGCCCTTTTTGAGCTCTTTGACTAGTGGCTTGTCTTGACCCGATATCCACAGCTTTAGCTCAGAGTCCATATCGAAGCGACCCGCAGTTTCCACCTCAAAATGCGTGATAGCCTTGTAGGGGATAGAATGATAGCTGACCTTTTTGCCGGTCAATCCCTGCTTGTCGATAAGGATGAGACGTTTATTGGTAAATACAAACATATCGCGGATCAGCTTATAAGCTAATTGCAGTTCTTCGTTGTCGGCCAAGATTGGACCTAGCTCGTCGGCAAGTTCTTCGAGGTTAACTTCCGAAGCGTTGCCCATCAATGAATCTAATAATCCCATTTATTCTTCCTTAAAAAAGTGTGCAATATGATTTTTCTGGTATCGTTTGGCTCATCACCATCAAGATAACATAATACCAATTTCATTAGATATGTTAAGGGCACCTCTGCAGGCTTAGCTTCAGCTAGGTATAGAGACTAGAGTGACACCATATCGCCCAGTGCATAATGTCATAGGTAGAAGGATCACTGAAACACACATCTAGCTTATTGGCTGAATAGCTAAAATGCACGTTCATGTCTGAGGAGTCTCGGGGATGACCAATAGAGCGACCATCTTGTGGCGGATTATCCATGTAACGCATGGCGCCGTAGCCCGTCTTGAGCTTGTCCCCTATCTGCCAGGTAAATAATATAAAAAAACTGATTAAGAGGTTTAGTATATTAACTACAACCTAGATATTAGAGTAAGACGGAATCGATAAGCCACTATTTAGTGGCTTATCTGTGCCAGCTAGGTCTTAACAAGCATTAGATCACAAGGCATCTTCTTAATAACGTCTTTAACTGGTGATAGAAACAGTTGATATATAACGTTGCTAGACTTATGGCCCATAACTAATAAGTCTGGTTTGTATTTCTCAGCTACGTCTAGCAAGGTGTTATCTATATAACCAGATACAAGCAAATGCTTATAAAATGGATATGGGTGTTCGGCCATTAATAATTTCATCATCTTAACTGATGTGTCGTGTTCTTCCTGCTCTATCGTATCCAGATCAACTTCTAAGATACCGTTATATAACTTATGCAAATCAAAATCGACATGAATAACTGTTAATAGCGCGTCTTTCTCTGCTGCTAGATCTATAGCCTTATCTAATACTTGCTTGAATACTGATCAAAGTCAATTGCAACCATAACGTGAATTTTTTTCATTTACTTCCCCTTATCCAAAAATCAATTCTGTTCCAATCGTGATACCTAAACCACCGACCAATAACCAAGCAAACAACACACTAGCTAACAATATAGGCTTTATCCCAACACCTCTAATCTTCGCTATATTGGTATCAATGCCTAGTGCCCCATTGCCATGGTTAAGAAGAAGACAGACGATTTAGTTAATACCTCTACTATTTAAGCCGGTATAACATCAAATGAATTGATACCCGCCACAACAACAAACATGACAGCAAACCAAGGGATAGTGATTTTAGCTTTGTCTGAACCTGTACTCTTATCAGATTTAGCAAGATAAATACTTAAAGCAATAAGGAAGGGCGCTAATAGCATTACTCTTGTTAGTTTTACAATAACTGAATAATGCCTATATCCTGGCCTAATGCGTTACCAGCAGCGACCACTTGTGCGACTTCATGAATCGTTGCACCGGTATAGATACCCATAGTAGATTTAGCTATTTCTAAATATGGGTACATAAGCGGATAAATAAACATTGCTATAGTTCCAAAGATAACCACTGTTGCTACGGCTACAGCCGTTTGGTGTGGTTTAGCTTTTACTATTGGTTCCGCAGCTAAGATTGCCGCCGCTCCGCATATAGCAGAACCGGCCGCAGTTAACATACTGGTTTTTTTATCGAGTCCAAATACTTTAACGCCTAACCATGTACCGCCTATAAAGGTTGTAGCTATGATTAGAAGAGCAACAACCAAACCCGTTAACCCAACGGCTATGATCTGTTGAAAGGTTATAAAAAATCCGTAAAGAATAATCCCAAGCCTTAATAGCTTTTGCTGACTAAATTTTATCCCTGTATTACATGAGTTTGGAATCTGTTTTTGAAAGCAGTTACCTAAAATCATACCCATTACAATACATATCACTAATGGGCTTAGTTGATAATCTTTACAGAATTGAAGTTCAGCAAGGGCAAACGCTATCGCCGCCATTACTGCCGTTATTAAAACACCACTTAGATACTTCATTTATGACCCTAATAATTTCGTTAGCTCATAGTAGGGTTTCCCGATGAGTAATTAAAATTTATTTCATTCATTAACTCACATGTTCAATTTTACTTAACATTGTTAATGTTCATCAATTGATCGCTTAGTCAATAAATGTGGTGAATGTCTTATTGCACGACTATACGGATATATAGGAAGTAAACTAACGCGGGAGCTGTTACCAAGGAGCAATACATAGACCTTGCCTACTGTGCTTTGTACTCCCGATGAAAGATCACATATTTAATAGGCTTGGTATTATACCTCCACCACAAAGTTTAAGAGGAAACTTGCTACACTAATATTTCCTAATTTGGATATATTTTCAGTTAAATCAGTAGCTAATTCTTGTTGTTAGATAACTAAGATGAATGTGACACAGTCCCACTTATCAATGCCTAAAGACTATGAGCATAGGAATGGGTGAGCAGGAGATGCTTAATAAACTCAATTATTAGCATGCTGATGAAGTGTTTCTATAAATAAGATAAGTGCGGTCTTAGCCACTCATCTTATTCCAATAGCATTACTGCTACTAAAGGACAATTTGAGATCAGCCCCGACCTTCATTTGGTACCTGTCGATTTGCTCCAACCACCAGCATCAATAAAGTCACAATCAGTAATGCACCGCCAGCCATAGAGTTTCAGTCTCTGTACTGGTCCAGACAACCCTATGCTTGCAGTGGGCGGCAATATCGACATGATCACCCGCCTTCAGATGTACCAGCTCACCTTGCTCAAATTGCAACTTAGCTTCGCCCTTTAAGACCATCACCCATTCGCTACGGTCTTGATCGTACCACTGACCCTCAGGAGTCACATGAGCCTTAGAGACTATCCTCTCGATGAGTATTTTATCATTGCCACCAATCTGCTCGAAGGCCTCATCAGTCAGGTCCAATGGTATCTTGTCGAAAATATTACTCTTTTCCATAGACACTCTCCTCAAATATTTATGCTAACTCTTTAATTATTTCTTTTTAAGAGCGGCTGTTTAACCACTCCAGATTAACTCGTGCTGAGGGTGACAGCTTTGGTCACGCTAATCCCTAACCTCTTCGCTAACCGGCTCAAATTGGCTCTGTCTGTTTGCAGGCGCTTCGCCGCTGCCGACCAGTTTCCAGATTCCTGACTCAAGACTCGGGTAATAAGCTTGCGTTGAAACGTTTCCGTTTCCAGCTTGAGGCCTATACTCGCCCCTTTCTCCACCACAAGACCGGTCGTTAACAGCTCGGCATTTAACCCATTCGAGGCTGAAGATGACAACTTATCTTCAGAGCGTCCCACCGAGTCCACCAGTTGCTCGATATGCCTGATATCTATTCTCACGATAGCCTGGTTTCCGCGCCCTCTGGCTCTGAGAGCCGCCCTGCCAATCACGTGCTCCAACTCGCGGACATTGCCCGGCCAATCATAACGATTGAGTATGCTGATGGCCGAGGCATCGATTGTCAGCTGACGGATCCCCAATTTACGCCGGATCTGTTCGATAAAATACCCCGCCAGCATAGTCACATCTCCTTCTCTCTCTCTAAGAGCGGGTACTGAAATAGGATAAACACTTAGCCTGTGGTACAGATCGGCCCTGAACCGCCCCTCACTCACCTCCAGTTTCAGCTGCCTGTTGGTCGCCGCTAAGATACGAACATTGACCTGCTCGGTGGCATCTTTGCCCACGGGCTGGATCTCCTGGCTCTGCAGTGCCCGCAGTAACTTACTCTGTACACCTAAGGGAAGCTCACCAATCTCATCGAGAAAAATAGTGCCGCCATCGGCCAGGCTGAATTTACCGGTACGATTCCTATCTGCCCCGGTAAATGCCCCCTTAACGTGACCGAACAGCTCACTCTCGATCAAGTTTTCCGGCAGCGCAGCGCAATTAACATAGACGAGGGGCCCTTCTGATCGCGCCGATTGCCTATGTAAGGTTCTGGCCACCAGCTCCTTACCCACGCCTGTTTCACCTTCAATAAGAATCGAAAAACCAGACACCGCCACCATGTCGATCTCTCGCTTAAGCTTTAACATCACAGGGCTATCGCCAATCAGCTCGCCACCATCCTTAACCAGAGCTTCATTAGTCAACTCGGCAACCAGCTCCTGACTGTGCTGGGAATGGCTCTCCAGCTCTTGCAGTAGAATCGCCGTTTTTAGGGTCGCAGCCGACATGGCGGAGATGATGTCTAAGGTACGTTCAGGTAATTCATCGAACACTTCAGGCGTCATGCTATCTAAAGTCAACACCCCGATAAGCTGGTCATCGGCCAGCAGAGGCAGGCCCATGCAGGCATGAACCGGAAGGTCTCCAGCATGGGCTAACAGCATGCCGTCGTAGGGATCGGGAAGCACGCAGTCGGCGGCGAATCGCACCGGAGTGGATGAGCCACAGATAATTTCGAACCTGGGATGAGCCTGAATATCGAAGCGCCGCCCCAGGCTATCTTTACTCAGTCCCTGTTGGGCTAAGGGTTTTAACCTCTCGCCTTGAACGTGCAACAAGACCACGGCATCACAGCTCACGGTACGACGCACTGTGTTCAGTAAGCGATCGAAGCGATCTTTGGTGGTCAAACTGTTCGTCAAATCCAGAGCCAGCTCTATCAGGGCCGTCGAAGAGATATCTATCATGGTCATAAAAATTGCCGCACTCTTGTCTGCTCAAACGAGCCAAGTCATATGAAGTATAAAGTGACGATAGCACGCAAGCACAAAAAACGCATCATAAGAGTCATTTCGACTCAAACAAATAGAGTCAAAATGACTTATTAAGATTCAATAAATCAAATAAAGCATTGTAAATAAAGACTTTAAATACTTGGCACAAAATTGGCAATACTAAAAACATAATAGGTTCTATATCAGTTATTTGAACTAACTATCTGGCTCAAACACAGACTCAGATTTAAGGAGTTCCGCCATGTATGCTACTCACGCTAATGATTTTAGCTTCGCTCATGACACAGATCTTAGCAAAGATTCGCTCACCACTGACGCTAAGCGATTTAAGCTGGTATTGCACAGTGGCAATGCTGCCATGTTGATTGCGGTACTCGGTATGCTGCTGTCTATCTTTGTTGGTTATGTCCTTGCAGAGCAGTTTTCATTGTGGGCTCAAGTCGCCAGCCATATCACACTCATCTTGTGCGCCACCGCCATCAAGATTGGCTACGTCATGCGTTGTATCGGCCTTCATGGATTGGGAGCAACTCAGCTATGAGCCAAACCTTACATAAAATCAGCGAGCCTCAAACCAATCAAAATAAGAAGCAGCGGGGAAGTAACACACAAAAATTCAGTTTCAGGCTCTCTTCGACCGGGGAGGTCGAGCAGGTGTCTAAAACCAGAATGACCATGGAAGCCCCACTGTCTAAGATCACTAAGCTTCCAATTTGGGATCTGGCCTTTCGCCCTTGGTTTATCTCGGCCACAGCCTTATCTGTGGTCAGCTTGAGCATCTGGATCTTGTTCCTCCATGGCAAGATATCGCCTTTTAGCGCTGAAGGGATCAGTCCACTGATCTGGCATATTCATGAAATGCTTTTTGGTTTCGGCGCCACCATAGCCGTGGGGTTTCTGTTAACCGCGGCGCAGACCTGGACCAAAATTCGTAGCCTCAACGGCCTGGCCTTACTCCTGCTCACTAGCATCTGGTTAGCCGTTCGCGTCTTACTCTTAAGCAATTCCGTTAACCTGCAACTGTTGGCTATCGCATTGCAGGCTCTATGGTGGCTGGTGTCCATCAGCTATCTGACCTATATGGTCACTCGCGCTAAGAGTCGTCGCAATTATCAGTTTATCCCCCTATTGTCGGCCATGATGCTGCTGAACTTAGCGCTCCTGTTGGCAGATATCTTCGGCGATACCGAACTCGCCCTGCACCTATCCCGCAGTGCCATACTCATGTTTGGTTTGCTGGTTGGTATCGTCGGCGGACGCGTTATCCCCTTCTTCACCGAACGAGGCGCCGACGGAGCTCAGGTTAAGGCCACGCCATTAATCGACAAGTTACTGCCAATTGTGACTTTACTCGGTGTATCTGTGTTCTTTAGTGGCCACTTTATCGCCCTGCCATTCACACCAGCAGCCCTGCTTATCACCGCAGGAATCTTACATCTGCTGCGTCTATATTGCTGGGATCCCTTATCTACACGCAAGGTGCCCTTACTCTGGTCACTGCATGCCAGTTACTTAGCCCTGGGCCTAGGTCTGGTACTGCTAGGCGCAAGCTACTTGACCGACGCCATACGTTTCGCCGATGCCTTGCACCTGATAACGATAGGTACCATAGGCGGCATGATACTCGCCATGATAGCCAGGGTTTCTCTGGGTCATACGGGCCGAGCACTCAAGCCGCACGGCTCACTGAATATGGCCTTCGCTCTGATTTTATTTGGCGCTCTGACTCGTTTCATTCTGCCCCTATTTCAACAAGCCAGTTTGGGGTGGGACATAGCCGCCGCTTCTTGGGTCATCGCCTTCAGCCTGTTTCTGTGGCACTACACGCCTATCTTGTTTAGCGCCAGACACTAAGGATCCAAATTATCAAACCGTTTCACACACAAATTATGAAGTTCATTGATTAATACACTCAAGCTAAAACCTAAGACAATCACCCTAAGGGATGACACATATAGTCACCCATAAAATGAAGGATATTTAGATGTTATCTGCAAAACATATCGAACTGGTAAAAAGCACTATTCCCCTATTAGAATCTGCAGGCACAGACATTACCGAATACTTCTATCAGCGCATGTTCAAGCATAACCCTGAGCTTAAACACATCTTTAATATGAGTAATCAACGCAGCGGAGGCCAACCAGCAGCACTCTTTAGCGCCATCGCAGCCTACGCTAAAAATATCGAAAATCTTGCTGCACTCTCAGGGGCAGTCGAACGTATCGCGCATAAGCATACCAGCTTAAATATTCAACCCGAGCACTACCCGATTGTGGGACACCACCTGCTAGCCACACTACGAGAGCTTGCACCGGAGGCGTTTACCGCCGAAGTCGAAGAAGCTTGGGCCGCAGCCTACGGCGTGTTAGCCGGGATATTCATCAACCGTGAAGATGAGCTCTACCAAAAAAATGCCAATCAAGTCGGTGGCTGGCTCGGCGCAAGACAGTTTAAGGTGATAGAGAAACGTCAGGAATCGGCCCTGGTTACCAGCTTTATATTTGCTCCAGTCGATGGCGAGCCCGTGGTAGATTACCAAGCCGGTCAGTATCTGGGCATCAAGGTAGAACCTGCCAATCATGAGTACCGGGAGATGCGTCAATACTCTCTGTCAGACAAGCCCAATGGCAAGACTTACCGCATATCGGTAAAACGTGAAGATTCCAGAACGCCTGACGATAAGCCGGGAACCGTGTCCAACTACCTACATGACCAAGTGCATGTGGGCGACGTGCTGGATATATTCCCACCGGCAGGTGATTTTCATTATGTGGAGCGTAACGAACCTGTAGTACTTATCTCGGCGGGTGTAGGTGTCACCCCCATGCAGTCTATGTTGGAGATGCTTGCCTCGAAAATGTGCGACAAGCCGGTATTTTACCTACATGCCTGTGAAAACTTAGCCCAACACTCTTTCAATGAGCGAGTACAGGCGCTGACAAGCGAACTCAAGCTGGCTCACCATACCTGGTACAGAGAACTCGATGGCAATGAGCAGGAAGCATTGAATTCACAAGGCAGTAGCGGCAGTGTCAACAGCCATATGGGCTTTATGAATCTTGTCCCCTTGAAAGCCGAACTGCCTCTGGATAAAGGTGACTTCTACTTATGCGGTCCGGTCGTCTTTATGAGCTTTGTCAAACAGCAACTCATCGAGTTAGGCGTCGAAGATACCCGCATTCATTACGAAGTCTTCGGTCCACATTCCGATTTATAAGAATTGGTATAACCACAGCGATAAAGGTGACTCAGGAGGATGAAGCATCACGGTTAACAATGAGGATGGAATCTTAACCTAAACGACTGGCTGATAAACCCCGTGATACAGGTCTGTATCACGGGGTTTATTTTATTCAATAAACAAGGAATCTAAGCAAGCACCTTGGTTATCTCATCCAGGTGCGTATCTACCCAGGCTGAGCTTATCGGTCCCCAGGTACGAATCTTGTAATATCCCGAATTATTACGCTCTCCATCCTGTATAAACTGGCATTCGATACCGACATCGCTCAAGGCGGCTATCGAATCTTGCAGGGTTCTCCTTGGCATGCCAGTCTGTTTATTCAAAGAGAGTAAGTTATGCTGCTCACTGTCGATGGCGTGAGCGAGATAGAGCTTACGTAAAAATGCTTTTTTCTGTTTAGAGACTTCAATATCCACAAAAACACCTATTTTCCAGCTAGTGCTAATCAATTACCTATTGATAAAATAGCACATTATTAACGAATACTCGCAATGTGGATGGTTTCAGACAATTTTATGCAATCGTTTAAATTCCCCCATTAAATTGTTGTGAAATATGTCTGACCTAGAGTATGTTGGCGGGATCCTGATATAGTGATTTTCTAATAATAGGCACAAATTGAGAAGAGATGGATAATTCGACTGATTCGGCCAATGCTACCAACGAGGCTACAGATAATGCTTCAGGCAATGCCTTCGGGACTCTGCAAACCTCTGAGCGAGTTGCAGACGAAATCTCTCCCCAAGAGCATGAATTACCCAGACAGACTCAAGCCGAGTCCGACTGGCTTAGCTTCGATCAAATCCCGTTAACTCCAGTGGATCCCCGTCATTACACTCAGGTCTTATGTGAGACCATCATAGCGACACTGGTTCTTTTCAGTGTACTGTCGGTATTTATCATCTTCGTCGCTGAATTCCCTATTCAGGTCGCTTTGCCTGTGCTGTCTGTTTTAGGCTTGGCCTTTAGTGTCATCACCTGGTTACGTTATGCCCATGCTAAGTCGATTGCCTTCGCCGTATGTGATCACGAGCTATTGATGCAAAAAGGAATTATTTGGTTTAAACGTATCTCCCTACCTTATACCCGACTGCAACATATCAGTCTGTCTCAAGGCCCCTTGGAGAGAAAGCTTGGCCTACATACACTAAAGTGTTTCAGTGCCGGTAGCGGCAGCGCTGAGATAGAGCTGCCAGGTTTAGAAAGCAGGACGGCCGAAAAACTCAGGCAGCATCTGCTGGCTAAGGCAGGTATTGCCAGTCAAAGCGGTAATCCAGGCCCTAGCATAAATCACTCCTTTGACACTTCGCCAAAGACATCCCTCAAAACTTCCCCCGATACTTCTCCTGATACACATCCTGAAAGACAAGAATCGAAACCAGCCAGCCTCACGACAGAAAGTGAGCGCTAATATG
This sequence comes from Shewanella sp. YLB-07, assembly GCF_009377275.1. Classification (NCBI taxonomy): domain Bacteria; kingdom Pseudomonadati; phylum Pseudomonadota; class Gammaproteobacteria; order Alteromonadales; family Shewanellaceae; genus Shewanella; species Shewanella sp. YLB-07. The sequence continues at coordinate 291,143 of NZ_VOQB01000004.1, read as the reverse complement.
CACAAGAGATTCGCACAATGGTCAGGACTCTCGCCCTGGTCGATAATCAGCTATACCTTAAATACGATTCGGTTAGTAATAACCAACGGTTATGCCATGATTCCTGTGGTCTATACGGGGTGGAAACAAGGTTTTAACTCCCCCTGGGTCATAGTGGCAGTTGTCGGTGTTGCCCTCGCGGTACTCGTCTATGCCATCGTTCAATGGGCCATGTTTCGTTATCGCTTATATGAAGATAAACTCGGGGTTCGTCAGGGACTCATTTTTAAGAAGACCCACGAGATCCCCTTGAGCAAGATACAAAATGTGCGTCTGGAACAACCCTTCTATTTCAGGCCCATGGGACTCTACAGCTTAGTCGTGGAGACAGCTGGTTCCAAAGAAGATGAAGCCGTACTCGCCGCAGTAAACTATCGCAAGGCAATCCAATTAAAACACAAGTTGGTTAACCCTCTACTTCCCACACCCATAGATGATTTTGAAGCTGATGCAGAAGATAAATATCAGGCTAATAATGCAATAGGAAATAGTGCCGAAATCAATGGCACCGTATCTAATGGCAAGCTTGACAGTAAAAACCCCAAGACCAGAAGCGAAAGCTTAGTTCGCAAAGATTTAAAGCAACTATTGTTGTTTGGCTTATATCAAAATAACTTGTTTTGGTTTGCCATTATCGCCGGTCCAATCATAGGGCAATTTGACTGGTCGCAACTTGCCGACACTCATCTGGCTCAATCGGTGTGGCACTGGTATGAGCTAACTATCAGTACCAATGTACTTTATCAAATCGTATTGGCTAGCCTCTTATTCATTGGCTTCTACTTGCTATTGTCATTGATCTCTATGGCCGCATCAGTTCTCAAATATTATCCCTATCACCTGAGCAGAGATAGCAGCACGCTACACAGGAGTGGCGGTATTATCGCTAAACAGAGTGATGCCCTGGCCCTACAACGAATACAGGTCATACGATTCTCACAACCCATCATAGGCAGACTACTCAAGCTGTGGACCGTCTATTTCAAGCAGGTAAAAGGCACGGAAGTCGAACAAAAATCCCAACGCCATATGTTAGTGCCCAGCATGACTCGACAGACCGTATCTGCGCTACTGAAGAATATGAAGGGCATCGAAGCTAAGACGACTGAGCTTCCCAAACACTATAACCCCATACATTTTGGCTGGTACTGGCGACGCGCCCTGGCCCCGCTTATCGTGCCAGCGGTCAACACCCTAGGTATGGGACTCAACCCCATAACCGAATTAATGTGGTTGATAGGTTTAGGCTTTACTATTGGTCTCTATTTACGATATCGACAATGGGGCTACTTCTTAGATGGCAATGACTGCTGGATCCACACAGGCATGCTTGGCCATAGCTGGCACCTCATTGCGCTAAAAAAAGTACAACACGTCGCTATTATTCAGACTAAGGGTCAGAAAAGAAAAGGCCTGGCGACACTTGAACTCGGTCTTGCAAGCGGTACTCAGACCATCCCTTATTTGCCTCTGAATGATGCCAGAGAAATTGCCGAGCGCGCTTTAGCCATAACCGGTCGCTCTCATCAAAATTGGATTTAAATGCACTAATTTCTAAACCCTAGAACCTAGAACCTAGGAACTGAATGCTAATACATAGGAGAATACTCTTGAACACAAGTGAACAAGCACAGTTACATACACAGTCACAGACGATACAGATGACACCTGAAACGATTATCAATTTTTGGTTCGACGAGATAGAGCCTAAATCTTGGTGGGTGAAAGATACTGAGTTTGATGCACTGATAAAACAGAGATTCGGTTTGCTCGTCGAGCAAGCTAAAGCTGGGGAGCTCTATCATTGGCGCGCCACACCCCAGGGGCGACTCGCCGAGATTATCCTACTGGATCAGTTTTGCCGCAACATACACAGAGATACACCACAGGCCTTCGCATCGGATCCCTTAGCGCTAGCCCTGGCCCAGGAAGCAGTGGCACATGGTGCAGATACCGAACTCAAAGCCAAGCAGGTACCCTTTCTATTTATGCCTTACATGCACAGCGAGTCTAAGAAAATCCATGAGATTGCCATGATACTGTTTAGCAGAGAAGCCGCAGCGGGTAACTTAGAGTTTGAGCGCAGGCATAAGGTGATTATCGACCAGTTTGGCCGATATCCACATAGAAATGAGATCCTTGGACGAGAATCGACTCCAGAAGAAGTAGAGTTTCTGTCACAGCCAGGATCAAGCTTCTAATCACTTGTAGAATAACAAGTGAGGAAGTATTTCTAAGGTTGGGTTCATTTACCGGTAATTTTGTAGCCTAATCTGTAGAGCACCATAGCCGTATTGGTACTTATTGCTTGCAGCATGCCTAAATGCAGATACTTCTGTGAGACGCCGCGAGTACAGTCCCTGTAGTCTCTGCGATGACATCCTTGTCATCGAAGCTCACAGCCGAATCTACATAAACTATGATTTCAGGATTTCCTTACCTTCGATTTAACTTCTACTTTACAGTAAGTTAAATCGAAATTTAGATTAGTGGCAGGTAAATATCTGTTATCAGTTCATGCTCTGCCACTTCGGGGAAGAAGTTCTGATAATGGAAGAAACAGTGAAAGTCTCTTAGAGACTCGCCGCTATCCGGTAACCACTGGCCATACAGATAATGAATCTTGGTATTTCATACCAATCCCGATAGATGTTTGCTCACTTCAAAGCTCTCTCAGGGCTTTCGCTTCAAAGCGCATTGTTGAAAAAATGGTTGTTCCCTTTATGAGGCAATGCAAAGCAGAAGGGGATGTCCTGAGAAGCTCACGTAGTGCGGCTGATGTTAAAAGCAAAGGAAAAGCACTCTATACTGCGTACGTGACTTTCGATATAGAATAACTATTAGCTTCAATCCACTCACTTGCCTATAGCGCTTTTAACTCCCGCTGAATGAGCAACTACTTATCGGGATTGGTATAATCATCATGTGAATCCAAATGCCTGATGACGGCGCAGCGGCCTGCAGGAATGGTTTTGTTGATAATCCCCGAAGCGTTATCTGGCACCTCATGCAATACCGAGCCTGCTATATCAAACCTAAATTTATCAGCTGGAACTGATTTAGGGTCTTCATAGATTAGCCCGAACGTTTGGCTCTTCGTCACAGGCTATAGGCCAGTCTGCTTACGTCAGGCTATAAACTTACCGGCAGATACATTAACCAGTTCGGGGGCGCCCCTATGCTCGAATACCGCTATCTTAGTCTCAGCAAAGTTGACGATATCGACGCTAACGTCTAAATGCTCTGCCTGTTGTTTCTTATCCATCTTACTACCTCCAAATTGATACTTAGAGAAACCAGCAAACAGGCTCAGATGTTCAACTGACAAGTCTTCATCCAAATTTTTATGGATATAATCACAGACCCGCTTCATCACCTTAGCGTAACTGTCTATTTTTGCTTTCGACTGCATAATAAACTCGGTTCCCATCAAACTTTCAAGATGGCGGGCTCCACGATAAAGCTCACTCATCGCACACTCAATACTACACGCCCTTCTGAATATGAGGCTAGTATGCAGATGACACCGAAGGCTTTCCTGACAGATATTGCTCGAGTCAGTATCAGTCAGGAAATAGCTATCAGTGACGCTTCAAACGACGATCCCACTTCCCTTCGGCTTGTGAACTGCACTTTTCTTCGGTATCAAAACTGACCTTACTGGTTAAATCACCTACCTTAATAGCCACCTTGGCGAATTCCTGCTCAATGAGCCCGATGAGGTACTCATCCTGTTTATTGGCAATCGCATCGGATAACTCAGCATTGGTATTAAATACACAGACAATTTTGAGTGACTGAGGAAACTTGTCGTAATTAACCAGATGAGTGATCCACTCAAAGCCTTCGACATGCTCCAGTGCCAGTTCACAGACATGAGTCAGTGATACTCTCAGGCTATTTTCAATCTTCTTATCCGACTTTCTCATCTCAGTTTCACCTTAATCATTTCCATCTTACTTTGTTTATCTCAATCTCACAGGGAGCACTAGCCAGTACTTTCTGAGGTATTTATGCATTGGCTTGAGTTTACAGGAACTATTACCTATCGGCATAAGAGGATGTCAGTTAGCAGCTTATGGCTAAGCCAAGAAATGGGGCAAGGAAAGGGGAAAAACAGAAGCAGAATCTACAAAAAAGTTCCGATCTGCCAGTCGATCAAGGTGGCATTGCCATCATTATCACAAAGCCAGATTCTGGCTCTGGTCATCGGCTTGAGTAGGCCGACTTCCGACTCGACTTTAGACCAATCTTCATAGGTGAAATGCTCACCATTGATCAATAACTTATTCAGACTATAAGGCGTGATCAGAGACTCTTGAGTCCCATCATCTGTGTCTATGGTGAAACCAAGCTGGGACGCATCTCGCCAGTAAAAGACTAAAACCCCGGTCCAGGAGGTCATATGATTAGGCTCACAGGCAAAGTCTGCCGGAGGACGAAGACGTCCTCCGGCTACTACCAAGAGCGAAGTAAATAATATGAGGACAGCAATCAATGCTGTACCCATCACCGTAAATAACTTACTAATATCGAACATAACTTATTACCAACGATAGCTCCCACTAATCATATCCATGCGTTCAGACTGACGCTCTGTAAACTCAAACATGCAACCATCATCGGTGTAATTCATAAAGTTTTCTATGGGATCATCTCCTCCTTTCCTACAGGTGTTACGACCTGTGGGACAACCGTAGGCGGGGGAACGCTCAGCTGCAGTATCAGACACCAAGTCACCAGACTTACTACAGCCACCTTGGAAGGTATGATACAAACCGAGCCAGTGGCCCACTTCGTGTGTTGCAGTATCCCCTTCGTGGTATGGTGCAGCACTCCCACCAGGCATAGACTCATTAAGAATAACGACTCCATCGTCAAGAGGGTCGCTTGCGTAGCTAGTGGGGAAAGTAGCCCACCCCAATAAACCGCCCCCCATATTGTTAGCATAAATATTTAATGCACTTGCTCCTCCTTGACGTAATGCACTTTTCATAGATGCTTCGGCACTACTATTAGGACCTGCTATATACCAACTATCATTTGCTGTTAACGTCGTCTTAACCAAGTCGAATACAAATTTAGTATCGAAGCCGCCTTCACCATTGCCAGCAGCAAAAGCCTTATTCAAAACCTCGATTTGCTCATCTACTTTATTAGTCACATCACCGCTGCCAGAGGTACTGGTTATCACATGAAAATATACAGGGATGATATTCCCTACAGGCGTATAAGATAAAGAGCCACCACCGCCACTACCTCCATTCCCACCACCATTACCATTACCTCGCCTAAGCAGAGATTTTAAGTGCTCATTAAGCATTTTAACTTCCCTATCTGAGGGCGTTCGCGTTCCGCAACGTTTAAAAGCGGCATTAGGGTTGGCGTTATCCCAACCGTTACCACCCGGATTAGGCCCTTCAGCCATAGATTGCGGCACGGTTAAGAGTAGTAACCATACCAATAAAAATAGTGACCTAAACATCTTAAACCTCCTGGGAGGCTTTACCCTCCACTGATTCATGTGACTAATATAAACAACTCATTCAAATTTCTCTTTCGAATAAGCCTTTCAAACAGCTAGCTCAACAAAAGGTTAGAAATAGAAGATGTGAGTGAATAATTGCTTACATAGTTAACTTGTCATGTCTAAATTATAACCTAAGAAAAAATGGCTGAAGCTTTGATGGCATCACTACTTAGCTCATTTCAGACTCAACAAATACTTAACTAGATAAATTGATTATTTAGCTCTCTCCTCTCCTAATATCTACTCCGCCTACTTTTTACAACTCATCGATTCACACATTAGCTGCGCGCATCTTCCTCTCGAGTAAACTGACTATCTGTACAGTCAGTAACATGATCTGATCCTGAATGATTCTTCGCTCTAATTTGGCATTTTTAGAGTTATCACCAGCGATGGCTCTGAGTTCCTCTTTTAATTTTTGTAACTGTTTTTGTATGCGTTTTATCTGTCTCTCTATGATCGACAAGTCTTCGTCAGCCCTTGAGCCATTTTTGAGTTTATGAGCATTTAGGCCATGCAACAGCTCACCTATGTAGGTTCCTATGGCTCTTTTGTGATCTAACTGACTTTGCTCTACTCGCTCAGCATTAAGTGCGTATTTAGCAGAGTCAGAGATTGAAACACTAATTTCAGTGGTACGTCTTTCTGATGAGAGGGCAGATGAAAAACTTGAGGGCTGAGAGAGAAAGGCAGGAGAGGTGAAACCTATAGAATTAGGCTTGGTAAAGTTTAGATATAGGCCCTCCAGCCCGATAATCTTCACATAAACCTCTAACCTGAATGTAAACTGATATCTAAGCTATCGACAGGGTAATAATTAACTGGAGGGGTATCATTAGAGCATTACCTTCTATAAAAAAAGCCAATAGCTTGTCTCGTTATGACAACTCATTTCTGCAGGGAGTTATAGCAATCGGTTTTAGATAAGGAGTCCCCAAAAAAGCAGCCTGCTTGAACTTGTAATCGTTAGCATGAAGGATATTACAATACTTTCCAGAGCCATTGATAAACTTCCATCTTATTTGGATTTTCAGCATCAGCTAGCGGGTAGATTTAAAGGCCTGTGCGCCATATATTAGAGGCTAATGCCTTCGATTGACGTTGCCGTCATAAAAGTTAAGCTCGCCAATACGAGTCTCAACTTTATTTGGGGTCACGATCTCTTCAGGGATCTTCTGGTTAAAACCAGGGGTGACATCTTTATCTGGTGACCCATACCTGACAGCGCTGATATGATACAAGTACTTAGCAGTGCTGCTTTAATAAGCAATTGGGGACTATTATGCAGACAAAGATTTAACATCGCGGGTTTTCTTCTCCATTAAGCTCATCAAGACGCCTGTGAGCTCTAAAATCTGATCTAGTATGAGTTTACGCTCGTTATCCGCTGCTTCAGAGCTATCGCCTTCCAGCTCTTTCAAGCGCTCTTGTAGCTCTTCTATCTGCTCTTTAACGCGTTGGATCTGCTTGTCGATGGGAGACATCGCCTTCTCCTCTTCCATCTCCTTCGCCTGCTGAGCAGATTCGGAGTGCTTACCGTGCAAGGTGCTGCCCATGTTTGAGCTTAGTGCCTTTTCTGTATCCGCAGATTTACTACTAAGTGCTTTGTCTTCATTGAAGGCCTCTTTACCTTCCTCGGAAATGGTAACCTTATCACTGGATTGAGCCGAACTTGCATGGCTAAGCGCTGAGGATATAGGTGTTGCTACTTGTGGTGCCGGTCCTGTAGAAAACTGGACATCTAAGGGTCTCTTACCCGCAATAATATTGAGTGTTAATCCATTAATGTTCACCGTTTACTCCTGTAACGTCAAATGTCAGATCTTAAAGTTGAGTGGAACTTGTATTTGCTGTACTTACTCTAAGCATACAGATTATCGACACATATAAGATTAACTAAAGGCTTGTTTTCAGTGTTTTACTCTAAAAATAGAAATTAGTTCAGTCAAAACCTGAGGCATTGTTAAATTAACGAGGATTCACAAGTCTTAGCCGATTTAGTGGCAGTAAAGCAAAGAGGCGTATCCTATGGATACGCCTCTTATTGGCTTATGTAACTCAACCTACATACCAATTGGTATAAGGTTTCTAGCCTTTAATAGTGTAATCCCCTGTTGTTGATAGGGTCACTGTAATTGGAGAATCTGTTTTGTTTTTCCAATACCAGCCATGTGCACCAGCGAATGGCGTAGTCAGCGAGCCTTTCACCTTATCTGATGTAGTAATGGAGAAACTCTCGAAATAACCTGTGGTATCGCCCTTGGGCTCTCCGTGGAAATCAAAGTACAACTCCTCACCACCAGTGCTCCACTCATATTTTAAGTGAACAAACTCATCCATCAGTAACTTATACTCTAAGCCTTTACCCGCAGGGATATTAATTTTAACAGTATCGCTTCTCACCCCAGGAGTTTGGCGAGCTTGAGCTATCTCGCCAACACTCGGGGCATTAGCAATTTCTTTACTATTAACAGGCGCAGTTTGTCCAAAAGCAAAAACAGTCTCGCTACCGCTCACCGCGACCTCAGGAATCACACTTGCCGCTTCAGCTATCTGAGTTAATCCCAACGCCTTACCTATGCCAGTTGGATCGATATTGTATTCGGCAGGCAAGATAGCAGTAATTAAGACAACAGCTGCAATCGCCGAAGCTGCGACACTGGCTTTGACTAAGGTGGCACTGGAGTGCACCGGAATGCTATTGAACAGGGTTTCGTTCTGATTTATTGAGTTTGGTTTATCATTGGTTTTCATAATTATTCCTTAAGCTTATATCTGTTTATGATGTTTAATTGAGTCTGTTAGCTAACAAAAAATCCCGTTAACTGAAAGCCAACTAACATCAGGCCACCACTCATCAACAAGGTATTAGCTGCTGTTGAAAATTGCAGGTAACTCCTGTGTCGCCGCCAGAAACTCATCAAGATAAGTACCACTCCCAGAGCTAGGAACTGACCTATTTCCACCCCAACATTGAAAGCTAGGATATTGGGAACCAGGCCTTCCTGTGGCAGATTAAACTCCTGAATTTTGGTGGCTAAGCCAAAACCATGGAATAAGCCGAAGATCATCACTGCAGCCTTAGTATTGGGCTGAAAACCAAAAAACCGCTTAAAACCTCCCAAGTTATCGAACCCTTTATAGACGATAGAGAAACCAATAATGGCATCGATAAGATAGGCATTAACTCTAATGTCACTCAGTACACCAAACAACAAGGTGATACTGTGGCCCAAGGTAAACAGGCTGACATAGAGCAACACATCTTTACTTCTAAACAGGAAGAAAATCACCCCGACAAGAAATAAAAGATGATCGTAACCGGTAACCATATGCTTGGCACCGATATAGATGAAGGGCAGAATCGATACCCCTTCATTTTGAGTTAAAAATTGCTTGGTATCTTCATCAACCCCGTGGGCCGATAATGAAAAAGAAGCAAACACCCCTAAGAAAACCACGAATAAGGTCATAACGTTAGTCATAGTACCAGTCATGGTTTTGGCCAAATGATGACTCATTACACATACTCCAAAATAATATTTAAATCAGTTGAATAGCACTCAGCCCTGGATTGTAGAATCCTAAATTTTGGAGCAGCATGAGTGCCTAAACAAATTTGAATTAACGTTTTTACTCGCAAAAATAGCGAGGTATCACGCTAAGAACATGAAAAAACTAGGTATGTGGAGGGGGAATTGGCGGCGCGTAGCGACAATTAAGGTATGAGATATCATCATAGATAAGGATCTCAGATTCAAAAAAACTCGAAATCAATATTGGTTCTTCAGGCGGATGAGACGGAGTATGTGAATGATTGGCATGCTCATGCTCTGCTTCCGCATTTACTGCCAACTCTCCATCTAAAATAGTGAGTACATTAGTCTCAAAATCAAAAGATACTGGCTCTGTGGCATTAAACGCTATAGGCCCTTGATGATGGGCGTCTTGGTCATTTGAAGTGTAAGAAACTGGTCTATTAGGGGATTCACTATGACTGTGATGATGGCTAACATTTTTCCCCATAGGATGCTCGCCACTGGGGTATTGCACAGAGAAAGCCGAACCGATTGCGAAAAATTGACACAGTAAAACCACCAGCACAATGGCCAATGTTAATTTTGAATGCCCCTTAACGGGCGATATTTGGGTGTGCAATAACATCTTAGTATTAAGCAGGAACGACTCCAATACGCTTATTCATATCATATCTGTGTAAAGCTGTAGCATTAAATCAGATCCCCGTACAAACATCCAGCCGAAGGCATTTACTCAATGGTGCCTGATTCGTTTAAATACTCTCCGATAGTCGACAAGTTACCAGCTGTCAACTGTTCCTAGTAGACAGTTATTTTAAGTAGTCGCTTCCCTTATGTTAACGAGATGTTTCAACCCGATCTTTCAAAATCACTATATAAACAGTCAATTAATGAAAGATATTGCAGAAATAATTAGCCAAAACTCGCCAGTAAAAGTGCTTAGTTCGAGAAGTTAAGTGCTTACGCTGACAATGAGATTCGGTCAATAACACGTGTGTTAACCAAGGAGAACTTATGAGTAATGTAGATCTTGAATATGGCCGCTTAATAAGCCAGAGCCATGAACAGGAATTACCGCTAACAGTGGCCGAATTTTGGTCTGGATTTGACGATTATCTAGCCCTGCAAAAAGCCTTAGGTGGACATGAGGATACCAAGCTGCTGACTGGAGGCGGACGTCCTAATAATGGCGTCAATGCCGAAGTCGCCTTTGCCTTTGCCGGCGGAGAAACCCGTGAAGTCCTTTGGCAAAAGGATGATACCAACCACATTTGGGTCATGGGACTCCCACAGCCTAATGTGATGTTTTCATATTATCGCGCCACAGTGTCGGTCTGGCAGGCAGAACAAACCACAAAGGCAAGGCTGACCATTGACGGTGTTTTGGTCAGTGAAAAAGAAAAAGAACGTCAGATCACCTTAGATACCTTAGCCAAATTCCTACCGACCCGTATCAATGAAATCAGTGATCTGGTCTTGCAGCGAGATGGCCTGCGTATGTCTTTAAAGTTAAAACTCAATTATTCCATTGATGATTTTTGGAAAATTGTCAGCAACTGGAGCGATATCTCCTGGGTCATGGGGGCAACCTCGATGGAAGATCTGGGTAATGACATTCGCCGGGTTCACTTTGGAGACGTAGCGCTGGAAGAGAAACTTGATTCGGCAACGGAAGAGACTCACACCTTGGTCTACTCAGTGCTGAAATCAGCCATGCCAGTCAGCATGTATCAGGGGACTCTACGCCTTAAATGTAAGGGAGATAATAAGCTAGTACTTTACTACGACTCAGTCTTCTTACCTCGTGAGGGTCTAGATCGAAAAACAGTAAAAAATGCCATAGAGCAAGGCTTCTCACAAAGATTAGAGTGGATGAAAAACAAATTTAACTAATAAGAATCATGGAAGAGGAACGTAAAATGACCGATAAGACTGAGCAACCTACGGTTCAAGTAAAAGGAATAGTAAACGCCGCCATCGAAGATGTCTGGAAACTTTATCGCCCCTTCGGTGAAATGACCCAGTGGTGGCATATTTATAAGACCATGGAGTTAGCTCCGCCTGCTAAGGACGAAATTGGTGCAATTCGAACCTTTAGCTTTAAAAATAGAAATATGACCATAAGTGAGCAACTGATCTCTCGTGATGATAAGACTCACACCCTGCAATATAAGTTGGTCAAAATGGAGCCAGCTATGCCTGGTCTCGACAGCATTACGACTCAGGTACAGATGCGATCCATCTCGGCAGTTCAAACCGAGATTATCTGGTGCAATTGGGTGATGGCCCCAGACGTCGTCAGCAGCATAATAAAAGGCCCTCAAGCCCAAGGCTACCATGATGGAATCGCAGCCTTAAATCAGTATTTCAATCCCTCTTTAGGCAAGGTCACTGTCACCTTAGGCAGTATTAAAGATCTCCCCCAGACGTTCCCGCCGGTCAATCCCTATGTGATCGTTGAACTAGATGGAGAGCATCACCAAACGGCTAAACCAAACTTCCCCTACAGTTCAACGTTCAATGATACCTTCGAATTTGAATTGCTAAGCAAGAAAGGTAGTTTAGGTTTTGGTGTCATGGACTCTTGTTTAGGAAGCGATACGCTGATCGGCACCGCCTCTCTGGATTTACATGATTTTGAAAATGATAAGCCTAAAACCCTTGAGCTAGAACTCGACGAGGGCGCCTCTGTGTCAGTGACCATAGAGATGGAACTCAATAATGATGCCGATGCTTTACCACTAACGGATAAACAGCAGCAGTTTGTCAGCCTTAAGGAAATGTCAGATACCATCAATGGTATCAAAGATAAGCTACAAAAAATTGTCTTAAACCTGCTGGTCGAAGAGAAACCACGCTGGGAGTATGACTCTTATCCGGTGCATCCTATGCCTAAAATGGTCAAAGGTCTGCCCAGAAGCCAGGCTCTCTCTCCCCATAAATTGAGTCGCATGGCCGAGCGCGTACTCGAGTTTTCATTCTCGGAATTAGAGCTAAAGCAACGCTTAGCACAATACCCTTCGGGCTCGCTCAAAGCCTATGGCGCTTTTTTTGGTGGCTACCTGCCGATCCCGGAACTGCTGGAATCCTGGCAGGATGACAGTGAATTCTGCCGCCAACTGCTGCAAGGGTTAAACCCCTTAATGATCGAGGTAGTTAACAGCATAGAGCAAGTACCTGAAGCGATGCGAGAGCTAAAAGCGCAAGACAAGGGCATGTCGGAACTCATTGCCGATAAACGCCTCTTCCTAGTTGATTACAAAGAACTTGTACCATTCAAGTGTGAAGATGGTAAATACTTCTACGCCCCCTATCTCTTGGTTTATAAGCAGCAGCTTGAAAATAATGACAGCCGTCTGAATATCGTCGCCATACAGCTAGAGCGTAACGAGGGCATAAACCCTATCTACACGCCAGACTCGAATCAGCCAAACCGATTTATGTTTGCCAAAATTCATACGCAATGTGCCGATAATCAGATCCATCAGTTTCTCTATCATCTGGGACTAGCCCATTTGGCCATAGAAGCTATGGCCATAGCGACCCATAACAGCTTACCCAAAGAGCATATTGTCTCTAAGCTGTTAACCCCGCACTTCCATGACACCATAGGCATCAACTTCCTGGCTCGACAGACCTTGGTTGCTGAGCAAGGCGCCATCACCCAAAGCACATTTGCTTTGGGTACAGCTCAAGGTGTTCAAATGGTGTCTAACGGTTGGAAAAGCTATGACTTCTTCAAGTCCAGTTTTCCGGAGCAATTAAAGGCACGGGGCTTCGATGAAGAGATGAGTGATGGCTTACAAGGATATTATTACCGTGAAGATGGATTCCTCATCTGGAACGCCATAGGTAACTACACCTCAAATGTCGTGAAATCTGCCTATAGTGATGACGCAGCAGTGCAAGCCGATCCAGCACTACAGGCTTGGGCTAAAGAGCTGGCCGATCCAGAACTGGGCGCCATGCCAGGCTTCCCTGCTGAGATAACAGATTTGGCACTCCTGAGTCACACATTACAGACGATTATCTGGATGGGCAGCGCCTTCCATTCTGCAATAAACTTCCCGCAATTTCCTTACACAGCATTGGCACCGAATCGACCCGCTACGCTAGCGAAACAGATGCCAGAAGGGGAGCAGGACATTAGCGCCGAGTATATTGCAGCGGCGTTACCCAACCAGAAAAACTCCGCCTTCCAGTGCCTGCTATCCTGGATGTTGGCAATGCCCTCGGAAACCTCTCTTGCTAGCCTAGATCCCCTGCAAAAGGATCACCCAGAAATAAGCCAAGCATTTACTGCTGAGATGATACAAATCAGCGAGAAAATCCAGGCCCGCAACAAGCAGTTAGCTGCCGCGGATAAACCTGAATATGGCTATCTGTTACCGGAGAATATTGCCGCCAGTATCGATATCTAATGATTGATAGATAAATCAAACCAATATTCAGCGACTAATGGGCGAGTCAAGCTCACCATTTGTCCGCTGATATTTAGCTGATATGGCTAAGTTTATAGCGATTGGTATTCATCCTGTACGAGCAAATATTCTATAAATCACTCACGTGTACGTATACGAAAAGGAACAGATAAATGTCAAAATTGATTTTGTCTCTCGATGGCGGTGGAATACGAGGGGTAGCCATCACTCAATTTCTCAGTATGGTCGAACAGCAATTACAGCAAAACCATGATAAATCGATTCGCGATTGTGTCGATCTATACGCAGGAACCAGTACCGGAAGTATCATCGCCTTAGCCTTGGCGACTACTGACATGACTTTAGCTCAAATCGATGAGCTTTATAATTATGAAAATGGCCAACGGATTTTTACTGAGCATAAAGGCTTGCTCGATATAGACGGTATCAATGCTCCGAAATATGAGGCAAGTGGTAAAACAAGCCTGTTACAGGAGAATTTTAATCAAGCTAAGATTGGTGATGTACCTGAAGGTAAACATGTCTTAGCCGTATCCTACGACATTGAAAAACGTAAGCCCGTTATCATCAAGTCAACCAAACCTGACTATCTTGAACTTCTGTCATCAGAAGCTGCAGATGCAACCAGCGCAGCGCCAACATTCTTTCCCACTAAGGGTCTGGAATCTCCCGACACGAGCGAAGAATCTTGGTTGATAGATGGTGGCGTAATCGCGAACAATCCCACCATGTGTGCCATTGCCGAAGCCAGAAATGTATGGCCCCATTACTCACTCAGCGATATGCGGGTGTTATCCATAGGCACAGGTTTTTTAACCAGAAAGATCAACGGTGCCAGCTCCAGAAAATGGGGCGCCTTACAATGGATGACAGAAGGTAAACTCATGGAAGTGTTGAGCGATGAACGTATCGTTTCTTACCAGAGCTTAACCATCATGGATCGGGGCAACTATATCCGTGTAAACGCCAAACTGAAACCCCAACCCGGATTGCCCAATCCACCCGATGATGCAATGGATGATCTGACCAAAAGCAACATCAATAGACTCAGAGAATTAGGTAAGTTCTGGTTTAGTGAATATGGCGAAGCCGTGGTTCAGTTGTTGTTGAACACCTATCAAGGCCCTTCACTCGATCGCATAGACCCCAAAACGGGTCACCCCATCGCTTAACGACCGTTGCGCGTCATGAAAAAGCCAGTCAAAATATCGACTGGCTTAACACAACTAAATACTCAATTAAGGATGACCATTACACTAAGCTGGTCAACATCTCATCTGAATATTCCACTAGTGCTTTACCGTCACGCACTAACTCCACGTAATCCGGATTAGCGATAAAGGGTCTGCCTATGGCCAACAAGTCGAACTTATCTTCAGCAATGGCGCTACTGCCACTCTCGGCGGTAAAGCTACCGACTCCCACTAATGTCTTGTTATAAATACTGCGTACATAGCTTGATGCACGACCATCTAAATAATCAAACTCCATAGCATCATCGAAGATACCTATGTGCAAGAAGGCCAAATCGCGCTTCTCAAGCTCAGGAATAAGATAATCGAACACAGCACGATCTCGGTTATCACCCGCCATGTTGAAATATGCACCGGGGGACACGCGTAGTGCAGTTCTGTCATTGCCGATACGTGCAGCAATGGCATCGACCACTTCGAGAGCGAAACGCGACATATTTTCAGGGGTCTGACCATATTCATCTGTACGGCGGTTACTGTCGTGATGTAGGAACTGATCGATAAGATAACCATTAGCACCATGGATCTCGACACCATCGAACCCAGCATCGATAGCATTAGCTGCCGCCTGGGCATAATCCTGTACCAGCTGAGCTATCTCTTCAATAGATACAGCTTTAGGCACTTGATAAGTCAATTCTCGCATTCTGGGTACGCTACCTTCTACACCAGCTGCTGAAGGCGCCATCACATCACTGCTGCCAGTGCTTTGATAGAAATGAGGATGAGCGACGCGACCAGTATGCCAAAGCTGAGCGAAAATCTTACCGTCAGCCTTATGTACGGCATCTGTCACCACACGCCAGCCATCAATCTGCGTCGGAGTAAATAGACCCGGAGTATTGGGATAGCCTTGACCGTCCGGACGAATAATAGTTGCCTCAGAGATGATAAGACCCGATTCGGCACGGCGTGCATAATAATCTGCCATGGCCTGAGTCGGCACGAGTTCATCATCAGCCATACAACGAGTCAGTGGCGCCATGAGGATGCGATTTTTAAGAGATAATGTGCCATTAAGCGCATAAGTTTGAAAAAGGTTATCAGTCATAGCGACCTCTGATTCTTGAATGAGCATTCAAGATATGCTTTTTTGAACAAGCATTCAAGATCTTTTTTGAATAAACGTTCAAGATTGATTACAATGGATTTGAACTGCACAATAAAGCGCTAAGATGACCCTCACATGTGAGAGCCAAATACGATAGCCACATACAAGAGTCAATTGATAACCCATGCGAAATGCCGAATTTGATAGAGAGAAAGTACTGAGATCAGCCATGACAGCGTTTATGGACAAAGGCTATGGCAAGACCAGTATGCAAGATCTAAAAAAAGCCACGGGCCTACACCCGGGGTCTATCTATTGTGCATTCGAAAATAAACGTGGTCTATTATTAGCGGCTCTAGAACAGTACAGATTAGACAGAAATGCCGAGTTTGAGGGGTTCTTTGCCGGAAAACATCCAGTTCTTGTGGAGCTTAAAACCTATCTCGATCATATCGTGCACGAATGTCAGAGCTGTGATGCCGCCCAAGCCTGCCTACTCACTAAGGCGCTCAACGAAATTGCCGAAACAGATGCAGAGCTACTAGCCATCATCACAAGTAACTTAGCTAACTGGCAACTGGCACTGACTCAAGTTTTTGAGCTGGCTCAAGCCAAAGGTGAACTCACAACTGAGCGCGATGCAGAACATCTGGCACGCTACTTCATGCTGGGAGTTTATGGCTTGAGAACCTTCGCTCACACTCATTCCGAAGGCGATACCTTACAAGAACTGGCCGATCAGCTTTATAAAGATGTATGCCGATAAGCGGATAGAGGGTTCGAGGTTAGAGCCGCCAAGCTGGATTCCGGCCAAAAGCATGCCGGAATGACCTAGGGGCTATGGCTTTCTTCGCTCTATCTTGACTCGCGACTCGCTGCTTTCTTAGCTGTATCTTGAGCTTTCTTAGCCTTTCTTAAGACTTAAAGCTTACAACTCGAGACTTTCTTAGCCTTGCCTTGAACTCGAAGCTGTCTTAGTCTCTTTATTTAACCACCAACACAGGGCATAGGGCCTGATTGGCTACGGCCTCGGCTACATTAGGACTTAACATGTGTGATATACCAGTATGACCATGACTGGCCATCACTATCATACCCACTTCACGTTCTTCAGCTTCTTCCAATATTTGAGCTAATACCCCTCCGCTGCGAACATTGGTGTGCACAAACAAACCACTGGGCATTTGCTCGCGCACTTCTGACACCATTTTTTTCATCTTCTCATTGGCGTAGGCTTCTTGATCTTGCAGTAGCTCGGCAGGACTATCGACAACAATGCCATAATCAGGTGCGCCGTAGGGCAGACTGATCACATTGAGCAGCCTAATATCAACCCCGTATAGATTTGCCATCTCGACGGCATAACCTAAGGCATGAGATGCCGTTTCCGAAAAATCGGTCGGGCACAGTATGTGACGTGTACGCATAACTATCTCCTAATGAATCAGCTCTCAATAAGTTTTCTAGGTTCTAGGAACGAGGAACTCAAACTTCAAAACTTATTTAACCACTAAGACCGGACACTTAGCCTCATTTGCCACAGACTCCGCCACATTCGCATGGAGAAAATGGGTTAAACCTGTGTGACCATGACTGGCTAAGACGATCATCCCGGCGTTTATCATATTAGCCGATGCCAAAATCTCCTCGGCCGGAGAGCCATGACGAATTACCCCCTCTACCGACAAACCTGAAGCTAAGGTTCCAATCAGTTTACGCATCTTTTCTGCTGCCTCCCCCTCCATTCGACTAGCAAGCTCCTCAGGAGTCACAGATAACACGCGAGTGTATTTGTCTCCGAATGGCTTATCGACCACATGCAGTAAACGAATGCCGACATTATAGAAATTGGCCATCTCAAAGGCGTAGCTCATTGCATGGGAGGCTGTCTCAGAAAAATCTGTGGGGCAGAGTATTTGACGAGTTCGCATAATGTTCTCCTAATAGATAAACTTTTTATTCCTAGCTCTTAGCTTCTTCCAGAACCTTAATCTGAAAATAAGTGGCATAGCCCCAGTCTACTGCCTACAGGTCGCTGATGACATAAACGCCACGAGCAGCACCATACTTAGTCCAATAGGGCTACGCCAAACCTTGTTTAATCAACCTTCCAAGATCGCATTCGACATCCCTATCGGAAACTTTAACTCTAAGCTATAAGCATTGAACATTTAGAGCTGTTTTCAACCATGTTAATGAACCCATGCCGACACAATAAAAGCCATCTATATCAATGATACAGCTAAGAGCGTGAGGTGCTGTCTCATAAAAATCTATTAGACCAGAGTGTTGGACCAGTTCTCATGTACTAAGCATAGTCCCAAAATGCCTGTTAATCCTTCCCTTTATCATCCTCTTATCCCCTATAGATATCACTCACCTCTCCCCCTGTTGATACCACTAGCCAATAGCCTATATCTGTAATAGATCGTAACTAATAATTCTTAAATAACAGCTCTAAATATGACCTCTTCCGAGATGCCGACCTCACTGCCGATTTACACTCAACTCATAAAAGTGAATCCAAAAGAGTCAAAGTGATTTGTATCAATTTTAAACAGGTGTAGATCTTAGTCCCGTTGTGAATTATGATGGAGCAACACAGACCGACCAATCAGTCGGCTTGTAAGTTGAACAGTGCGAAAAACTATAATCGACTAGACTGGATACAGATCAGGAGCTATGAGCAGATGAATATGCCTATTGAGACAGAGAACAAATCAGCGATGCAATCACAACTCGATGAATTGCTCAGACTACAAAGAACCAGCTATCGCTCAGAGCCAGCTCCAACTTATGCACTGAGAGTCAAGCAGCTCAAAGAACTTAAGCAAGCCTTGCTGACCTTTCAACAGCCACTAGCCGATGCCCTCAATCGAGATTATGGCACCCGTTCGGTCGATGACACGCTAATCTCAGATATCATGCCCTGTATCAACAACATCAACTACAGTCTCAAGAACCTGAAGAAATGGATGAAACCCAGTTCTCGCCATGCTGGACTACTACTGGCTCCAGCTAAGATCAAAGTACATTACCAGCCAGTAGGTGTGGTCGGCATCATAGTGCCATGGAACTTCCCTGTCATGCTCTCAATTGGCCCATTGATCACCGCCCTGAGTGCGGGGAATCGCGCCATGCTTAAGCTGTCAGAATTCACACCTGAGACAAACAAAGTCTTAGCCCAGATGCTGTCTAGCATCTTCGACGAATCATTAGTTGCCGTGGTAGAAGGTGAAGCCGATGTCGCCGCCGCATTCTCGGGACTGGCATTCGATCACTTGCTGTTTACAGGCTCCACCACAGTTGGAAAACATGTGATGCGCGCCGCAGCCGCTAACTTAACTCCTGTGACTCTAGAGCTGGGCGGAAAGTCTCCAGTGGTTATCGCCCCAGATATGCCCATAGACACCGCCGTAGAGCGCATGATCTATGGTAAATGTTTAAACTCGGGCCAAATCTGTGTCGCACCGGATTACGTCTTGGTTCCTAAAGAGAAGCAGGCCGAGTTCATCGCCGCTTATCAGAAAAAGTTCAATGCCATGTACGGCAAGGTGAGTGACAACAAGGATTACGGCGCCATCATCAACCAACGTCAGTTTGATCGCCTAACCTCGGTTCTCGAAGATGCCAAAAGCAGAGGCGCAACAGTGGTTTCAGCCAATGATGAGGCTATCGATACCGCCAAGCGTAAAATACCCACGCAACTGATCACCAATGTCAGTGATGAGATGATCTTGATGCAAGACGAGATCTTTGGCCCCTTACTGCCAATCGTAGGATACGAGACCCTGAATGATTCAATAAAGTATATCAATGAGCGTCCCCGTCCATTGGCACTCTATATCATGAGCTTCGATGCACAGGCTCAAGCCAACATACTCAACAACACCCACTCAGGTGGCGTCTGTATCAACGAAACCGTGTTCCACGTCGCCGCCGACGATGCACCATTCGGTGGCATAGGCCCCTCGGGCATGGGCCACTATCACGGCAAAGAAGGCTTCTTGACCTTGAGTCATGCCAAGACAGTATTGAGCCGCGGTAAACTCAACACAGGCAAGCTTGTTCACCCACCCTATGGCACTGGCATTCAAGCCATGTTATATAAGTTTTTCTTGCGTTAACAGCCGTAGGAGCTGCTTTAGCTGCATGTTTCCAAATGCTAAGAGAATAAGTTGTAGATGAGTAAATTAGATAAGAAGCAAGCCATACTAGATACCGCGCTGACTCTGTTTGTCAGCCAAGGTTTCTATGCCACCTCAACCGCATCCATAGCCAAGCAAGCAGGGGTAGCCACAGGCACCCTGTTTCATCATTTTCCATCCAAAGATGAGCTTATGAACCATCTGTTTCTTAATATCAAGCAGGAGTTTGCCGACGCGATTTTAGCGTCAATAAAAGACAGTGGCGATCTAAAAAAAGATGCTAAACACCTCTGGACCAGCGCCATACAATGGGCCATGGATAACCCGCTGAAACAGGAGTTTTTTCAGCAGTACTCCATGTCACCATCGATATCCACTGAAATCAGAGAGCAAGCCATGAACTCGATACTCGGTTTTATGGGCGCCCTGATGCAAAAAGGCCAGGCCCTAGGCTTGCTGGCTAATTATCCGCTGACCCTGATGCAAGATAACAGTCACGGCCAGTTCTTAGCAGCCACCCGCTTCTTCCTGGACAATCCCCAAAAATGGCAAGACCCACAACACCAAGAAGCCAGCTTCCTACTATTTTGGAATGCAATGGTGAAGGGCTGAAGGGCTGTGAAGCTATAAGCTATAAGCTATAAGCTATAAGCTATAAGCTATAAGCTATAAGCTATAAGCTATAAGCTATAAGTGGTAAGTTTCGAGCAAAAAACTGAACAAAGAAAGTGACGAGTTGCGTTCACACCAGAATATTTTCTTCTTCGATTTGAGTTTTACTGGCTTGTAACTCACTTCTGGACATAAACGTGTTGGAGCTAAGACTCTAAAGGTAGGTAGTGGGATTAGGAAATGTATAGTAATCAGATATATAGTGACGCCACCATAAAAGGCCCGAGTTTACGAGCGTCCAGCCCACGCTTTTTTGTGGGCGTTTTTCATGGCCTTGTTAGGTTCATTACCTACAAACTGCTGGGCAACTATTTCCACCACCAACACCTGAATAGCAAGGACCACCCACACCTGCATAACATGGTCCGCCAACACCATCATATGCAGGACCGCCAACTCCGTTATATGCTGGCCCACCTACCCCATCGTACATGGATCCGCCAACACCCTTATATTGAGGACCACCAACACCATCGTATTGGTCACCACCAACACCGGCATAACATGCACCACCGACACCGGCATAAGCAGGGCCACCTACTCCAGCGTATGCGGCACCACCTACGCCAGCATAGCAAGGCCCACCTACGCCAGCATATCCTTTACAGTTACAGACATCATTTGCCATAACTGGAGATAGCCAGCCAGCAAGAAACAAAATTAAAATTACTCTTTTCATATTCTAACTCTCCGTATTCTGGATTACTGTTTTTGACACCCTATGCCGCAAGCAACGGCGCGTGCTGCCGCTATTTTTGCTATCTCTTTAGCAAAAAATGGGACAGTTTTAGCCATCCGATTAACTTACCTTGTTATGTACGACGCAGATGACAGATAAGCTCTTCAACTAAATCAAGAGCTTCATTTTTTGTAAGGTAAGGTACTTTGATTGTTCTTGCCCAAAAGAAACTCTTACCCGTTTTTAAACTCACCTCTGAAAATGGCATAGCACGAATTTTCCCATTATTTCTATTTGGAATGGGCGTCAAAAATTCTACATCACGATACAAAGTGTCTTCATCAGGAGCTTTTACTTCACCTTTTACTTTTGCTGCGGCTATTAGCCCGTATTTTTTGTGTGAGAAAAAAACAATATCACCTACGTGAACATGATGAACGAATCGCTTTGCATCGCCATAAGATTCTAAGCGAGCATTATCCATCATTGACCAAATAGAGTCCTCGTTATAACTTCGATTTGTGTCAAACAGCACACCTTTAACATCACTTGGATTTTTGTGTTTATCATATGGTAATGCAAAAAACTCAAAATATTTTTCACCTGCTAGTTCGTACACACGATATGGCAAAAAGTCTATGGATATTCCATTGCTTTTCCAGTAGTCCACTGATGATATTAAGGATTCATCAGCCGCACTGCCAATAACTAAAAGATGCTGTTTATTATTAATTTCTTTGGGATCTAGTTCATGCTCAAGATTAAAAGCATCTTTATGTGCTTCAACTAGTGACATTTCACTTTTACTATATTCTTTGAACTTCTTAGCTAACTTTTAATAGCTCCATTGCCCTGCATCTTGTGCATATCTTAAGGCTTGATGGACTGCATCTTTTCCTGCTGATGCACGTTTAAGCTCAAAGATAACTAATTCTCCGCTCTCGTTGAGTGCATAGATATCAGCCTCAGCCTGCCATTGCCTCTCTTGAAATACAGGCATTAGCTTAGCGTCTTCAAATAAAACTTCTCAAGCTTTCCAAAACTAGAGAAATCCTTAAATTCAACGGGCTCCAGTTTTTCAAAAACACCTGCACGTTCCTCGATTTTGTAGAGCATCGGAGTATTCCCTTGAGTACATAACGTCTTAGTATTTATGCGTTGCGCTATCTGCAAGGCATAAATCGCTTGTTGGACTTGGCCGCTGCCACATCCAGATTAGTTGGTACGCTTCATGCTATAGGAATTTGCTTTTTTTATGCTGGTTCAGGACTGTAGAGCGGATCGACAACTGATATCGAGTAGATGGTAGGTTTTTCATTCTAATTCCTTTCTCATATTTGTGTTCCTTCACATACCTTTAAGTCTAACTGATTGAAAGTCGGTTAGACACTCGATTGAACCATTTTTTGGCTCCGCGCAGCGGCTTAGTTCAATAGCTTATTCAATAGCTTATTCAATAGCAGCACGATAACGTTCCAGGCTGCTCAATTCACACTCTAAAGATACCACCACTAAGTCATTGTTATAAGTCGAATATTATTCGTGTATAGGTAAATAATGCTCATAATACTGCCGGAGAAAGCTCATTTTGCACATCCTTTGACGCCGAAGTTATCTGAATTTGGAGCAAATCAGTTATACCTGTATAGGCAATCAGTCTTTTGGGCGGCAAGTATAGTGGGTAAAACGATTAGAAAAAGTAAGACTATGTTGACTGGATCTGGATCCTCTCGTTGTGCTTGATAACACGTAAAGGGGCAGAAACGAGTTACAAACTAGAACTTGAGCGACTTACAAAACTCAAATCGAAGAGGTAGATAAACGGGTGTAGATGCGGCTGCGAGCTTCGGTTTCAGGGATGAAACCGCAGAGCGGCCAGGGACGGCTTCACAGCGTCTCGCAGAAGTATCTGCACATAAGCCCACCACAGGTGATAGATAAAATTGAAACTACGAAACTCAAACACACTACTCAATACCAAACCAGCCAAATGAAACCACAACAAAAATGTCATCCAGCTTCATTCGAAGCTGCTAACTTATTGGGGTAACCAAAGCTTCACACAGAGCCCCGCTTCTTCCCGGTTATGCAGGCTGATGCGGCCATCGTGGGCCTCTAAAATCTCCCGGCACAGGGGCAAGCCCAGTCCAGTACCCGATTGTTTGGTGGAGTAAAAAGGCAATAATGCCTGCTTGAGCACCTCGGCTGACATGCCGCTACCAGCATCACAGATGCTAATGAAGACCCCCTTATTTCCACTCGTTCCATCGACGCCATGACAGGGATTGGAATTGGGATTGGCCTCGGTGATGCTCATGGTGATCTTATCGACAGCGGATCCCGACTCGTGAGCATTCTTCAACAGATTCAGTAGCACTTGCTCCATCTGAATAAGGTCGAAGTAACCATCGCCCTCGGGTAAGTCGCCATCTAAGGTGAACTTATAATGATGGCTCAGGTGATCGGTCATCTTCAGCCAATTAACCATAGACTTGTTGGGCAGCGGCAGCTTGGCGAATCTGGCGTAATTGAAGATAAACTGGCTCAGGTGTTGGGTGCGATCATCTATGGTGTCGAAGATCATCTTGAGTTTGGGATCATTAAGATCTTTGGTGATCATGCGGCCCGAGTTAACCATGGAAGCTATCGGGGCCACCGAATTATTGAGCTCATGACTTATGATGCGGATCACCTTCTTCCACACTGCCACCTCTTGTCGATTGAGCTCATGGGTCATCTGTTTCAGCAAGAGCAGATGATGAAACTGGCCATTGAGCTTGAAACGTCCCCTAGACAGATGCCAGGTCTCATCCTCATTCATGGACTCATTGCTTGTATCACCTTGGCCATCTGTACCGAACGGCTCCTTGGCCGCCAGGGTAAACAGGCCATCTTTGGGATTATTTAGCGCTGTGATAAGTTCGGGGGAACTGCCTTCGAGCAGCTCATTCAAAGTCAAGCCTTCTATGCGTACGCCTTGATTGAACAAGTGCCGGGCGGCGTCATTAGCATAAATAACCCTCTGTTCATCATCGAGCAGTATCATCACGTTGGGGGAGCTTTGGATCACCTTATCGAGTAACAGCTCACGCTGATAGATGAATTGCCGCTCCCGCCTCAGGGTGTGTGCTGATTCATTGAACAGTCGAGCCAAGGCGCGGAGTTGCTCATCTCCTTTAACCGGAATACTGATGCTAAAATCATTATCCTTGAAATTGAGCAGACCCACCTCCAGCGCCGTCAAACAGTCCGCCAGACTTCGGGTCATGTAATGGCTCACCGCCCACACTAGCACCAGCGACAGCACCAGGATCAATACCAGATAGTCCTGACCCAGCCAGTTAAACAACAATCCTGCCGAGACTAAGCCCAAGAAACAGGCCAAAACGGCCCCCAGAATCAACTTAGATCTCAGCGTTATTGCAAAATTACCCATCATAACTACACATAATTAAATCCATGATTAATCTCCCCGAACATCACCCGAAATCCGTAATCCCGAGATATTCGAGTCCCGCTACTTATTGATACCAAACTTTTCCATGCGGCGATACAGGGCCTGCCTGCTGAGTCCCAGAGATTTTGCCACACGCGCTATGACGCCTTTATGCTTGTCTAGCTCGGCTTGTATGCTCGCCTTGTCGATGACGCTTACGCTAGAACAGGCACTAGGATTGGCACTAACATTACCTGATTCTTGTACCCTTGGTGTTTTGGCTATCGGCTCTATTTTTGACTCTGGCTTAAGTACGGGGTCCGACACTAGCTTGTCCTGGGCAGACTCAATGACTTCACTTCCACGAATACCCCATTCTGATTGAGTAACTAGGGGGTTAGACACGAGTGGCTCAGAGGCCAGACCGAAATCGGCTGCGGTCAGTATCTTTGATGGCGCTAGGATCACCGCGCGCTTACAGGCATTTTCAAGTTCCCTGACATTGCCCGGCCAAGTGTGGGCCACCAGTACTCTCTGAGCCTGTTTATTGAGGGAGAAGTCTGGGCCGATAAAGTGATTAACCAGAGGCAGGATATCATTCTGGCGCTGATTGAGGGGAGACAACTCCAACTCGATAACATTGAGACGATAGAAGAGATCCTCACGGAAACGTCCCTCGCGAATGTCGAGGGCAAGCTCGGCATTGGTGGCGCTAAGCACGCGCACATTGACCTTGCGGGTCTGATGACTGCCCAAGCGTTCAAACTCACCAGTTTGTAGTACGCGCAACAACTTAATCTGGCCCGACAAAGACAAGTTACCTATCTCGTCCAGAAATAGTGTGCCGCCATCGGCCGCCTCGAAACGGCCTATGCGGGTCTTGTTAGCTCCGGTAAAAGCACCGGCTTCTGCGCCGAAAAGCTCAGCCTCTAACAAGTCCATGGGCAAGGCACCGATATTCACCTTGATAAAAGGCTTATTCTTCAAGGGGGAGTTAGCATGAATAATGTCGGCAAGCTTATCTTTACCCGCGCCATTGGGGCCAGTAATCAACACTGACACATCCGAACGAGCGATCTGCAGGGCAAGGTCGACACTGCGCTGCATCGAACCACTAGCGAACACTATTCCACACAGATCCGCATCCTTGATGGCCACCATTCGTTGGCTCTCGACACGCTGTAATTGGGTATTTTCCCGGGACAGGGTATGCAGTGAAATAAGGTTACCCACACTGTTGAGTAGCTTGGCATCGTCCCAAGGCTTACCCATATAATCCGCCGCGCCCTCTTTAACCAGCTCGACGGCAATATCCAGCTGAGTCCAGGCGGTGATCAACACGATAGGGAGTTGAGGCTGTAAGCGACGCAGATCATAGAAGAGTGATTTTCCTTCTTCACCCGAGGTGGTGTCCTGAGTGAAGTTCATATCCTGGATCACTAGGGCAATATCATGGATTTTAACCAACTCAAGAGCCACTTCCGGGGATAAACAGGTGTGGGTCTTATACCCGTGAAGTTCCAACATCAGTGCCAATGCATCACACACGGCCTGGTTATCATCGACGATGAGAATCGTATCCATACTGCTTTTATCGTTCTTCTTTTAGTAGTTTAAAATCGTTTGTGGCAAGCGTTTTAGCTCAACAAGTTAGGTTCAAACTAACTGAAAGCGAAAGAGAATTAAAGGCTAATTCTCTTTCGCTTATTTCAGCACTCCCCGAACAGAGGAGCTGATGTTTAAGATCCTGCTAAATACACGTTAAATCAAGATACAGACTAAATGACAGACTATACGCTTCTGGTCGCTGTAGCTGGCGATATATATTGGCCGCTTTTCTCGCCGGTAAGATGACCGCTATACGCTCCGAGTCGCTGTAGCCGTCGATAAATATTAACCGCTTTTCTCGCTGGTAATATGACCGCTATACGCTTCTGGTCGCTGTAGCCGGCGATAAATATTAACCGCTTTTCTCGCTGGTAATATGACCGCTATACGCTTCGCGTCGCTGTAGCTGGCGATATATATTGACTGCTTTTCTCGCTGGTAATATGACCGCTATACGCTTCTGGTCGCTGTAGCCGGCGATATACAAGCCGCTTTTCTTGCTGGTAAGATGACCGCTACGGTAGTGAGTACCATCAAGCCGGCGACCGTCACTATCGGATAGATAAGCTCAAGCTTAGGCAAGCTATAGAAGGTCATCAATTGCTGACCCAGCTGTACTGCCACCAGCCCACCTATGATGCCGCCCACGATACAGATGATGTAGTTCTCCACTAAAAACAGGCTCAATATGTCCCTGCGCTTAGCCCCAAGTGCACGTCTGGTGCCTATCTGCTTGGTGCGTCGCTCAATATTAAACATCACCATACCGGCTAATCCCAGAGAAGTGATAAGTAACAGCAGTACCACCATCATAGACAGTACCGTCGCCATCAACTCATGATTACGGTACACCCTTTTTCTATGCTCGCTGATCAAGGTAAAACCTTCAATAACACGATTGGGTTGATCTTTATGTAACACTGCCGGAATCGCCTCTTTGAGCTGAGCTAAGGTGCCAACTTCGGCGCGGACTAAGACCTTAGTGAACACGTTCACCAGTCTCACATTCAGTATCACACTGTTATCCAGATATGAGCTATTGACCCAGGCTCCCTGAAGTTTATCCACCACGCCTATGACCTGCAACGGCTGACTACCGAAATCTCCCGCATACATGATCTGACCAATGGCTGGCTCATCTCCCCAGGTCGCCTTAGCAAACGCCTTAGACACTATGGCATGAGTCGCCAGATCCGGACTCCCGGTGACGATTTCTGCCGCATAGAAGTTACGTCCCTCGATCAGATCCACACCTAAAGTATTGACCATATGATCATCGCCATAATAGATAGCGGCACTCTCAGTATCCTTAGCCGTTTCCTCACTGTTACCTATGGTATAGCCGGAAGACCAGCCTCCACCGCTCAGAGGTACCATGCTGGTCATGGTAGCATCTATCACCCCAGGCAATTCACGAATGGCTCGCATATCACGCGGACTCTGAGACTCAATGTCGATATCAGAATCGAAGGCGTAGAGGCGAAAATCAAACACCTCCTCTTCCATAGTCCCAGATTCACGATCCATCAAGGCAATGCGCTCGCTGATAATGAAACTGGCATTCGCCACAATCGCCACAGAAAGAATGATCTGTATCAGCAATAAGATCGGGCCACTCTTGCTGCGCATCAAGGTATTGATGATAGGTTTAATGTGTAACATGTAGAATTCCTTTTACTAATTTCACGGGCAGCCTTTACTGACTCTTAAGATGAACACTTGGATTCGTAGAGCAGATGCGCCAGGCCGGATAAGTCCCGGCAATTAAGGCGGCGCAGATGGCAATAGCCGGTGCGATTATCCACATACTCGGATCCAGGTGAGTCAGAGACTCTTCTAGATCGAAGTGTGCCGACAACATAGACAATGACCCCCATGCCCAGATTAAGCCCAAGACACCACCACAGAAGCCAATTAAGCCCACTTCAACCATGTGCTGAGCAAATATCTGATTACGGCTCGCGCCTATGGCACGGCGAACACCGACTTCCGGGGCTCGTTTCAAAAATTTAGCCAGTAACAGCCCCAACATGTTCACCAGACAGACCAGCAAAAACAGCGCGCTGAGACCAACCAATATTTTGTTGTCTTCGGGAACCACTTCATTGAGATCCAACCACTGAGCAACATTCGAAAGCTGAGCACCCGCTTCAGGGCTCTCGAACCGACCCAAGAGCTGTTGCTGCTCCACATAACGCGTCAACCACTGGGCATATTCATCACGCTGTTTATCATCGGTCACCTCGGCCCAAAACTGTATCCAATGCATCTCAGAATTAAGGCGATCACTATAGGTATCCATGGATTCTCGCTTCCAGCTTTGATTATTGCCCCAACTCTGAAACTCTTCGATAGGCGCCAGAGAGAAAGGTACAAACAGCTGGGCGCTATCTTTGAATGCCCCAGTGGTCACATCGTAATATTGAGGACTGGGATTCCAGGTCTTAATCACTCCAACAACTTGATACGGTTTGCTGTCTAAGAACAGAGTCTTACCAACACTGTTTTCGCCCGAGAATAACTGCTTATTGATTTCTTCGTTGATCACCACCTGATAAGCGGCCTCGGTATCGACACTCTTATCCCAGGCTCCACCATAGAGAAAAGGCACAGAAAACATCCCGAAGAAATCGCTATCGGTCACCCGAACAGACTCTAACAGAGGAGAAAAATCAGCATCTTCTGTCTGTATCGCTAAACCGGTAACGAACATAGCCGTTTGACGTACAGGCAGATCACTCTTACGTAAGTTAAATGCATCCTGATAGGTCACTTGGGCATTAAATTCTTTCCAGGCATCCTTGCCCTGACTCCAAAGCTGCACTGCAATTAACTTATCTGAACGCTCTCCCGCAGGATTGACAGACATAAGCTGATAAACATTCAGAGTCGTTATGGTAGTGCTGATGCCAACAGAGATGGCGAGTACCATCAACAATGACAACAGAGGCGTCTTCTTAATGCTGCGCCAGGCTAAATCGAGATAATAGAAAAACATGGTCACTCTCCTTAGCTAGCGACTTGTTGAGTCTGTTTTGACTCATCGGCACTTTTATCTAAACCAGAAGCTGCCCCAGCAACTAGGTGTGGCTTTTCGGCTCCTGCACTGCCTTGATACATAGTAAAATCACAAACCTGACCATCGACAATCTGAATATTACGTTGAGCTCGGCGTGCAAGCTCAGGATCATGAGTCACCATGATGATAGTCGTGCCAGCCTTATTGATATCTTCCAACAACTCCATCACCTGACGCGCCATCATGCTGTCTAAGTTACCCGTAGGCTCATCGGCAAGCAGGAATCTAGGCTCGCCGGCAAGGGCACGGGCAATCGCCACACGTTGCTGCTGACCACCGGACAGTTGTGATGGCAGGTGCTTCATACGTGCCGCCAGACCCACTTGCTCTAATGCATGTTGCACACGGCGCTTACGTTCTTTAGCGTTGAAACCACGATAGCGCAGAGGCACCTCAACATTTTCAGCTAAGTTAAGGTCAGGGATTAAATTAAAACCTTGAAAGATAAAGCCTATTTTCTCGTTACGAATGGCTGCACTCTTGTTGTCACTCAAATTGGAGATATTGACGCCATCGAGGAAGTAGTCCCCGTGGGTGAAGCCTTCCAGCAGACCAGCAATATTAAGGAAAGTAGTTTTACCTGAACCCGATGGTCCTGTGACCGCTACAAACTCACCTTCTTTTACCTCGAGATTAAAGTCACGCAACGCATGAGTCTCTACTAAGTCCGTTTTAAATACTTTACTAATGCTTTTCATCGATAACATTTTAATATTCCCTGTTTTTATCGTTTAATTCTTTATCACTCATTGTAGGAGCGGCTTTAGCCGCGATGCTCCCGGTTATCTTGGTTCTCCAAGCTTAAGCCGGTCCTACGGATTTAATCCAAGGCACACTCGATAATTCCTATGACAAATTTCTGCGTGAAAATACCTATGTCGGTCAAGATATTCGCTATATCTGAGTCAGTGCCTAAGCCAGAGACCATACCTGTGCCTAAGTGTGTGTTTAGGCCTGTGGTGACATTTGATACTTCAGTGAATACTGGCGTAACAGGCGTCGTCATCTCTAATACGTTAAGGCCAAATACATACCAATCGCCGATGCTCTGAGTCGATACCTGAACGGCAACCAGCAGGAGTAATAATGCCGACACTGTGATCACTCTCTGTATGTTTAAGCCACTTTTTTGATTTAATTTATTCATCTTGCTCTCCTTAGCGTACTAAGACTTGCTCGGCTTTGTTGAATGGCTGGATACTGGAAATCACCCAGACATCCCCCGCCTTGCCGCCTTGCAATACTTCGATATGACTCATGCTACGGGCCCCCAACTGAATATCGGTTTGCTCGGCGATGTCGCTATTCATGGCATAGACTTCTCTGCCGCCACCGGTTGAGACAAATGCACCGCGCTTCACCATCAAGACATTAGGTCTGTTTTCTAATAGCACCCTAGCCGATAGACGCTGGTTCTGACGCAGATGCAGACGCTCGTCTTGCTCAAACCTGACACGAGCGGTAACTTCACGATTTCTCACCTCGGGTGAGATAGATGACAGCTCGCCAATCAGGGTAAGTTCGCCGAAACTCAGTTCCACTGCCATGCCGAGTCCTAACTCGTCGGCATAGGACTCAGGTACCGCTAGCTCTGCTTCGAAGGCACTTAAATCAACCACAGTGAGTATGGGTTGGCTCTGACCGATACGGGCTTTTTGCTCCGTTAACCAGTTACCTATGATGCCGCCAACGGGCGCCTTGATATTTAGCGCGCCGACCTGACGTTCAAGCTCGCTGACCACTAACTTCTGACGATTCACTTCCGACTCCTTGTTCTTTATCTCGAAGGCCAAGGTGTCTCGCATCAGCTCGGCGTCCTGCTTAGCATGAGCGGACAACAACTTGGCCTTATGCAGGTCATCCTTGCCCTTCTCGAAATCAATTTTGGAGATGAGTTTATTTTGGATTAGCTCATCACCGCGGCGACTCTCTCTATCCGCCGCCTCCAGGTCGACCTTGGCCATGTCTAATGTTTGTAGTGCTTTAAGTTGCTCACGACGGGCATCGAGACGAGCTCTTTCTAATGCGCTCAGCATGCCTTCTAACAAGGCTTCTTGTTGTTTAAGGCTGTTGGTCAACTTGTGACTCTCGATAGTGGCCACCACATCACCCAATTCGACTCTGTCGCCAGGCTTTGCCAGTAGTGTCACTGTACCTTGGTCAGTGCTATATAAGATGGGCGCGTTAGCCGCGACAATTTTACCTGTAGTGGCTATGTCTCTGGTCAGGGTGCCTAGCTCTAAGGTGGCAAATCTAAGTTCACTGCGTTTAATCGACTCGCTGATCTGACTGCCGCCAACACTGGACCAAACCAGACCGGAAACCAATAGCACAGCCGCCCCGGCCACTAAAGGCCATTTCAGTTTCTTGCCCATGTTTGGCTGAATCTCTGTGTCCTGTCCGCTGGTATCCTGAATCATCTTATACTAGTCCTCATAAATATCTGTTCATTCAGCGGGAGTTCACAGCGCTGTAGGTAAGGCGGATGATTGAAGCTCATAGTAATTCTATTTCTAAAGCATTCAACGCAGCATAAAGTGCTGTGAACCCCGCACGTTGTGAGCCTCTCAGGCTTTCCACTTCTACTTTGCATTGACTTAAAAGGGAATAACCATTTCTTCATCAATGCGCCTTGAATTGAAAACTCTGAGAGACTCTGAATAGACCGTATATTTATACGGACTAGTATTACTATCCCTGTCCGTTTAGTGAGTGCTGTATCACTATCTTTCAATTAATCAATCTTGCAGTGACTTACTATATACAAGGAGTGTGCCAGAAATAGACATTAGCTAACATTCAATGAGTTAGAGTGAAAAGTTGGAAACCGGACGCTAAAAGTGTCCGCGGACACATAGAGAAAGTGTCCGATTATCTGCTCATTTGAGCAGCATGTGTCCGATCATTTACTCAAATGGGCATTATTTGTGTCCGATTTGTTAGCGGACAGGTGAACACCTTGTCCGTTAACTGAATTTTAAGTCACTCATCGCAGCCACTCATCCCTGTCCATTACAAACCACATCGAGCGTTCCATCGCATTTTTCTAATAAACTAATTGCAAGCCCGCAAAAACTCCATTAGAATTTTCTCATGAACTTTTATCAATCAGTTTTGGGTACTCGATATGTCCGCTAGCTCTCATCAATCCAGCCTAAGTTCGGCTGTGTTTATTACAGCCTTGCTCCCCCTGATTTTCCTGGGCGTCAGCACCCCGGTCCTAGCCGCGATGGCAAGTTCAAACTCCATAGAGACGATTCGGGTATCCAATACAGAGCAAACCAAATGGGTCGAACTCGATGCCACACTGGAGGCGGTAAAGGCAGCTACAGTATCGGCACAAACCTCGGGGCGGATACTCAGGCTCAACTATGATGTGAACGATATTGTGCCTAAGGGCGCGGCATTACTCGAGATCACCAGCAAGGAACAAGGGGCAGAGCTTGCCAGCGCCGAAGCTGGGCTTGCCAGAGCAGTGGCATTAAACACAAAGGCGCAGCAGACAAAAAATCGTTATGAAGCGCTATTCCCCCAAGGCGCCATCTCCCAGGGTAAAATGGATGAGGCCATTGCCCGGGCAACATCCGCCGAACAAGAGGTCTCTGCG
Source organism: Shewanella sp. YLB-07 (assembly GCF_009377275.1). Lineage (NCBI taxonomy): Bacteria > Pseudomonadati > Pseudomonadota > Gammaproteobacteria > Alteromonadales > Shewanellaceae > Shewanella > Shewanella sp. YLB-07. Next base: position 258,060 of record NZ_VOQB01000004.1, on the reverse strand, counting down.
GCCAAAGCCAACATCATACGGGCCAATGAATCACTCACCTATACCACGGTGTCCGCGCCCTTCTCAGGCATAGTCACCCAGAGACATGTTGAGCTAGGGGAAACCGTCAGTCCGAGTCAGCCTCTACTGTCTGGTTTCTCACTGAGCCAGATGCGCGCTATCACTCAGGTGCCCCAAAGATATATAGATGCGTTAAAACGTCAGCCTAGGTTTAAACTCAGCCTCAAAGATGGTCGTGAGTTCAGCTCAGATAAGCTCACCATCTTCTCTTTCGCCGACCCCCTCAGTCACAGCTACCAGGTGCGCATCTCGCTTCCCGAGGGCGAGCCTAATCTGATGCCGGGGATGTGGGCTAAGGCCAGATTCAGTTCCGGGATCATTAAGCGCATCACGATCCCAAAATCAGCATTGATCGAGCGTGGCGAGCTGAGCGCTGTATATCGAAAATTGGGACAAGGTTTTGTGCTTAATCAGGTACGCATCGGCGTATCCGATAACCACAAAGCAGAGATCCTCTCCGGCCTGGATGATGGCGATGTTATCGCCCTGGACGCCTATCGGGTGTTACTCGAACAACAAGCCAGCAAGTAAGGGGAGCGCAACAGGATGAGCAGTTCACACATTCCAACTGAGCCGGGTTCCTCGAAGAGTCTCGGCATCTCAGGCAAGATAGCCGCTGCATTTCAGCTTAGCGCCATCACACCTTTACTGGCCATTCTCGGCCTGTTATTGGGACTGTTTGCGGTACTCGTCACCCCAAAGGAGGAGGAGCCTCAGATAGACGTCACCTTCGCCGATGTCTATATTCCCTTTCCCGGTGCCACACCGGCAGAGGTGGAGAGTCTGGTCACCCTGCCTGCAGAGCAAGTGATCTCACAGATCAAAGGCATAGATACCCTCTACTCCTTCTCACAGCCTGACGGTGCCTTGATCATCGCCATCTTCGACGTGGGAATCCCCAAGAACGAGGCCATAGTAAAACTCTACAATCAGATCTACTCCAATCTGGATAAGCTCCCTTCGGGCGCTGGTGTGGGCGAGCCCATGATCAAACCCAGAGGAATCGATGATGTACCGATCATGAGCTTAACCTTGTGGTCAAAAGACACTCAGGTGTCGGCGGAAGATCTGACTCATGTAGCCCACAGACTGGAAACCGAGCTCAAGCGCATTCCCGGCACTCGCAAGATCTATACTCTGGGCTCCCATGAGCTGGTGCTCAATGTGCGTATCGATCCGGTAAAAATGAACTACTACGGCCTGAGCTTCGATGCCATAGGTCAGGCATTATCGAGCAATAATCACATCTCCATGCCCGCCTCTCTGATACAGGGAAACCAGGAGATTAAAGTGCAGGCGGGCCAATTTCTACGTAGCTTAGACGATGTGAAACAGCTGGTCGTCTCCATCTATAAAAATAATTACGGTCAGAGTGTTCCCGTGTATCTGGCCGATATCGCCGAGCTGTCACTCAAGGCCGATATCCCCAGCAAGAGCGCCTGGCATGGCGACAAGTCAGGCATGTATCCCGCGGTCACTATCGCCATAGGTAAGCAGGCGGGCGAGAATGCCGTCGGCGTCGCCGAGCAACTTCTCCAGCGAGTCGATAAAGTCAAAAATATTCTGCTGCCGGACAATGTCGAGATCACAGTAACGCGCAACTATGGTGAGACCGCCGGAGATAAGGCCAATACCTTAATATTTAAGTTGATATTTGCCACCGCCGCCGTGGTTATCTTAGTGCTAATTACCATGGGCGCACGAGAAGCTGTAGTGGTCGGCATGGCCATCATCATCACTTTAGCCATCACCTTGTTCGCCTCCTGGGCCTGGGGCTTCACGCTCAATCGCATCTCACTGTTCGCACTGATTTTCTCCATCGGCATCCTGGTAGATGACGCCATAGTCGTGGTTGAGAATATTCATCGTCATATGGCCATGGGCAAGAAGAGCCTGACTGAGCTTATCCCCGAGGCCGTCGATGAGGTAGGAAGCCCCACCATATTGGCGACCTTTACCGTTATCGCCGCCCTGCTGCCGATGGCCTTCGTCTCCGGCCTTATGGGCCCTTATATGGCGCCAATCCCCATCAATGCCAGCATGGGCATGTTGATTTCCCTGGCCATCGCCTTCATCGTCACCCCTTGGCTCAGCCATAAACTACTGAAACATAAACGCGCTTTGCCTGAAGGAAATAGCGGTGAAAATCAACAAAGCACTGGCCTGATGTTCAGGTTATTCACCCGCCTTATCGGCCCCTTTGTGTTGGGCAAAGGAGCGAGGAAGGCTAGACTCGGACTCGCGGCGGGCATCTTTGTTTTAATTGGCGTCGCGGTCGCGCTGCCTATTGGCCAGTTGGTGCTCCTTAAGATGTTACCTCTGGATAATAAGTCCGAGTTTCAGGTGATGGTCGATATGCCCGAAGGCACGCCTGTCGAGCAGACTCAGCGCGTGCTGCAGGACTTGGGACGTTATCTGGCCACGGTAGAAGAAGTAGACAACTATCAGCTCTACGCCGGTACGAATGCACCGATGAACTTCAATGGCCTGGTCAGGCACTACTTCCTCAGGGAGAGTCAGGAGCTGGGCGACATTCAGGTCAACCTGCTGGAAAAAAAACACCGGGAGCGTGATAGCCACACTATCGCTCAGTCGGTGCGCGGGCCTCTGCAGGAGATTGGCAAGCGCTACCATGCCAACATCAAGGTGGTTGAGGTTCCGCCCGGGCCACCGGTATGGTCACCCATAGTGGCCGAGGTTTATGGCCCCAGTGAGGTGATTCGGGAGCGGGCCGCTAACGAACTGCTTACCTTGTTTAAACAGACAGATGGCGTCGTCGACATCGACATTTTCCTACCGGCCGCACAGCAAAAGTGGCAGGTAAAAATCGACCGAAACCGAGCCAGCATACTAGGCGTCCCCTATCAGAATATCGTCGACTTGATCGCCACCTCCATTGGCGGAAAAGACATGAGCTACCTACATGATGATAAGCAAAAATATCCTGTGCCGATCCGCTTACAGCTGAAAGAGTCGGCCAAGGTGGATCTCGATCAGGTACTCAATCTCAAGCTAACGGGAGCCGATGGCATACGCATCCCGGTATCAGAGCTGATCACTATCCACAAAGGAGTCATAGACGCGCCCATCATCCACAAGAATATGATCCCCATGATCATGGTGGTTGCCGACATGGCCGGGGAGAATGATAGTCCTCTGTATGGCATGTTCGACATGGCCGCTCAGATAGATAACAAAGAAGGGCTGGGATTCGAGCAACACTATATCAATCAACCCACGGGACTCGATTCCGTAGCGGTACTCTGGGATGGCGAATGGAAGATAACCTATGAGACCTTCCGCGACATGGGGATCGCCTATGGCGTAGGCATAATAGCCATCTATCTGTTAGTGGTGGGCCAGTTCAGATCTTACACAGTGCCTTTGATCATCATGGCCCCCATACCGCTCACCATCATAGGCGTCATGCCGGGACACGCACTGCTGGGGGCTAATTTTACCGCCCCATCCATGATAGGCATGATCGCGCTGGCCGGGATAATAGTCAGAAACTCGATCCTGTTAGTGGACTTCATCAATAAAGAGACCGCCGCCGGTGTTCCTTTCGAGCAAGCGGTGATCCACTCTGGTGCGGTGCGAGCCAAACCTATCATGCTCACGGCTCTGGCAGCCATGATTGGCGCCCTATTTATCATAGATGACCCGATATTTAATGGCCTGGCCATCAGTTTAATATTCGGCATCATGGTATCCACCCTGTTAACTCTGGTAGTGATCCCTGTGCTCTATTATGCCGTGATGAAGAATAAATTCAGCTAAATCCATTATTTAAGCTGGTAACTTTAGTCAAACATTGGGGAGCCTAACTCCCTTCCAGGAGAACATATGTCAATAGAGCGTTTTATCATGGCCTTCGCAGGGATCATGGTACTGATATCACTTGCCTTAACTGTGTGGGTCAACCCACACTTTGTCTGGTTCACCCTATTCGTCGGAGCCAACTTGTTTCAGAGCGCCTTTACCGGCTTCTGCCCCGTCGCTATTCTAATGAAGAAACTGGGTATGAAAACTGAGGCTCAGTGCGCCCTGGCTAAGCCTTAATCCAGTTAAACCATAGTAAAGAGAAGAGGAAAAATCTATGTTGAGATCCATAGCCGACATCATGGCCGAAGTGAAAGCCCCATTAAATACCATCACGGCGCAACAAGCCGCCTTAATGTGCCAGAGTAAAAATGGCGTATTAATCGATGTGCGTGAAACATCCGAACGGGCCCAACAGGCCGTAGAGAGCGCAGTACATATTCCCCGTGGCGTATTAGAGATGAAGATGCTCACCCTCTATCCTGACGAGAAACAGGCCATCTTCATTCATTGTGGCTCGGGGGTCAGAGCATGTCTGGCGGCGGAGCAGTTGCTGAGACTTGGATATGAGAATGTGTGGGCGATCACCTGTAAACAGGATGCCGTCTTCGCCGCCAATAGCTAGTCGCCGATCATAGCCTCGCTAACAATAGAGGCTATCAAATCGACGAGCTAACCAATGAGTCGGTCACCACTCGATGACTGACCCACATTTTCACACTGCATCCAGCTTGTTTTGCGGAGCAAACAATACAGATTAAAATATTAGTCAAATTATCTCAGAAAATGAAAAAAATCATCCCAGTCAAAAAATACTCCCAGTGTCGAAATACTAGCGTAAGAGTCAAAATTCTATCCACAGCTAAAAAGACCAATAAACCAAATGTCTTACAGACTGGGCCATCAGCAAATGGCCCAAAACATAAATCAACAGTTACGCAACCCATATGGCACGGTAAAAAACGCAAGCATTAACATACTCTAAATTAGAGTATTTATTCACATGCAACACTTTGTAACCAGGCAAATAAAATAGCTTTAACTTTTTGAATTTAAACTGTAGTTTCTCGCTTACATTCGTTCATTCGTACGGTAAAGCAGATACAAGCCGCTCAATAAACGAATGCCATTATTAGTCACTTGGCAAACTAGTTGAAAGACTAGGACGCAAAGCTTCCGATCTAAAGATGTTAGTCAGTTAACTAGCATCCAAGATAGCGGGGTTGCAACTTACTGAAGTTAGCGCTTCAGGCCAAATTGACTGTTCACAAATCTATCAATTAATTGGAAGTATTTATGACAGTAAATCAAAATATAATTCGCCTCTTTGCTGCAAGTACACTGCTTGCCAGTACAGGCGCATTCGCCCATGGGTACATCACAACACCTGGGACCGAAGCCCGAGGTTACCTTTGTGATAAACAGCCGGAAAACAGTAACTGTAATGAGCTAAGAGGAAACTCTCAAAGTCTGGAAGCACTTAAAGGTTTTCCAGCTTCTGGGCCTGCAGATAGCCAAATAGCCAGTGCAGGCACTCCCTATAAAGTACTCGATGAGCAGTCCCCTTTGCGATGGGTAAAGAAAGAGATTGAATCTGGCCCGATGGAGATCCACTGGACCTTCACCGCCAACCACAGAACCGCTAAGTTTCATTACTACATGACCAAACAGAACTGGAACCCGAGTGCGGCACTCACCCGAGACAGTTTCGAACTCGAGCCGTTCTGTGAAGTAGATTATAACGATCAGGTTCCTCCTATGGCTCTGTCCCATATGTGTAATATTCCTGAGCGTAGCGGTTACCAAATAATGCTAGCAGTTTGGGATGTAGCGGATACGGCTAATGCCTTCTATAACGTTGTCGACCTCACCTTCGATGATGAAACACCTGAAGGTTGGAAGCATGGCGGTACTATCATCCCATCTAGCGACTTAAAAGCTGGTGACTTGGTGAGAACCCGTGTATTTGCTAATGGCAGCGAAGTTTCAGGTTTAGCTACACGCCTTGAAATAACACAAGATACTCAGGCCTATGTCTGGTCTTATGCTTTAGCCACTAAGATCAATGCCGAGCAAAGTGAAATCCAATCGGGGCAGGTCAATACTCAGGCTGAATTTGTGCCAGTCTACGGCAGCAATAAGATATTTGTCAGCAAGGCAAGCGACATCACCAGCGTAGAAATTCAGATAGAACAATTGCCACCAGAACATGATGTCACTATCACAGGAGTAGAGGGCAGTTATGAAATCCAAGATGGCTCAGTGACAATAAACTTCGAAGCTAGCGCAACTGGCGATACCATGTTGGTAAATGCAACCCTATATGATCATGGCGGCGCACCGCTGGCCTACGAACATGCCGTGGTTGAAGACAATGCCAGCCATAGTTTTGCAATTACGCCAGTGGCTAATGTCCAAGCTGACCATCATATTCTCAAACTGATAAGTAGTCCCAAAAATGGCGGAGATAATGTCCATGAAAACTTCGATATCATGTTCAAAGAGCCAAGCACTGGAGAGTATGACTATAGCTTCCCTGAAGGGTTAGGCTCTTACGTTGAAGGCACTAAGGTGTTTCAACCGAAAAACGGTCAAATCTATCAGTGTAAAGCCTTTCCATACAGCGGTTGGTGTAACATCTGGAGCGAAAGTGCCTCTCAGTATGAGCCAGGTGTAGGCAGCAACTCTTCCGATGCCTGGGATGAAGTAAACTAGTTCACACTGACTAAATACCAATCCTCCCAAAAATAAAAGCGATCGTTAACGATCGCTTTTTTCATGCCTCATAGACAAAGAGTCAGATTTAAATTAATGCTCAATTAAAACACTTAATAGAAGGTGCCGAACATACAGAAGGTGGCATAGCCTTCTGTCATAAACCGGAGAAGTTGACATCTATTTCGTACTCTTATCTCGTTTGAAGGAGAGAGCAATGACAAGCTCACCATTAAAAAGCACACAGGCTCATTACGACTTATTAACTCGTTTTTTTCACTGGGTGATCGCGTTTACTATTATTTATAATACAATTGCTGGATATACCATGTTCGTACTCGAAGAGACATATCCAGTCATCTATCAATTTATTGGAGATATCAACGTATCCCTAGCCAGTGTGGTAGCAATACTTTTTATATTTCGCTGGATATGGTCACACTTCAGACAGGAGCCTGATTCAAGCAGCGGCCTCCCATTACTACAGAAAAAGATAGCCAACATTGTTCATTCAACTTTGTATTTAAACATGTTTATTGTTTATTTATCAGGATTTTTAATGCTAGAACATAGCTTTGAAATTTTCTGGTTGTTTGAATTACCCAATCCAATAACCACACCAGAAATAAACCATTTCTTTTTTATAATTCATCGATACAGCTGCATTTGTTTAGCTATATTTATGTTAGTACATATTGCTGCGGCGCTTAAACATCATTTAATAGAAAAAAATAATGTACTCATCCGCATGTTGGGACCTAAATTTATACTTCGTAAAACCATTTAAATAAGGGTTATTCATATATGGATGGATATTAATAATGAAAAACTTCAATATTAATATCGGCTAGATACACAAAAGCCAGGTTTTTAATCGCGTAATTAGCCTATCCCAAAGAAAAGCGATCGTTAACGATCGCTTTTCTTATGTTTCATGGCTTAAGATTCTGACTGGAGCTTATGCTCAATTAAAACGCCTGGAAGAAAATGCCGAAGGAGCAGAACACAGCCACAAACCAAGCCAGAGAACGTAAAGTCCCTTTATCGATCAAATAGAGAATCTGATAGGCGATACGTGCAACCACATGAATTATCGCCAAGGTCACTACTGTTTCATTAACGCTATCGGTGGCAATGACAGCCACTACCGACGAGCCAAAAATCAATAGAGACTCGAAGGCATTTTGATGCCCCGCCACCGCGCGAGCACCGAAGCCAGTTAGCTTGGCCTGTTGCGCCCTCGGGTGGGCGTTATCGTAGCCACCCGCTTTAGCCATGGCCCAAGCAACAGGCCCTTTCGTCAAATAAGGCAACAACATGGCAATAAACATACAAATAAGTAAAGTCGTCATAGGGCACAAAGTTCCATTAAAATTGTAGGACCGGCTTTAGCCGGGAGAGATAACACAGATAAAGCTTCGCAGCTAAAGCAGCTCCTACATAAAAGCTCATAGTTCGCGGCTATCTCGCCTTATCTAACGCATCACACAGGGCTTGAACGCCTTGAAGTGCGCGCGGTGTAGCTCTGTGTAACAGGTCTGCATTGAGCTGATAAATATGCTCATTCTTAACTGCCGGGATCTCCTGCCACTCACTCCAGTCGACGCCTAAAACATTGCCTTCATCCTGGCTCTGCAGAATAACGTCCGGCATCTTCAGCAGCACACTCTCCAAACTGACCTGAGGGTAATCACTGGCCGCATCGAGATAGACATTGTCGCCATGACAAACAGCTATTATCTGTTGTATCCAGCTATTCTTAGCCACTGTCATCAAGGGAGTAGACCAGAGCTGATAGAAGACTTTCACCTCAGGCTTAACCAGATTATCGTTTCGCAGAGCCTCAAGCCCAGCAAGGTAATCAGCGGCGACCTTGTTTGCCTCGACTTGATGGCCAGTTAACTCTCCCAGCTCTTTTAGCTCATCGGCAACGGCTTCCAGTGTCTTAGGGTCGCTGTTATACACATTAAATCCCAGGTCCTTTAAGCGCTGTAGATCCTCGGCCTTATTGCCACTTCCCCAGACCACGACTAAGTCGGGCTCCAGCTCAAGCACCCTCTCTATCTGAATGCCGTGATAGCCACCGATTCTAGGGATATCCAAGGCCGATTTTGGAAAGTCGGCATGATCTGTGGTCGCGAGTATTGAGTCTCCGGCGCCAATCGCATACAGCATCTCAACCGAGTGCGGCGATAGCGCAATCACTCGTTTAGCGGGCGCGGCCATAGACGAAAATACTGGCAGACAAACAGCCAATAACAAGACGATTCTTTTTATAGTTTTCATTACCTTCTCTTATAAAAATACACATAGCGATTTCATTCAATGACAGGCCAAGACCAATTACTCTGAGATTGATTGACAGCAATAAGATAGAGCAGTACTATCAGTCTTGCAAGCAGTTGAAAAATAGGTGTATTAATGAACTATTTTCTTGACTATAAGCAATGCAGATGTGGTGGAATTGGTAGACACGCTAGCTTCAGGTGCTAGTGCCCGTAAGGGCGTGAGAGTTCAAGTCTCTCCATCTGTACCAAACTTATCTTAATATCCAAGTACTTATCCCGTTTCACTCTAAAACTCTTCCAAAAAAATCACCCTAGATTTATCTAAGCAACCCCCAAGATCCTCTCTAAGAATCCAAAGAAATTCTCTTAAGACATTCACTGAAAGCCTGCCCCTGAGCATACGCGCTTTCTACCCAAAAGCCGCCGAAGGCTCTTTATTAGATAAGCTGACGGCTCTATGTAATTGGCTGAACTCTTTATAACTGCAAGCCGGGCAGACAATAACGCCACAGTGGTTAGCACAAAGAAATGTAATTTCAAACAGGCAGAAAGAAAATGGCGTGATGAAGAAGCGAAGTGCAAGGCGCCCCACAGCGAACAACGAAGACATACCTTTAGGTAGGCGAATTGTGAGCGAGGACGTAACGCAGCAATTCACTTCTGCAATAGCCATTTTTAGTAGTCGAAGCCGGGTTGGGCTTTAATTCCATTATCAAACGCATGCTTAATAGGTTGAACCTCACTCACAGTATCCGCCAGCTCGATAATAGCCCTGTGACACGCCCTTCCGGTAATAATTACATGCTGCATTGGCGGACGACTCTTCAGTGCCTCTATGACTCTGTCGACTTCGAGATAGTGATAGCTCACCATATAGGTCAGCTCATCAAGCATAAGGCAATCTATCGACTCGTCTTTGAGTAACGCTTCCGCAGCAGTCCAGGCACTCTCGGCGGCTTGGGTATCTTTCTCTCTATCTTGGGTTTCCCAGGTAAAGCCGGTACCCATCACATGAAATTCGACCCCGGCTCCTTCGAGTAGAGTACGCTCGCCACATTCCCAGTTACCCTTGATAAACTGCACTACCGCAGACTTTTTACCGTGACCGACACTGCGCGCAATCGTGCCAAACCCCGAGGTAGACTTGCCTTTACCATTACCTGTTAGCACTAAGAGAATGCCCTTCTCTTCTTGAGCCGCAGCAATTTTGGCATCGACAGACTCCTTGACTCTCTGCTGCCTCTGCTTATGACGTTGGGCTTTCCTCTCTTCCAGGCTCATCTGTTTCTCTTCATCAATTGAATTCGAGTTTTCGTTATTATCTGTCATTTTATTCCCATATTTTTATGTAGGATCGGCTTTAGCCGGGAGATTCGATGCAAACTAAAGCAGCTCCTAGCCCCTAATTCCTAGGTGGTAGTTCCTAGGATCAGCTCTAATTTATCCATATCTAAATCTTTCTCTAACTGATCGGCAAAACGATTCAACTGCTGATCACGAATAGCATCTATGTCGACAGGTTCTGCATCCGACATACCGGCCCACTTAAGTAATAGCGCGCAGGCATCCGGTGAGTCGAACAGGCCGTGCAAGTAAGTGCCTAACACTTGGCTATCTTCTGAGAGTAAACCGTCACTGAACGAGCCTGCAGCAGACGCACCTTCAACTTTTGACTCCACCGGAGATAAGCTCAGGGGCTGAAGTTGGCCCTCGGCTTGAGTTTTGAGTAACAGGGATTGGCCACAATGGATCTCATAGCCTTTCACCTCGGTCAGCTCACCGAGTAACGAAAGCTTACCTGTCACCTGACGTAGGACTTTTTGCGGTTTTAGCTCAGTGACCAGAGACAATAGCCCGAGTCCTTCGCTTTCACCGGGCTCGCCTTCGACACCGCTAGGATCATCGATAAGCAGGCCTAACATCTGATAGCCACCACAAATCCCCAGCAGCTTGCCGCCGTATCTCAGGTGCTTCTTGATCCCTATGTCCCAACCTTGATTCCTTAGGAATTCCAGATCGGCACGGACATTTTTACTGCCGGGCACTATGATGAGATCCGCTGGTGGTAACACACCAAACTCAGATTGACTCTCGGCTTGGATCTGCAGGGATACATAGTTAAATTCAACATGGGGATTGAGCCGCAGAGGATCGAAATCGGTATGATTACTGATCCGCGGGAAGACGAGCACCAAGACCTTGAGCCTGGTCTGAGTCGATTTATTGGGTGCTGGTGTCAGCGCATCCTCGGCGTCCAGATGCAGATCGTGCAGATAGGGCAGCACACCCAGAACAGGCTTATTGGTGTACGTTTCTAGCCAGTCTAATCCCGATTGCAGCAGGGCTATATCGCCGCGGAAACGATTGATAACGAAGCCTTTGACTCTGGCCTGCTCTGACTCAGACAATAATGCTAAGGTGCCCACCAGATGGGCGAATACACCACCTTTATCGATATCGGCAATGATGATCACGGGACAATCTACCGCTTCGGCGAACCCCATGTTGGCGATATCACCTTCGCGCAGGTTGATCTCAGCCGGACTACCCGCCCCTTCTACCATCACCAGCTCATAGGCATGGGTTAAACGCGAAAACGAATCCAACACGGCAGACATGGCTTTGACCCGATAACCGGGCAGGTACTCGCCTCCACTTCCATCACCCTGACCTTTATGCAGACCGAAGAAGGTCTTAGCCTCCATCTGGTCCAGTGCCTGGCCTTGAACTATGACCTGAGCACCGGTATCTGAGCTAGGTTTAAGCAAGATGGGATTAAAATCTGTGTGCAGGGGTAAACCACAGGCCACCGCTTGTAATGCCTGAGCACGGCCAATCTCACCACCATCGGCCGTTACCGCACTGTTGAGTGCCATATTCTGTGGTTTAAACGGGGCAACGCGCCTCCCCTTGCGGGCAAATAAGCGACACAGGCCAGCGACTAAGGTGCTCTTACCTGCATCGGAAGTGGTTCCCTGCACCATAAGCACACGGGCTGAGCCCATCTTTGAATCGATCGTGTTATTAGAATTCATTTTGTTCTTTTTATTTAGTATGAAGCCGCAGGCTGTAAGGTTTTTAGAAGCCATAAATACTGAGAGACATGAAGGATACAAGCCTTCTTAACCCCTAACCTTGTTTGCTTTATTTTAATCTACTGGCTAATAGATTGGATTCCGGCCATAAGCATGCCGGAGTGAAGAGTGAAGAGTGAAGAATGCCTTCAACTTTCCCTTATAGCTTTCTTAGCTTCTACCCCTTCAATCTCATGGGTAAACCAGCTGTCACTTTAGTCACTGTATCCGCAATAGCCGCTATATCTTGATGCAGCCAACCCGCCTCATCGACGAAGCGGCGATTAATCTCTCCCAAGGGCACAATGCCGCAGCCAACTTCATTGCTGACCAGATAGATCTCACCGGGTAATTCGGTTAATGCCGAGAGTAAAGCTTGCTTCTCGGCGTTCCACTTGCGATCGCAATCGGTAAATACCGTCGGAGAATCTTCGAGCATCAAGTGATTGGTTAACCAGAGTGTCAAACAGTCGACCATGAGTACCCTATCCTTCCTGGCATATTCACTCAGGGTTTCCACCAGATTTAACGGTGTCTCGACGGTTATCCAATCCAAGCTATCAGCCTCTCGGTCAGCTTTATGACGAGTAATTCTGTCATTCATCTCGTCATCTAAGGCCTGAGCCGTGGCAATGTAGACGCACTGATAACCATTTTCGCTGCATGTCTTTGCCGCCATGGCAGCATAACCCGTCTTACCGCTACGGGCCCCACCGAGTACCAGATGAATCATGTTATACCTCCTGAGATGCTCTTAGCTCTCATAATAGCTCTTAAACAGCTAACGAACACATCACCGAAAGCTGGTTCTATCATGCTAGGCTAGCTAATAAGAGTATATAAAATACTAGCTCGGAGACTTGTTGAGCAGCGCCTAAAGTGTCACCGGTATAACCGCCTATCTGTCTTCGAAAAACAGTCACTAATAACCAGCGAGCTAGGAATAAACTTACTGCTATCAGTATGGCTGACCCCAGACCACTAAGCCATAAAGCCAGAACACCTGTGACCAGCAAAATAGCGAGTTCATTGGTGGTTTGGCTTTCGGCCAATGGCTTGCTCTTGCTGCCCTTCTCTTCACTAACACTAGTAGCGCTAGCATAAGCATCACTGACATATATGTCGGTAAAGATAATACTCGCGGCTAACACCCGGCTGAGGCAATGACCCAGAATCAGCGCCACAATGACAAGTTCAGGATCATATAACGCCAGCTCCAACAGCAACATGTACTTTAATATCATGGACAACAGCAGGGTTACCGCGCCATAGGTACCGATACGAGAGTCTTTCATTATTTTCAGTTTATCGGCAACCGCCCAACCGCCACCAAAACCATCGGCGGTATCTGCCAGACCATCTTCATGAAAGGCCCCTGTCACTGCCACACCAGCGATCATAGCTAAGATGATGCTGATAGATGTTGGCAGAACAGTCAGGCTGAGCTCATAGACCAGTGCCGAGATAGCACCAACGAGTATCCCAACCAAACCAAAATACCTGCTGGCCTTATTGAGATTATCGGCATCGACTTTGACCCAAGTCGGCATTGGAATGCGGGTAAAGAAGCCCATAGCAATAAAAAACAGCGTTAGTTCTCTGCGTAACACGTCCATAAATAATCCTTTAAAGAAGTTCCTAGGCCCTAGAACCTAGGAACTGAAACCTTCTTTTTAAATCTCTATTCCTGCATCGCTGAAGCTGGCCATCTCATTGTAGAAACCAGCAGCGGCCTGGATCATAGGTAAAGCCAATGCTGCACCGGTTCCTTCACCTAACCTCATGCTTAATGTCAATAAAGGTCTGGCCTGAAGGTGCTCCATCATCAAGCAGTGTCCCCGCTCATCGGATTGATGGCCGAAGATCATATAGTCACGAACATTTTCATTGATCTGCACCGCAACCATAGCAGCCGCTGTAGCGATGAACCCATCGACCACGACTAACATTTTCCTTTCCGCTGCGGCTAACATGGCTCCTGTTATCTGCACAATCTCAAAACCACCTAAACAGGCCAGAATATTCATAGGACTGGTCAATTCAGGCCCATGAAGATGCAGGGCTTGCTCAACCAAAAGCTGCTTTCTCTTCAGGGTCGCAGCGTCTATACCTGTGCCGCGGCCGACACATTCGGCCCCCTCCATATTCATGATGGTGGCCATGATAGCCGCCGCCGATGAGGTATTGCCTATGCCCATCTCACCTAAGGCGATTAAATTTGTCCCTTGCTGGTGATGATATTCGATTCGGTTACGGGCCATCTCGAAGCCTTGCTTTACCGCACCTAAAGTCATAGCTGGCTGTTTATGAATTGGGTTTGTTCCCGCACCTAATCTCTGTTCGATAATACCTTCAACACCTTCGAGTGGTTGTAGTATTCCGCAGTCGATCACCTCTAGTTCGAAGCCAACTTGGCGACAGAAGACATTGATTGCAGCGCCGCCTTTGATAAAATTCATCACCATTTGAGTGGTCACATCACTGGGCGCTATCGACACTCCGGATGCTGCTATGCCATGGTCAGCGGCAAAAACCAGCAGTTTAGGCTTGATGATTTCAGGCTTATCCTTATCTAAAATTCGCGCCAGTTGCATGGCTATATTTTCCAGTTCACCCAGAGCACCTAATGGTTTGGTCTTATTATCGATCTTATACTGGATCTCTTCATCGAACTCATGGCTCACTGGACTAATATCAAACATTATCTACACCCTGTTTATTTTCGTTATTCATTATTTTTTAAAAGCAAAGACAGCTTCGCGGCTAAAGCCGCTCCTACCTAGAGGAGGTTCACTTCCTTCGACTTAAGATCCCTAAGAAGAAGATGCTGCCTATCACAGCTGTGATTATGCCTACGGGCAGTTCCTGATGGCTCAACATGGTCCGTGCTAAGACATCTACCCACACCATAAATACCCCACCGACTAAGGCAGTGGTAATGAGGGGGAAATGACCGGGAAACAGCATTCTTACGGTATGGGGTACCATTAAACCAACAAAACCTATGCCGCCACAATTGGCAACGAGAATCGCGGTGATGATGGAACAGAGCAGCAGCATTTGCAGCCGCAATCGACTCACGTTTATACCCAAAGTATGGGCCGTTTCATCACCTGCCCGCATGGCCATTATCTGTCTCTTAAACAGTAAGATGATACCTGTACAGCCAGTGACAATCACAAAAGGCGCGATTAACCCACTCCAGCTGGCTTTCGAGAAGCTCCCTAGACTCCAAAACAGCACTGATGCGGCCGCCTGAGGGTCTGAAAAGTAGAGCAACAAGCTAGTTAGTGCGCCGAACATAAATGATATCGCCACGCCCGAGAGCAACATGCGCTCTATCTGGCTGCTCATGTGTCGGCCACACAGAGCCAGTACCATAGCAACCGACAAGCCGGCCCCCATAAAGGCCCCCAGAGGCAATGTCATCCAGCTAAACTGTTCAAACAGACCAGAGCCGGCGAGCAGCCCTGAGCCGGTAAATAGTGTTAGCACAATAACAGCACCAAAAGATGCCCCAGAAGAGATACCGAACAGATAAGGGTCCGCCAGTGGGTTGCGTGTGACAGTTTGCAGCACACTACCTGCGATAGAGAGACCAGCTCCAGCAATAAATGCCAATATGACTCTAGGAAATCTCAGTTCCATCACTATGCGCTGGGTGATGCTAGCAACGTCGCCAATCCCGAACAACTGATGCAAGACCACATCTAAGGTGTCCATAAACGAGATATTTGCGGCACCAAAACTCGCGGCAAACATCAGACTCAGCAGAGATAATAAGCTCAGGGAGAATAAAATCCATTTATGAGCAAACAGCTCATGCTTAACCAAATCGACTTCACCAGTTTTCATTTCTCTGGTTTTCACTGCAACTGAATCAGTTTCCGCCATTCCAATTCCTGCTGGGAGTTTGACACTTCTAGTCATGGGCTACGTCCTCGAGAGAAACCGGGCCACTTTTATTACCCTGACTCTTCTCACGGCCCTTCTCATAGCTATTCTTATGTCCTGGCTCGTAACCCTTGTCGTAACTCGTCTCATAACCATAGTAGTAACAGATCTGTGGATTTCCATGTTGAGGATGAGGCGCGACATGGGAACAGACACCGAAGACCTCGCCTATGGCCTGCTCTGTGAGCACCTGTTTAGGCGAACCGTAAGAAATACACTTTCCCTCTTCCAGCAGAAGTAATTTGTCGCACATGGCGCTAGCGAGATTAAGATCGTGAATAGAGGTGATCACAGTGATCCCGATTGAGCGCAACAGCTCCATGATCTGGATCTGATAATGGATATCTAAATGATTGGTCGGCTCATCGAGAATAAGAAGTTTAGGCTGCTGCACTATGGCACGCGCTATCAAGGCTCTTTGCTTTTCACCGCCAGAGAGATATTCATAACTCTGCTTAGCCTTATGGGTTAAACCAACTTTTTCCAGCGCATCGGATATCAAGACCCGATCGGCAGAATTAGTGAATTCGAACGGGCCTTTATGGGGCGTCAAACCGATAGCCACCAATTGCGCCGTGGTCAACTCGAAGTGATGAGGGGTATCTTGCAGTACTACTGCCACCTCTCTGGCGAAGGCCTTAGAGGAGAGACAAGTTATCTCTTGGCCAAACAGCTGGATTCGGCCACTATCAGGCTTGATATATCGATAGATGCAGCGAAGCAAGGTCGACTTTCCCGCACCGTTAGGCCCGATAATGCCGAGCATCTCACCGCGCCTTATGGAGAAGCTTACCTGCGACAGAATCGAGCGTGACTCGACTTGCCAGCTAAGCTCGCGCACATCCAAGGCGAGCTCAGGTGTGTTCTGTGACGTTGAGCCTGAAACTAATGACATCTATGACTCCCCCGAGTTACCCGCTCGAGTATTATCGCGACAAAATGAGGCAGGTATCCTGACTGGTGATTAAAAACAAGATTCTAGTTCCTAGGTACTAGATTCTAGATTCTAGATTCTAGGAACGTTTTTAAAAATCACTCACAGTTGCGGGCACAGTTTGGGCTTCTAAAGCTGATAGCTAATGCTATAAACATAAGCTAAAGACATAAGCTAAAGACATAAGCTAGGAGCTATCGTCCCAATTCCCTTTTAAGTTTGAGTTAGCAATAAAATGGGCACACTTGATTAAACGGCCAGATTAGCTCTCAACACCTCATTTTGCGAACTTGAAACCTTCCTCTTAGAAACTAAAAAGAATAAAAAATTAAATAAAGTACTAAATAGATAATTTACATAACAAGCTCTAATGGGCGCTATTATGCCGATTTTACTTGTATTGGCAAATTGTACCTGTGAAGTGATCGCGTTGATTCATACTAAGACATACTCAGATAAGTCATAGAGACAGAGTAAAAAGCGATTAGTCATCGCCCCAATGCAGCTTAGTGAAGTGGCCCTGAGGAGAGGTGAACACAGATATCTTGACCACAGAAGCATAAGCTAATGACAGCTGAGTGTAAAAACCGGCCACCCCACTCACACCAAGGGCATTGGCCATCAAGTGTCTCATCACTCCAGCGTGAGTGATCAAGAGTAAGGTTTGTCCCGAATATTGCTGCAAAATAGATTGCCAAAGGGCATCGATTCTGAATTCAAACTCAAGCATGCTCTCACCATTAGGTGGTGTCACGGCCCAGGGATTCTTCCAATAGCTTTCTATCATCTGAGCGGAGTTCTGATACAAACTCTCTAAGGTCTCGCCATCCCAATCACCAAAATTAACCTCCTTTAAACCGTCCTCCAGTTTTAATGGCACTCCATTTTTCAGATAGAGGTTGAGTGCAAACTCACTGCAGCGACGCAGGGGGGATGAGAATAGTTGGTCAAACTCCACATCGTGACGCTCAACGAGACCTTCAATGGCAGCTGTCATCGATGCTCGCCCCGCTTGACTCACGGCGACATCTGTATGCCCCCTGAGTATATCACCGCCTTCGCATTCACCATGACGGAGAAGATAAAAGACAGTGGTACGCTCAGCCTTATTCTCAATGCAGCTCTTGCTGTCACCTTGAGCTCCTTCAGACATATTTTCTCCTTTGCTGGTTTCCCGTTTCTATTTCTAGTGCTACTTCCTAGAATCTAGATTCTAACTCCTATCCTCTTGTTCCCAGTATAAGTCTAACTCTCAATATTTTGCGGGAAACGTATATGGTAACAGAGTCCCTTACCTGGCGATGTTTCGACGTCAACTTCCCCCTTGAGTTTCTGGGTCACCAAGTTATACACCAGATGTGTGCCCAGTCCACTGCCTCCCTGATTACGCTTAGTGGTATAGAAGGGATCAAATAGATTCTTCTCGCCATCTTCATCTAAGCCGACACCATCATCGCTGTAATTCATTAATATGTTCCCCTCACTGCCAGTCACTTCTATGGTGACCTTACCGACCTGTTCAGGCTTAAAGGCATGCAGTAAGCTATTCATTATCAGGTTAGTCACCACCTGCGAAATAACCCCAGGATAGGTATTACAGATAAGCTTATCTGGACATATAACCTGTATTTTATGAGGCTCTTTTTTCAATGTTGGACGCAGCGACATTAAGATCTCGCCGAGATATTCTTTAAGGCCAAACTCTCTAACCTGCTCACTGGATTGATCCACAGCGACCCGTTTAAAGCTCTGGATCAACTTAGATGCCCGAGCATTGTTCTTAAGAATGATATCCATCGACTCGGTGCAGGTTAGCATAAAGCCTTGAAACTCCTCTTCACTCAGCTCCCCGGCGGCAAACATCTTCTTCAGTCCAACGACCTCATCATGTAGGTGAGATGCCGCGGTGACACAGACACCGATTGGCGTATTGATCTCATGGGCTATTCCCGCGACCATTTTACCTAATGATGCCTGCTTCTCGGTTTCAACCAGATGGGCCTGAGCGCTCTTGAGTTTATCTAAGGTCTCTTGTAGCTCGCGGGTTCTGTCATCGACTATACCCTGCATCTGCTCTGAGTATCGCTTAGCCAACAACTCTTTCTCTTTCGAGTAGTTAAGTTGTTGCCTTAACTGAGCCGGACTTATTTTCAACTGTGCCAATAACTGACCGTAATAACGCTCTAAGGTGCGGATCTCTTGCTCGGAATAAAGGTTAGACTGAGTCACCACCATGTGGGCCACCGCTGCCCCAGTGATACCACTCAACTGCCTCTCAGTGGTTCGCTCCAGATTTGCCAGTTCCTGCACATTGATCAGACTAGCCTCATTGAGTTCAGCCTCGATCAGACAGGCTGCCAGTTTCATCTCGGCATATTCAGGAGTCAGATACTGGCTGAATATACCTTTGAGTAATTTAAGCTTAGGATCAAGCTCGATATTTCTGGGCAAGGTATCCATGATGGCTTCATCTTCAGCCACACGCTCAGCCATCACATCCATAAACTCGGCATTGTAACGCTTCTCTTCCCCGGACATCTTAGAGTACAGACTGCCCAATACCAGCGCCGAGATGTTTGCCGCCATGGACCAGAAAGCGCCATGACTGATCTTGTGCATTTCGGTGCCCAATAGATGCTCGGGATGCAGCCAACCTATGCCGAAGGGACCCGTTAACAAAATATCGGCATTGATCCAACCACTTTTCATGATTGCAGGTAAAAGCAAACAATAAGCCCAGATGCCAAAGCCAGCGCACAGGCCCGAAAATGCGCCTTTCGTTGTGACCTGAGGCCAATATAAACCGGCAATAACCAAGGGCAGAAACTGTAACACGGCGCAAAATGAGATCATCCCCATGTTAACCAACATGTAGGACTCGCCCAGATAGAGGTAAAACATCTGCCCGGCCCCAAGCACGATAAAAACCGCCAACCAGCGAGATTGCAGTAAATACTTCTTCAAGCGACTATCCGGTCTGAACCACTGAATGAGAGGTAAAACCAAGTGGTTACTGAACATGGTCGATAGAGTCATTCCCGACACCATAAGCATGGCCATAGAGGCTGAGAAACCACCAATGAACACGAAGATAGTCAATAGCTCTTGCCCGGCTAACATGGGAATAGACAACATATAGCTATCGGCTGTTTCGGGCCCCAACAGTAGCAAGCCCGCCGCCGCAATAGGCGTGACAAACAAGGTCATCAAGATGAGATAGACAGGCAGCCACCACTGGACTTTTTTAACATGATTAGGGTCCGGGTTCTCCACCACCATCACATGGAACTGCCGTGGAAGTAGCATGAAGGCTGTTCCCGCTAATATGAGGTAACTAAACCAAGTGACAAATGCGGGTTTCGACGACATATTAGCCGCAGCCTCTGGCATCTTCTGTTCCAATTGAGCAAAGATATCCAGGGGAGAGTCGAACATCACGAAACAGACAAATACCCCGACGGTCAACATGGCTGCCAGCTTAACCACACCTTCTACCGCCAACGCCAACATCATGCCTGGGTGACGCTCAGTGGGGTCCAGATGGCGGATACCAAACACTATGGTAAACAGGGCGACGCCCAGCCAAACCAACCAGGCTATAGTGAGCTTAGTCCCGACTTGCACCGCCAGAAGCAAGTCGATAGACGTATTTATCGCCTTAAGCTGCAGGGCTAAATAAGGCACTATGCCTATCATGGCCACTAAGGCCGCGAGTCCCGCCAGCGACACACTGCGATTATATCTGGCAGAGAGGAAGTCAGCGATACTGGTCACCCTGTATATCTGCTTAATCAGCAATATTCTTTGCATCAAGGGCCAGATAACGATCATCAAGAGCGTCGGGCCCAGATAGATAGTCAACATCAAGATGCTAGAGCGAGTGGCGATACCGACACTGCCGAAGAAAGTCCAACTGGTACAATATATGGCTAAGGACAGGGCGTAAACTGCGGCGCTGGTGGTGATCTTTTGGGCTAGTTCGCTACCAGCTTCAGCCCAGGCAGCAATCATATATAGAAAGCCTACATAAGCTAATATGATCAGCAGCAAACTCGTAGCGCTAATCATCTCACCACCTTGGATTTTACATAAAACTCTCTGTCATGAGGAATTTGAGGATACAGAGCACAAAGCACAACTTTTACCGTCTCAGCGAGAGGCTGGAGAGGTAAATTGGGCTCCAATGCATGTCTACACATCATCGACTAACCTACTTAGTCAAAGCATATAAAAATAGAATTAAAGACAGCCAAATCAAAGTGATACTCAGTAACATACTAGATAGGCTGAATGCTATGTTGCTGGCGACTGGCCATGAGACAATAAAAAACCACATAATTAGAGCCAACAGTCTGAAGGCTGCTTGATTATTATTTTTCCTCCACACCACATTTCTCCAGTAAAGAGCCTGCTTAAAGCATAGTTCAGACCTTAAAAGAGTGGAAAATTCATTCACAAATAAGTCAATATACAAGGTGATAGAACACACAATATGGCAACTCGACACAGATACGTGTCTGGTTTAGTATAGACGTCTATACGTATAAACATCCAAACGATACCACGCAGTGGTTTCAATAGAGATGCAGCGCAGATCTATTAAGGCAGGTAGAATTTATGGCCAGTGGCACCCTAAGTACCCAAAGATTAACCAAAGAGAAAGGTCAACAACTCACCTTAAAATTGACCCGACAACTCGAACAAGGGATCCTCATTCTCGATGGTGCCATGGGCACCATGATCCAAGACCTTAAGTTGGAAGAGGAAGATTTTCGCGGCGAACAATTCAAAGACTGGCATAAGGATGTTAAAGGCAACAACGACATGTTGGTGCTGACTCAAGCTGCTGCCATCAAGGGCATTCATAAACAATACCTGCTGGCCGGCGCCGATATTATCGAGACCAACACCTTCAACTCGACGCGTATCGCCATGGCCGACTACGACATGCAGGAGTTCTCGGCCCAGATAAACCTTGAGGGAGCCCGCCTCGCCCGCGCCGCTGCCGATGAAGTGGAGCAAGAGACTGGCCGCAGCTGCTATGTAGCCGGTGTACTCGGCCCGACTAACCGCACCTGTTCTATCAGCCCGGATGTGAATGACCCGGGATACCGAAATGTCACCTTCGATGAACTGGTCGAGGCTTATGTTGAGTCTATCAATGCCCTGATTGAGGGCGGCGCCGATATCATCATGGTAGAAACCATTTTCGACACCTTAAACGCCAAAGCCGCACTTTTTGCCGTCGAGACTGTCTATGACGATCTCGGTGCACGCTTGCCTATCATGATATCCGGCACCATTACCGATGCATCGGGCCGTACCCTGACCGGACAAACCACCGAAGCCTTCTACAACTCACTACGCCATGTTAAGCCGCTATCAATTGGCCTTAACTGCGCCCTGGGACCTAAAGAGCTGCGCCCTTATGTAGAAGAGCTATCTAAGATTTCCGAGTGTTTCGTCTCGGCTCATCCAAATGCGGGCTTGCCCAATGAGTTCGGTGGCTATGATGAAACCCCTAAGCAGATGGCCGATATTATCGGTGAGTGGGCCCAGGACGGCTTCCTTAATATAATCGGTGGCTGTTGTGGTACCACGCCGAATCATATTCGCGTCATTCGCGAAGCCGTTATCAAGTACCCCGCCCGTCCGCTACCCGATATCCCGGTGGCCTGTCGTCTGGCTGGACTTGAGCCGCTGACGATTGATGAAAACTCGCTGTTTCTTAACGTGGGTGAGCGTACCAACGTCACTGGCTCGGCCAAGTTTTTACGTCTTATCAAGACTGGTGAATTCGAAGAGGCGCTTTCTGTTGCCCGCGATCAAGTAGAGAACGGCGCGCAGATCATAGATATCAACATGGATGAGGGCATGCTCGACGGCGCCGAAATCATGCACAAATTCCTGAACCTTATCGCCTCCGAGCCTGATATCTCACGTGTGCCGATTATGATCGACTCCTCCAAATGGGAAGTGATCGAGGCCGGACTTAAGTGTATCCAGGGTAAAGGTATCGTTAACTCCATCTCGCTAAAAGAGGGAGAAGAGAAGTTTATCCAGCAGGCCACCTTAGTTAAACGCTACGGCGCTGCGGCCATCATCATGGCCTTCGACGAACAGGGCCAGGCCGATACTAAGGCGCGCAAAATAGAGATCTGTACCCGCGCCTACCGGGTATTGGTAGATAAGGTGGGCTTCCCGCCGGAAGATATCATCTTCGATCCCAACATTTTCGCCATCGCCACGGGTATCGAAGAGCATGATAACTATGCCGTCGACTTTATCGAAGCCACCGCCGAGATAAAGCGCACCTTGCCCCACGCGATGATTTCCGGCGGTGTATCTAACGTCTCCTTCTCCTTCCGTGGTAACAATCCGGTCCGAGAGGCGATTCATGCCGTGTTCCTCTATCACGCGATTCAGGCCGGCATGGACATGGGTATCGTCAACGCTGGTCAATTAGCCATCTATGACGATATCGACCCAGAGCTTAAGGAAAGGGTCGAGGCCATAGTCGGGAACTTTGCTTGCACCGCAGTCGATAAGAATGGCGATGCCACCAATAACACAGAACTGTTATTGGAAGTAGCGGAGAAGTTTCGCGGCGACGGCAGTCAAACCGCCAAAAAAGAAGATCTCGAATGGCGCAGCTGGGAGGTCAATAAACGTCTGGCCCACGCTCTGGTTAAAGGCATCACAGATTATATCGACGAAGACACGGAAGAGGCGCGAGCAGCGTCGAGCCGTCCGCTTGATGTGATCGAAGGCGCTCTGATGGACGGCATGAATGTCGTCGGTGACCTGTTCGGCTCAGGCAAGATGTTCCTACCTCAGGTGGTAAAATCTGCCCGGGTAATGAAAAAAGCCGTGGCTTACCTCAACCCCTATATCGAAGAAGAGAAGACGCCGGGTCAGTCAAACGGCAAGATCTTAATGGTCACCGTTAAGGGTGACGTGCACGATATCGGCAAAAATATTGTCGGCGTGGTACTGGCCTGTAACGGCTATGATGTTATCGACCTCGGAGTCATGGTGCCGGTGGAGAAGATCATCGACGTGGCCATAGCCGAGAACGTCGACATCATAGGCATGTCAGGGCTTATCACCCCGAGTCTGGATGAGATGGTGCATAACGTTAAGAGCTTCCATAAGGCGGGCTTAACCATTCCAACGATAATCGGCGGCGCGACCTGCTCGAAAATTCACACCGCGGTAAAAATTGCCCCACACTCACCGACAGGGGCCATCTATATCGCCGACGCCTCACGCGCCGTGCCTATGGTGTCCAAGCTGATTAATAACGAGACTCGTCAGGCCACCATAGACGCCGCCTATCAGGAGTACGATGTGATGCGCGAGAAACGCCTGTCACAGACCAAGCGCAAGATCATCACGACTATCAAAGCGGCCCGTGATAATCGCTGCAAGTATGACTGGGACAACTACACCCCGTTTATCCCCAATCAGCTGGGCCGTCAGGTATTCGATGACTACCCATTAGAAGATCTGGTCGAGCGTATCGACTGGACGCCGTTTTTCCGCAGCTGGGAGTTACACGGACACTTCCCTAAAATCTTAACCGATAAGGTCGTTGGCGAAGAAGCCACTAAGCTGTTCGCCGATGGCAAGGCCATGCTTAAGAAGATCATCGATGAGAAATGGCTCACCGCCAAGGGCGTTATCGGCCTGTTCCCTGCTAATACTGTCAATCATGACGATATTGAGCTGTACTCTTGTGATGGGACGGACGAGTCTCGCGAGAAACCAATAATGACCCTGCACCATCTGCGCATGCAGATAGAGCGTGTGGGCAACGACAACTTCTGTCTGGCCGACTTTGTCGCACCAAAAAACTCAGGCGTCGCCGACTACATGGGCGGCTTCGCAGTCACTGCGGGTCACGGTATCGACGAGCATGTTGCGCGCTTCGAAGCAGACCACGATGACTACAGTGCCATTATGCTCAAATGCTTAGCAGACCGATTGGCCGAAGCCTTCGCCGAGCGTATGCATGAACGTGTACGTAAGGAGTTTTGGGGTTATGCCAGCGATGAAGTGTTGGATAACGAAGCACTGATTCGTGAGAAGTATAAAGGCATACGTCCAGCCCCTGGTTACCCAGCTTGCCCCGATCACACAGAGAAAGGTCTGCTTTGGGATCTGTTAAAGCCCGATGAGACTATCGGCCTTAATATCACCGAGAGCTACGCCATGTTCCCAACCGCTGCAGTTTCTGGCTGGTACTTCGCCCATCCTAAGTCGCGCTACTTTGGCGTGACCAATATCGGTCGAGATCAAGTCGAGGATTATGCGGCACGTAAAGGAATGAGTATTGAGGATACAGAGCGGTGGTTAGCACCAGTGTTAGATTATGATCCTGAGTAATCATAAGGTTACTCTTTTTAGTAGGGGTTCCTGAATCATCAGCTATCCCCTGTCATCCCGGCGATGCTTTTAGGCCGGGATCTAGCTTTCCAAACTTCGTTTGGATGTATATCGCAGGATTCCACCCTTCTCGCAATGAAAAGTAGGGCAAGGAGGACTGCTCGTCCTATCCTCCTTGCATCCACCATGACGCCCGGCGAAGTTACATGCATTGAGTACGGGCCTCATACTCCAATATAAATCGCCTAACAACTCAGATGCTACATCCCTGTAGCTCCGAGCCTTATCCATCATCCATGATGGCTATACGGCATTTTCAATTACGTATTTCAGCAACTTCCAACGGGGAATAGTTGTAGCTTTAACCTTCATTTACTAGAGCACTGTGAACTCTTACTCTGACCCTGATTAATCCCCTGATATTCAAAACCAGCCATATATACCCTATTCATTCTTGTATTTCAAAGTAACTAAAATAGTGTAAACTTAATTTGCTGGTTAAATTGATTAGAGAATGATGATGAAAAAAAGCAATGTTACATCCAATGCTGAACGTACATTTAAACCAAGCCTACAAAATATGAAAACGAGTTTAAGTTATGAAGGGCTTAGCATTAAAGCAAACAGTACAAGTAAAACTATCTCCCAATTAAAAGCACAATATGCGCGATAAGTACGGTACAGAGTCGGATCCATATTGTTACCCAGACAGCGACACTCTAATCAACCTTTTCGATATACACGATCCCAATACTCTAAGTGAAGCAGAAACCGACTTCTACGCCCAACGACTGCTCGCCTATCAAGCAACTGACCCATCCTTATCTCACTTTACTCTTAATCATTTGCAAACGATTCACCACCACCTTTTTCAAGATATGTATAATTGGGCTGGTGAAATAAGAAGCATTGATGTATCGAAAGGCTGAACTCGATTTTGCGCTGCTAGCCGCATAGTCCAGCAATCCTCAAAGGAATTTTCCTTAATCCCACATCTTAGTGAGATATCTGACTTAACAATATTGATTGCTGCTTTTGCCGACATTTATTGTGAACTTAATATTATTCACCCTTTTAGGGAAGGTAACGGCAGAACCCTGCGTTTATTTTTTGAAGAGTTAGCATTTGTATTAGGACAGGAATTAGTATGGCCAAATATCGATAAAGAGGAATGGGTACAGGCAAACATTGCAGGCTATAACGGAGATTTACAGCTGCTAATTGAGATTTTTACGATTGCTTTTAATGCAGAGAATCACGAAATATAGTGCGATATAAAAGCTACACCATGCTCCCAACAGCGAGGTATCAGGTTGGTACTTTGCCCACCCATACCCACCATCAGTAACGCTACTTTGGCGTGACTAATATAGGTAGAGATCAGCTGCGCGTAAGGGGATGAGTTTGGCTGAGACTGATAGGTGGTTAGCACCAGTGTTGGATGATGATCCAGAGTAATCATGTTTACTCTTATTAGTGGGGATTCCTGAATCATCAGCTATCCCCTGTCATCCCGGCGATGCTTTTAGGCCGGGATCTAGCTTTCCAAACTTCGTTTGGATGTATATCGCAGGGTTCCACCCTTCTCGCAATGAAAAGTAGAGCAAGGAGGATTACTCGTCCTATCAATAACATCCATGTTTAACAGCCAGTTCGGTATCCATACCTCTCGCTCAGAGAGGTTACTGTCGCAACCTTCGCCCTTGATTCTTCGTAAACCAAAGTACCTATGACGCCGGCGAAGTTGTCTTCCTCTGTTCTTATGGGTAAATGACTACCGCTTCCGATGGTACATCCTGCACCCCGAAAGCTAATCAGACATCCGTGTCTGACTCACATCATTTATTCCAACGCCCTTCAGCAACTTCCAGCGGGATTATTGTAGCTTGTGGCTCTATTTAGAAAAGCCAAAAGGTATATCCCGTCTTTTTAAGGTTCTAGAACTTTTCTACTGGAGCACTCGCTAGTTCAGGAATAACATTTTTTACTTTCCCATCTTGTAGGTATTTGGGGTGATACTTGCCAACTGGTAATGTCATTACAGCGTTAGAATGTACACGTCTTGCTACTGGAACATAATCAGTTGCTGCAGTTGATATCGCTGTTACGATTAAATCTGCAAGTAAATTTCCAGAAGAACCAGAAGTATCTAGCACGAATGTATTTTTATATGACCATAATACACTGTTCGTTTCTGCTGAAACTAAAATGTACTCCATCCCTACAGTAACATTGCCTGAAATGACCATATAATTAGTTTCCCAGGATGTTAACTTGATAAAGAGTACTGATTCTGCACCAAATTTATCTTTGTAGGTTGAAAATGGGATCCCTTTTAGTTGCGTGCCATCAATAATCCCTGCCTCTTTGAAAATATTGCTCACAATAGGTACAGGGAGTACATAGTAGCCTTTATCAGCTAAAGGCTGGGCAACCGTCGCGTTTAGGAAGTCGGGAGCTTCAGCAGCTGTTGTTTCATTGATAACGGGAACAATGAGCATAACTTGACGATTAACGTCTGAATACATGTCAGGAAAGGCAGCTTCTTTAGTTGTTGTCTTAGCTGCACAGCCCGACATAAGTAAAACAATAGTAATTGAAATGAGTAAGCGCATGTTTATCCCTATTTCTGATCTGATATTAAGCGTTCAATAAAGCCTTTGGACTCTGGGTACAATTCAGCTTCTTGGCGGTAATAAGCAATACTGTCATCGCTATCACCACGTTTTGCTGTAATGTATCCAATTTCAGCATAAATCCCTGGAGGAACTTTCAAACCTTTTTGCTTTGATGTATCAACAATTCTGTTTAACTCATTGAGGTGATTTGTGACACTTTGTTCTGAAGGCGCTTTAATATATTCATAGTAGGTCTCGGAGTAGTTCCCCCAGTAATATCCACTCTCAGTTATCGAAGCACAGCCTGCAAACAGAAATGTCGTGGCAAGTATAAAAAGGTATCTTGTTTTAATTAGCATTAGTTACTTTTCCTTTTAGAGTCGTATTGTTCTTACTTGACCATCAGCAAGGTAAATGTCTTTAGTGTAAAGAACTGTACCTGTAGGGCTCTTGATGGATAGTCTGTGTGACCCTTTATCCAATTTTATTACTAGAATTTGACGATTTTCATCTGCTGCATCAGCAGCACCAGCAATACCTGTTGCATAGGGAGTTAAATCTTGACCATTAATTATATGGTTATTGATTGCAGCAACAGAAATTGAATTTCCAACTAACACGTCGGCAATTATGACGACTTTTTGTTCATGTTCTAAACCCGTTTCATTTCGCTGTACATTTGATCCGCATGCAATTAAAAATACACTTAAAAATAAAAATATTATTGTTCTCATGAAAGTCTCATTTTATTTGTCAGAAAGGTAATATTTTGACAGGTCATCGCTAATCGACCCTTCAACTACATCTACGAAAGATATTTGCTCAAACTCATCATTTCCATATGTAGATAACACTTGGATCTTACCGATTTTCTTCCCCGGTAAAGTGATACGGCCACCTGTTTGTGGGTTTTTCACTTGCTTCCCATTCTGATAAACAACTAACTCCATACCTTCAGAAAGACCCTGTGCTTCTCCTCCAGAAATGATGAAAGTGCCATCCTCATTTGATAGAAAATATGATTTCCAAGGCTTGGCCGTCATGTTTTCGACTAGATTGCTGATCATTTGAGATATCGCTTGTGATAACGCTTTATCAGTTA
This sequence comes from Shewanella sp. YLB-07, assembly GCF_009377275.1. Lineage (NCBI taxonomy): Bacteria > Pseudomonadati > Pseudomonadota > Gammaproteobacteria > Alteromonadales > Shewanellaceae > Shewanella > Shewanella sp. YLB-07. The sequence goes on along the minus strand of NZ_VOQB01000004.1, from coordinate 229,105 downwards.
GGCTTTGATCAAATGCAGCAGATGTTCCAGCTCCAAGTGTTTTCTTTGTTTCAGTGGTTGCTTCACCAGCCCCTTCAACAGAGCTTATTATCCTTCCTGTTGTTACATCCACTAAGCGGACGTTAACCTTTGTATAAGCTTTCTGTATTTTTGACTGAGAGAATAAACCTGTAGTACTCTCAGCTGAACGGCCAAATTCGCTCACAGAACCAACGATTAAGTAATCAACAGAAACGCCACTATCATTTATGCCTTTTAATATGTTTTCTGAATTAACTTCATCACTGTCAAGACGTTCAAACATAATAAACTTATTGGTGTCGGCTAGGCGAGCACTAAGGATATCAGCCGCTTGTTTACCAATTCTATTGTTAGAACTGTCTACTAGAAAGCTGTTTGCTGCCTGAGTTTCATTTGAAAATCTTGCTATTGCGATTTTACGTTTTAGAAACGTTTGAGCCGAATCAGACTTTATACTTGTGTTTGAAGATGTTGCATCCAATCCAGTTGCAAATGCAGGTCCTTGAAGGCAAAAAAGTGTCAACCAGGTGAATACGAAAATATTCCATTTATTCATTTTGTTCTCTTTTTTAATTTTATCCGTTGATGCTTCATTATATTTAAAATGAGCACTATTACTTGGAGATCTACGCGCTTGAGAATTCTGCTACCTATGTCATATTTCGTTGATTTTTCCCTCAAGTTTGTGTTTTACATTTATGAACTACAAAAAATAAAATAACCCACTTTAGCTTTCGATACCAAGGAAGCTCGCATTTTATACTCCCTTCTTCATCCAATTAGATATTCAGCTGAAAAATATAGTTTTTATCTGGGGGGGACTGGACAGTCGCATATTTTGTTTTGTTAACGACAAAACATCTTGAGTAGAAGCTTCCCTAGTTGCACTCTCAATTACTTCCACAAAGCGCTACGCTTCCATAGAAAACACGTAAGTAAAGATTACAGTATCCAAAATATCTAAATGCTTCCTTACTCCTTGGTTCTCAGTGCCCTCCATTGTGCATCGGTTTAGAAATGTAGAATCCAAACAAATGAGAATTTTGTATGGATTAATGTTTTTAAACAATTGATTGTTAACTATTTATTACGCTAGCAACTTGATACAAGTAACGGGCTCTTTGGGCTCTGGCTGCTAAATGTTCATAAAGCGAAGCAAAGAGTGGTATATCATCCTGATACGGGTTCCGCCTGAGCTGCTTGCTAGTACCTATTATGGGTATTAAGCGGTGCCGCTTAGGAAATCATCCTTGTTTTTTGTTTATCTTTTCGACAGACAAGATAGCGTTCTGTATACAATCTGTCTAGCAGTTTCTACTAATCATTTTCTCTACAATTATTCAGCTTTTATTTTAGATGACTTAATAGACAACATTTTAGATAACAGCTAGTTAAGCACCGACTAAACTAGATTGGCTAAACACAAAAAAAGGCAGTTCAGCCACACTTTTGTATTGTTAACGACTCCTTTATTCGAAGTAAAAACTCTTGCAGCTTTCCTTCTCCGTGACCTCTGTGTACTCCGTGGTAAATCGCTTTTTTTTTAACGAAGGCCAAGAGCATTTTCACCACAGAGCGCTACGCTACACGGAAAACACGGAGGTAAATATGGCTACTTCCAACGGGGACGAGTTGTAACTTTAGGCAGCGCGTAAAGAAATGAGTATTGAGGATACACAGAGGTGATTAGTAACACTACTTGACTATGATCCAGAGTAATCTAGTCGTTCCTATTATTTGATTGCCTCTGCTAGCTCAATAATGAATATAATATCGAGTGATATTAAATCCTAATAATTTGACGAATAGCGGAACTTATCGATCATAAAATCTAAGAATAATCGAATTCGTTTCGGTTGATACTGTTTACTAATGTACACCACGTTTAAGTCGGCACTCGATACTGAGGTCGATGCATTGAAATTTTTCATATAACCATTGAGCACTGTAACAAGTCGTAGATTATCAATATCATCTTGAATGTCTAAAACGGATTTAAGCGCAATGCCAGCCCCTTCTAAAGCCCAGCATCGAATGACTTCTCCATCATCAGAAAAACGCTTAGGGACAACCGTGATTGCATTTCTTTTATCTTGATCTTGATCTTGATCTTGATCTTGATCTTGAAAGTGCCAGGTCTTTAACTCCTCGTTACTACGAAGCATTGCTAGGCAATGATGATGCACTAAATCCTGTGGTGTTAATGGTGTGCCATATTGCTTCAAATATGCAGGTGAGGCGCATAACACCCGTCTGCTAGCCGACAATCGCCGCGAGATCAAGTTACTATCAGCAAGCTCACCATAACGAATAACAATATCCATACCCGACTCGGCAATGTTAGAGACATTGTCGTTCAAATATAAATAAGGCACAACATCAGGATATAGCTTACAAAACTCAGACACTATTGGAAGAATATATTGTTTACCGACATCCTTTGGCGCCGCGATTTTTAGTGAGCCTTTCACCTCTTTAACACCATTTTGAATCAGGTCTTCTGTTTCATTGACGTTATCTAAAATCTCAATACAGGCTTTATGATAAAGCGCTCCAGAATCTGTCAGCGATATGTGTCTGGTACTGCGATTAAGCAACTTCACCGCATACCTTTGTTCAAGTGCCTGCAACCTTGCCGTCATTGTGGCAGGGGAAAGGCCGATATCGCGCCCAGCAGCGGCTAACCCTTGATGCTTCACAATGCTGACAAACATTTCCATATCAGAAAACTTATCCACGCCCTCTCCTATTATTCAGCTTATACGAATAATAACTTCGTATTTAGACCAATTATCAAACCTTACCGAATAAATATAATAGCAACTGTTATCAAGAACAACAGCAAGGAACCAATTATGAACCAGAACCTAAATCAGAAAAAGACAACTTACGTGATCATTGGTGGTACATCAGGTATCGGTGAAGCAGTGGCAAAACACGTCAATAATGACAATACCATTGTCCATGTTGCCAGCCGCATGACGGGGTTAGACATCAGTGACGAGACTGCTGTACATCAGTACTTTGAGTCCATAGGCCCTTTTGAACACTTAGTCGTTACAGCAGGTTCATATGCTCCTGCTGGAAAAGTAGCGGATGTCACCATTGAAGAAGCAAAACACGCCTTTGATATTAAGTTTTGGGGGGCCATCAATGTGACTAAACATGCGGCAAGATACATGACTCCCAAAGGAACAATCACCCTGACCACTGGCATGCTGTCGCGTAAAGTCGTTGCTAATACTTACGTAAAAACCGCTATCAATGCCGCGCTAGAGGCCGTGACAAAAGTGCTAGCTAAAGAGCTTGCGCCGATTAGAGTCAATGCGATTAGTCCAGGCTTAACCATGACCTCAGCATACAAAAATATGGATGCTAGCTCACGTAACGCCATGTACGAAAATGCTAAACGCAATTTACCCGCAGGTATCGCGGGGTCGGCTGAAGATATTGCGATGGCTTATGTCATGGCAATATCCAACCCCTATATGACGGGTTCGATCATCGATGTCGATGGCGGCGCACTCGTCAATTAGCACATCAACCTACCAGGTGTGCCAAGCCATGCCGAGCAAATCTTAACGTAACCAAGGTGATTAATCATGAACAAAGCAAAGATGCCGTTTCAGGTATGGATACTCACACTCGCAGCCTTCGCTATTGGCACCGCTGAATTTGTTATTGCGGGTATTCTTCCGCAAATAGCCACATCACTATCGATTACAGAAGGCCAAGCAGGATACTTAATTAGCGCATACGCGCTAGCCATTGTGATTGGTGGCCCTATCTTAACCATCTATCTAGCCCGCTTTAATAAAAAATGGGTGCTCATTGGGCTCATGGCTTTATTCATTGTCGGCAATATAATGTCCGCATTAGCACCGACTTACAACTTACTACTCTTAAGTCGCGTTATTGCCGGATTAGTTCAAGGACCTTTTTATGGGATTGGAGCTGTTGTAGCGACAAACCTAGTGTCGGAGAAAATGGCGGGTCGCGCCGTTGGTCAAATGTTTGCAGGTTTAACACTTGCCAATGTACTTGGGGTTCCCGCTGGCACTTGGATTAGCTTAAAGTTTGGCTGGCACAACACCTTCTTTATTGTGGCCGCTTTTGGTGCCATCGCTATGATTTCAATTTTAATATCTATCAAGTCGACTGGGCATGGGGAAGCAAAAAATATTAAGGCTCAGCTAAAGGCATTCAAAAACCCAATGCTGCTTATCAGCCTAGCAATCACTGCATTAGCCTGGTCAGGTTTCATGGCGTTATATGGATACATAGCACCAATAGCAACCCATATTACAGGCTATAGCGAAGATGCCGTCACTTGGATTTTAGTTATTGTCGGGCTTGGTCTCATCATTGGTAACACGCTTGGTGGACGCTCGTCAGACAAGGATCTAAGAAAAGCCTCTATGTTCTGGGCTATTGCAATGATTGTCTCATTGATTATTGTCGGTCTGGTAATTGATAATCCGATTCTACTTATTGTTGCCCTCTTTGTATTCGGTATCGCGTCATTTGCAAACGTCCCCGCGATGCAGCTTCGGGTGATGAACCATGGTGGTGAAGGTCAAGAACTAGCGGCAACTGCCAATATATCGGCATTTAACTTAGCCAATGCATTTGGTGGTTTCCTAGGAGGAATGGTACTCGATAGCCACTTAGGTGCGGGCATGATCCCTTACGCGGCCATTATAGTGCCAATTATTGGTGTGTTCTTTATCGCTAAAGCCAACCAGCGTGAAAGTCGCAATGATAAGTTAGACACCAACCTGGCAAGTGCTAATCACTAACCTTCACCTTAATAGCGAGCGAAAATAATAGCCCTAACTGAAATTCCCCGCTTATTCGATGAATAAGCGGGGAAATTTTCCAGCACTTGCCTCTCTGATAGTGAGTTAATTAAACAGGAGCCTGCACTTTATAAACCAAAGTAACATAAGCCCCACATAGACGTAGGGTCTAGGCCGAGCGTATGCGTAAGAAGTTCTGGGGTTATGCCTCTGATGAAGTATTAGATAATGAAGGACTTATTCTTAAATCTATTGCACTTATTCTATATACTCCAGCAATGAGATTAACCCACTCAAGATTAAAAATAAGTCGTGGTTAACGATATAAACTTAATTACTAATTAAACACCTCTTACTTGCAACTAAAGAACTACAACCTTCATATGCAATTAAAAACTTGCATGAGAGAGATGAATTTAATTCATCAAAAAATAAAGAATTACATTTTAACACCCTAATATTCAATTGATCAAAACACTTAAGTATTGTACTTTGTCCGTCATTAATAATTACTTAACAAGTCAGGACAATTAACGAAACAAATATAAATAAAATTGAAACAATAAATAGTTAGTCTACTACCAAACAAATAAGTTACATATTTCAAGGAGTGAAAATGTCAAACATTGAATTATTCATAGCATGGTTTACGGTCATGTTCCCTTTAGTCATAAGTCCTGGACCTGCAAATGTTGTATTTGCGGCTTCGGGTGCATCAATGGGATTTCGACGATCTTTACCTTTAATAGCAGGAATCGATATTGTTTTTGTTTTTTACTCTCTACTCATTGGTTTTGGCTTTGGGGCCGTAATTCAAAGTAACAACACCCTTTTCAATGCAGTTCAAATATTAGGCGCAATATATTTACTCTATTTATCGTACCGATTTATTTCGCCTAAGGTAAAACAAAATAACAATTCAGAAAGTGCTTCCAATGCTAACTTTACATTCTTAAATGGTGTGATAATTCAATTACTTAACCCAAAAGGGTTAATCATGTTGATACTAATGTTCTCTCTATTCTCATCATCAGAACAATCCTCATCAAACATACTCACATTATCTTTATGGTTATGTATTTTAAACGTATCTTCACACATGCTCTGGGTCGCATTCGGTTCCCATATTTTAAGAAGAATGAATTCCGGTAGAAGTGAAAAGTTCCAAGCTATTTTTTTTGCAACTTGTCTAGCGCTAGTTTCAATTTGGATAATAACTGAAATGGTTATTAATCTTTAACATTTAAATTTCAAGGATGGAATTTGTAATGCAGTATTATTCTACATGTATCATAGGACTAGGTCCTCGAGGGTTATCTGTATTACACAGAATACTTTGTCACGCAAAATCATCACCAAACATTAATATTTCTATTGCTATATTTGAACCAAATGAACCAGGTGTCGGTGTACACAGTACTGAGCAGCCCGATTACCTACTGTTAAATACCGTTGCTGGACAGCTATCTATGTTTCCTCAGGAAAATACATTTGGTAGCCACCAGACTTGCAATGAAAATATCTCCGGCCCGACATTCTATGAGTGGTGCCAAGATCTAAATATACAAATTGATATGAATAATCATGTCACAAATCAATTAGGAAGGAATATTTCAAGTACAGACTATCTGCCAAGGCGTTTAGTCGGAGAGTATTTATCTTTCACATACAAAACCCTAATTGCTCATTGTCCGGCTAATGTAAGTATTCAACGATATGCAGATACCGTGAATGGAATCACTCCTCATCAGCTAGCCGATAGCCGATTAAGCTATAGTGTTCATAGCAACGAGCACCAGATTAATTGCCACTCTTTGTTCCTAACCCTAGGCCATACAGGACAAAGCAAAGATATTGCGAAAACTAAAACAAGTACAACCTTATACCCTATGCCAGCCGCATTTTCCCATATCAACCAAACAGATTTGGTTGGAATTGAAGGCTTAGGACTCGCAGCTATGGATGTATTATCCTGCTTAACCTTAGGTAGAGGTGGCAAGATAACGCGAACTGAAAAAGGAAAGATCCCACAATATACCCCTTCAGGAAAAGAGCCCAAAATTTGCTTATATTCACGCTCTGGAATGCCTTTTCGCGTTAGACCTGAAATAGCCGTAACCGACAAACGGCATCAAGCTATTTTACTCACAGCTAAAAGATTGGAACAACTCACAGCTAATGGAGAGCAAAGTGTTGATTTTGAAAGAGACTTCATCCCTATTCTCTTACTAGAAATGCGAGCCGTTTATGTTTTAACCTTGATGGACTTGCAGCTAAGAAAGACTGTTGAGCAAAGCCTTCGACAACACGCCAATATCAGTACCTCTTCATTTCTAGATATATTAATCCCTATAGAAAATGATTTAGGCTGTTTTGATCCATGCCTGTATGTACAAGACACCTTACCAGAATTTGTTACCCCTATTGATTATCAAGCCTGGTTTAAAGAATTTATAATAGAGGATTTATCTTCAAGTTTAGAAGGAATTTCATCTAATCCAGTAAAAGCCTCTTTAGAAGTATGGCGTGATCTGCGAGATACTATCAGAGCAATATCTGACTTTAATAAACTTACACCTAACTCTCACTCGCTGCTTTACTCTAAGTACTCAGGGATTGTAAATAGAGCAGTTGGAGGCCCTCAGAGAGAACGCCATGAAGATTTAATCGCATTGATGGACGCTGGAATAGTTGAAGTGACTACAGTTCACGGTACTGAATACAATCAGGAAGAGAACTCATATCAACTAAATTGTAAAGACGGCACTACCAGAAAAATGGACATCATCATTCCGGCTTATCTCGATAGTAGTGGAATCGGAAACAGCAACTCTTCAGTTTTAATATCTTTAAAAAATAGAGGTTTAATTTCAAAACAAAACAATAATTTAGGTTCGGACAGTATCAACATAAATCAATTACACCAAGTCATTTCCGAAAATGGTGAGGCAATAAGTAATATTTGGATACTGGGTCCTAATGTAGAAGGAACCACTTATTACAATCATTACATTCCGACATGTGGTGGTGTATCTAAAGCCTATGTAGATGCTGATATTGCAGTTATGAATTTCATAATAAATATCTAGTGTAGCACTAAAGATTTATAAATCAGTGTTTATTAGTACTTACTCTCAGACACTAAAATTATCAATGTTAATTTAAAGACAAATGGAGTTTTCTTATATGAACATTAATGAATCTATAAACCAGGTATTTATAAAGCTGGTAAAATTATCAGATTTAAAACCTTCTGAAGAGTTTTGTGAAAAGCATGTTGAATCTTTAGTACATAAGATTCAACATCAACAGAAATGGTCACATCCGATTTTAGTTGAGATAAATTCTAATGTTATATTAGACGGTCATCATCGATTTGCAGCGGCTAAAGTATTAAATTTTAGTCGTATTCCATGTTTTCTTGTTGACTATAACAACCCAGAAATCCACGTTTCTTGTTGGAATACTGGTAAAGAATTAAACAAATCAGAAATATTACAAAAATCATCTCAGGGTATCTTGCTTGAAAAGAAATCAACTAGACATTATTTTAACATTAACATGCCTATTCTATCTTCTTTTGAAGTCAATGACTTAAAAGGACATTCCTCATGATTCACAAATCTGAATTAGACTTGGTATTTGATGATATTTTCCTTGAAAATCATAGCATTTTGGATAATTCAAAACTTTTTTTGAAACTAGAAGGGTTCAATATCGGCGGTTCAATAAAAATGAAACCCGCATTGAAAATGATAAACAAACTTGAGTTACAAAATAAAATAAATGCTAACACCGCGATAATTGAAAGTTCTTCTGGAAATTTAGGTGTGGCACTCAGTATTATTTGTGCTTCTCGAGGTTATCCTTTTATTTGTGTTGTTGACCCCAATGTACTCCCAGCCTCTGAAAACTTGATGCGATCCTACGGTACAGAAATGATTAAGGTCACAAACAAGGACAGTAATGGCGGTTTTTTAAACTCTCGGATCGATTTAATAAAAGAGATGTGTAGTAAGAATGATAATTTAATCTGGCTCAACCAATATGAAAACATTGATAATATAGAAGCCCATTATTTAACAACAGCAAAAAGTATCTCACAAGAGTTTCCAGATTTAGATTATCTATTTATTGGTGCTGGAACTACTGGAACTTTGGGAGGGGTCAGTCAATATTTCAAAAAACACATGCCAAAGACAAAGTTGATCGCTGTTGACTCACAAGGTTCTATCACTTTCGGCGGCGTAGCTGGAAAACGTAAGATACCAGGATTAGGGTCAAGTAAAGTCCCTCCTATAAGTCAACACTCTTCATTTGATGAGATTATTCGGATCAGCGAGAAAAGCACCATTGAAATGTGTCACAGGATGGCAAAATCAGGCTTATTATTTGGTGGTTCAACAGGAACGGTCTTAGCCGGGGTAGAAGTATATAAATCAGCAATCCCGGCTAATAGTTCCGTTGTTGCCATCTCGCCAGACTTTGGCGAACGCTACCTCAGCACTATCTATAATCCGTCATGGGTGAATGAACACTTTCGTTAATAAAGATCAATGAAAAAAATTTATCCTAACCAACTCAACAAAGGAATGTATTGTGAATATGCCACCATTTAGCGTTATTGGCTCGACTGTTATTGAAAAGTGGATAAGCGGAAACAGTAGCACTATTATTGACCTCGTCGCTGAAAGCTATCAGTTGTTTGCAAAAGAACAAACTGTTTGCCCTGATAGCTATTTTTTACGTTATCCCAGTCAACCCCAAAATCGAATCATCGCATTACCCGCCTCAATAGAATCAGGTAGCCCAGTTTCCGGTATAAAGTGGATTGCTAGCTTCCCTGAAAACTTAAATAATGGGTTGGATAGGGCTTCTGCTGTAATCGTTTTGAATGATCGCCAAACAGGATACCCCATGGCTTGCCTTGAGGGTTCACAAATATCAGCCAGTCGAACTGCAGCATCTGCGGTATTAGGGGCTAAATATCTACACAAGACTCCAGGAAAAATAGAACGTCTGGCAATTATTGGTAGTGGCCTAATCGCGCAAACAACAGTGAACCTTTTCAAGCGACTTGGTTGGGACATCTCTGAGCTGATCGTTATTGACCTGAATCCCAAAAGAGCTGAACAGTTTTGTGCACAGTTTCCAGACATTCAATCCCAAATAAGTAATGACATAGAAAGCATTAAACAAGCTGACATGGTGTTATTTACGACCTCAGCAATCACACCTCATGTAGAAAAAATGGATCTACTTGCCCATAACCCAACCATTTTACATATGTCTCTGCGTGATATTTCAGCAGAAATTATTCTTAAAAGTCAAAATATCGCTGATAATGTGGATCACGCAGTAAAAGCGAATACATCACTTCACCTTGCTGAGCTCCACTCTGGGGATCGCCAATTTATGGCTGGTGATATTGTGCAATTAATGAATGGAGAGTTTACAGCTGATTTTTCTGTTCCCAGAATCTATGCTCCCTTTGGAATGGGGATACTTGATATCATGATTGGATATCAAATACTCAAAGATAGTGATGCCAATCAAGTTACTAAATTGAATGACTTCTTCCCAACACCACTGTCATCCAAAGCTGTTTCATAACGAACAATATCCCTCTAACTAAGGTATTTTCTTACCTTAGTTAGTTAGTTAACTAATCAAACTGCTATTTGATGAGACTCATAGCCGCTAAAAGCGGTTGTAAGTCATCTTGGAGTCCCTCTGCTGTGTTATGGTCGCACATAAACATTAGCGTGACTGTCTCTTCAATAACATCCATGTTTGCCTCACGTAATTTATTCCAACGCTCTTCGGCAAGTAAATCTATTTACTTAGCCAGTTCGCTATCCCTAGCTCTCGCTCATGAGATCATGGCTACACCATATTCACCTTCCAACGGGGATAGATTGTAACTTTAGCTTTCATCTTGAATATTTAGGGATATATTTACTATGATCCTACTTTTTATAACTCTACAGCCTTGTAAACAGAGGTTGGTTATTTATAAAGGTAACATTTTCTGCAGCATGGCAAGCCATGCAGGCAGCCTTGGCCTTAACTAAGCCTTGCTTGGCTTTAGTGAGGTCTTTACTGGTGAAGTCATTTTTGACTTCTGCCCAGGTATTATTAAGTAGAATAGCCTCGGCATTTTGACGTCTAGCAGGGCGTTTCATCAAGCCGTTCTCTATGGTTACCTTGATTTTATCCCAATGATAAGCCGCTAAATCAAAATTCTGATCTTTTATCGCTTGTACTATGCTGCCGTATCGCTCACCAACTTCCCACATAGGTTGATCGAAGCCACGTAAGTACTTCTCGATACGTTGATCTTTAACGCTGTCACTTGGCGCTTCGGTGATCCAGTGCTTCGACTGATGTGTACTTTCCTCAGCCGCAACCGCTATACCAGAAACACCTTGTGCAGCAACAACGAATAACCCGGTCATTAATAGTGAAGTAAATAATCCCCCTTTGAAATGGGTTTTAAGTACATCACCATCACTCCTAGTTTTATAATTCATTCACTCTTCCCCGCTCTCAAAGAGACCAACTCTAACAAAGTTAACATCGAAAAAATCTCGAAAATTTGCAAAGAAACGTAAAGGGTAAAAGTGTACAGCAGGCCAACATATTGCTTGTTTCGCATAGGCATAATACAAGTTGGGACAGGCATATCTTTTCGTTCTAGACCATCCCCTATAAGACTCCGAATTATCTCAACTTGCATTGATTTCAGATGGCTATCCATCTTCTTGAGAACATTATCTAACCGTCATTCCGTCAACGCTTGAGCCTGTTCTAACCTCCTAGAATTCGCTTCAAGGCTTCAAGGCTTCAAGGCTTCAAGGCTTCAACTAAGAACTCTCTCAGTGCGACTAAGTTGCTGTCAAAACTTTTTCGATGCGCCACGACCATATTTAACGGCGACTTTTCTTTGCGGTAGTCAGGCAGTAGCGATACTAAACGTCCTGCGGCAATATCCTCACGCACATCTAAGCAGGTTTTATAGACGATACCCACTCCCTTAACAGCCAATAAACGAAGATAATCGCCATCGTCTGATAAATGATTACCACTTACTTTCACGGAAACAGTGCTCGCATCTTTAAAAAATCGCCAATGACTGCTTAACATGTCGTCACTGTAAAAGTGTAAACAGTTATGTTTTACCAAGTCTTCCGGCGTTTTCGGCGTGCCATAGCGGGCTAAATAATCAGGTGAAGCGCATAATTCCCGGACGGCATTACGCAGTATGGGTAAACACACTAAGGAGGAATCTTCGGGCTCACCGTAACGTAGCCCCGCATCTACCGTTTGCGAATAAAAGTCTGCGTATTTATCGCTTAACTTAACCTTCAAATTGATATCTGGATGGTGTAGTTGGAAATCCATCAAACAGCCAAGTAATGTGTTTCTACCTAGATCAGAAGGCACTGACAAGGTGATACTGCCTTTAAGCTTATCCCCTAAGATAGCTTGCTTACCAATATCTAAGTTCTCCAGTGCTTTAAGTGCGTAGGGTAAAAAATTTCGACCGCTCTGGGTGAGAGTTAAACTGCGTGTAGAACGCTGTAATAACCGAGTGTTCAGCTCAGCTTCCAAGCGCTTTACAGCCGCGCTAGTAGCGGCAGGAGTAATTGACAATTCACGGGCGACAGCAGAAAGATTCTTAAGTTCGCATGCCAGCACGAATATTTTGACGTCAAAAAATTTCATCATGATTTTCAATTTCTCGTTGAAAGTACTTTCGATTTTAAAGCTATTATAAGAAAAAGCCATCTCCTTTATGCTGCACGAAACCACCAAAGGAGAGTTACACATGACACTATTTCGTTCCCTCAAACTAGCCACTGTCACCCTGGCAACGTCGTTAATATTAAGCCTTTCGGCTCACGCCAGTAATTTCGAAAAGATCCCATTTGAAAAAGCGCTATTTGATCAACTTCAAGCTCAAGGCGATACCGTGCTTATCGATGTATTTGCCCCTTGGTGCCCAACGTGTAAGAAACAACAAGAGGTTATCGGCGACTATTTTGCAGCCCACCCCGATAGCGAGATAAAGGTGCTTGTCGTTAACTTTGATGATCAACCCCAATGGGTAAAGTTCTTTAAGGCGCCACGCCAATCAAGCCTGTATCTATACAAAAATGGCGAGCAACTTTGGTTCAGTGTGGCTGAAACCCGTGAGCAAAAAATCTTTTCCGCTTTGAACTCAGTGAGTATGTAATATGGATACCTTTGCCATACCACTGGCGTTTGCCGCGGGCATACTCAGCCTGTTATCGCCCTGTGTATTACCCATGATCCCCGTCGTTGCAAGCTCAGCAATGCGCAGTTCTCGCAAAGGCATAATTACCTTAGCGTTAGGGCTAAGTCTGTCCTTTGCGTTTGCAGGAACAGTGCTCACCTTTGCGCTGATTAGTTTGGGGCTATCGCCAGAGGTATTGCGTTACTTCTCGGCGGCTTTACTGCTGATCATTGCCGCAGTCATTTTAATCCCGAAAGCCGGAGACTGGCTCATACTAAAGCTGTCAATGCTCACCAGCCGACTGCCTAGCCATCAAGTCGATGGCGAAGGTGTAATGACACAATTTGCCGTTGGCGCATCGCTAGGTCTAGTGTGGCTGCCCTGTGTTGGCCCAACGTTAGGGGCTGCTATCGCCCTTGCATCGACAGGTCAAAGTATGGGCTCAGCTTTCATCATTATGCTGGCTTTTGGTATCGGTACCGCCATTCCTCTGATTGGTTTCAGCCTGTTAATGAAAAACTCACTGGGAAAATGGATCAGTGGTGGCGCGGTGGCCAAAAAAGTAATGGGGCTATCTTTAATCATTTTGTCATTGACCATTTTCACAGGCTTTGACCGCACATTAGAAGCGTTAGCACTCGACATTATGCCCGAGTGGCTCTACAACATATAAGAGAATACGATATGAAACTTACTCACTCCGCCATTATGCTCGTCGGCTTAACAACACTCTCGTCAATAGCAAGTGCCACAGAGAAAACCGTTAATACGCCTCAAGTTTTACCCAAAGTTATTTTCTTCGACGTTAACGAAACACTGCTGGATTTAGGCAATGTTGCCCAGTCTGTCACCCTAGCATTAGATGGTCGTGACGATTTGGTGAGTAGCTGGTTCACTACCATGCTGCATTACTCCTTGGTGAGTAACGCTATTGGTGAATATCATCATTTCGGTGAAATCGGCGTTGCAGCGCTGCAATTAGTCGCTAAACAAAATGGCATAGCCTTATCTCAGACCGAAGCGAATCAAGCGATTCAAGCGCCATTTCGCGATTTACAACCTCATCTTGATGTCATTATGGGCCTTAAAAAACTACAAGCTTCAGGCATCAAACTGGTCACACTGACTAACTCTTCAGATGCTGGCATAGAGAGCCAGTTGAAAAATGCCAATTTAACCCAGTACTTTGACGACTCATTAACCGTGCAACACCTGCAAGTGTACAAGCCTGATTTACGCGTGTATCAGTGGGCACTTGAACAGATGCAGGTCGAAGCAGATGAAGCTATGCTCATCGCCGCCCATGCATGGGACATTGCCGGTGCAGCCAAAGCTGGCATGCAAACGGGCTTTATTCAACGCCCCGGTCAATATCAGTTCGCGTTAGCAAAAAAGGCTGATTATGTGGCTGTCGATCTGATTGGACTGTCGGAGCAAGTGTTGACCAAGCAGCCATAACCTAGATAGGTATTACAGCTACGCCAATATCAACGTCTCAGAGGGGGTCGTTGATCCCTTCCCCAGTGTTAGAAATAAGAGCCTCTAAAAAGCTTATATGGACGGTAAATTCCCGACGAGGTAACGATCCTGCTTATGCCACTGAGGTGAAATGAGGAAAGTATGATCTGGCCCCACTTTTTATTGAACTTCATAGTGCTATAGTGTAGGAAGTTCTAAAATAATAAATTTCAGATCACCATTCAGGGGTTACCTATGCTAAATGAGAATCACGCGCTTATTTTCGATTTCCCAGAATATAAGCAAGACATTGTTTATTTGAATTATAAAGACGAAGCATTCACAAAACTATCCAAGCAGTATCACCTCCTCGATTATGATATTCGTCAGTTAGAAATTGATGGTAGTCCAACCGATGACGAGCACATGCACCAGCTAAAATTACAACGCGCGAACTTGAAAGACGTATTGTTCCAACGATTGAAAGCTCACCACGACGCCCCGATTACAACAAGCTAGTTCCAGAGCCTAAGTTCACTCCCGCGCCATTCCGGCAATGGTTTAGACTCTGTCATTCTGGCAATGCTTTTAGCCGGAATCCATCCTGTCATGCCGCTGTTTTTTAGGCCTAAACAAAATAATCTGTCGTCCCGGTGTCTTTTAGACCGGGATCTGGCTCTTTATGGCTATACAAAATACCTATGACATCGTCAAAGTTGTCGTGTATTGGCAAGAAATCCATTTACTTAGCCAGTTCGCTATCCCTAGCTCTCTCTCATGAGCTTGTGGTTACGCCACTGCTTGTAACAGTCAGAACACCTTCCAACGGGGGGGTTGTAGCTTGAAGCAGTGATTTGAAAAATTTACTCTGACTCCTCTAGGATTTAAAACATTTTAAATAAGAATATATTTAATTAAATCCACTATGTAAAATCTATATTTTTCCCAAACTAATATTTCAACATGCACCATGCCTCTAACTGAATTAGTTGTAGTGACTTACTTTCTATTTCCTACCCGTTGATATCGGTTACAACCCTATTTTAACAGGTGTATTCTTATTAAGTGACACCATAAAAAAATAACAAACATTAAATTAACACTTTAATGTAAACGTGCAACAGTCACAGAATATGAACCTCAAGTAACAATCTTTACAATCTTCATAAGCAGATGCTTAACTAAATATAGGTTACTGTTATTTAATATATATTTACCCTTTCACTTTATCGTTCATCATTAAATCCCTTGCGTGATAAAAGTCAGCTGTCCATTTGAACAGTAATTAAAGCCAACAGTTTATTTTACTGTGGGATTTGAAATATCTAGTTAGTAATTTATAAATCATCAAATTCATTTAGATGAAAAACATCGCTAACTTCTGATTTAAAACTTGCGACTTCATTCCAGCAAGAAATATTAATTGTAAGAAAATATGTGCGCTAGTTATAATATTATTAATCAAGGATAAATTATGTCAGTTAACATTCAAACTCAACTTCTTTCTGCTGATGTCGACTATGAGATCAGAAATACTCAGGCAATGCATGAGCTGGTAAAATTAGCGACAGGTAAAGTTGAAGGCACGTCGAGCGATATCTCGTTAGTCCTGGATACTGAAGCAATACTTTCACTCGAGCGCTATAAGGTGCGTGGCGTCACTCTGCCTGAAACAGCTGCAGAGGTGAGATTATTTTTAGGTAATTATGACAGTACGATACCAGGCTTAGCCAATCATGATCTGTTAATCACTTATCTTGCGATTCGAACGAATGCCAAGCAGTGGGATCCGATAAAAGATGAGTTGTTAAAAACAGCGGTAGAGATGGACGGCTTTGCCAATAAGATACTCACTAGTGGCGGCCAGGCATTAAACTTTTTAATGGATATGGTTGGGATTTATTATACTGGCGATATTGAGCTCGATAGCATAACGCCTGAGCAGATGCTTGATGCTGAATTTGTAGAACAATTTATGCTAGATATTAACGACGATGCAGCTGCTGCAGAGGACAACGCTGGCAAGCTTGCTATCACTGCAGGAATGATTCAATCCCTGTGTAGTCAGGCCGATATTTATTACAAATCTAGCTTGAACCTACGTGATCAAATATTAGGATTTAAGACGGGCATGGAAGCCTGTAACTACGACGTCAAGAAAAAAGAAGCCCTGTGTGATCAATTAGATCTCGATGAGCAATTACAAGGCTTAAAAAAAGAACGCAGAGACTTAGCCGCGCAAATACAAGGCTTGAAAGCCGATTACGACAAGAACGTTGGACTGGCTTTTACCGGTGCCGTTGGTGGTTTTATAGGCATTGCGATTACTGGCGGGATATTTGGTGCGAAAGCTGAAAAAATAAAAAAAGAGATCGCTGTCAATACATCAAAACTGCATGATTTAGATATTGAAATCGAAGGTTTGAGTAAAATGCTCAATGCGGTTACCACAGTCGACGGGCAACTCGAAGGTGTAATGGCTGTTATCACCCAAGCCGAAAAAGGGGCAAATCAGCTCGTCACAGCCTGGTTGACTGTTGTCGACTTATTAGAATCTTCCCACAATGCCTGTGTTGCTATCGAATCTTCACAAAACTTAGTTGATTACTGGGTTGCATTCAATGATGTGGTTACTCCCTGGAATGACGTGCAGAGCAGTGTACTTGTGATCCTCGAGCAAATAAATAATGCCTTAGATCAAACCTTAAGAATGACGCCTCAATATAACTTAGATTATATTCAGGCGACAAAAGATTCGCAAATGATACATCCTAGCATCGATATCAAGCAATTAAATTTATTAGCAGCAAAAATACGTGAGGAAAATAATACCATTGTTAATAACTATTACCCTGATTTTAACTTTTTTTGTAACGCTATTACAGAAAGAGTGCTTGATGCTAAAGCTGATGTAAAGGCCTCCATTATTACTGTTGAAAATAATACCGGAGCGAGTCAAACCAGTAGTATAAATATGATAAACACATTTATTATTAATGACTTATATGCACTGTCTCATGAAACAGATCAAACCGTTATCGATAGTCTGAATATGAAAATTGACGGTTTTAGAACTACGGTCATCAAGAAGCTGCATACGATAAATGCTTTACTTCAGTCCCGAGCCGATCTGCATAAAGAATCTATCGGTAACATAAATTATTTTAATTTTAAATCTGATTTGATACATGAAAAAGAAGAGTTAACAGAAAAAATAGCACTTAAAGAGCTACAAATACTACAGATCAAAACTGAAATTAATGATACAGATCAACAGATTAATGATTTGAACAAAGCAAAAAACTTGATGCGTCAATACAGTGTTTTTGATTTTTTCTCTGATACGATCCCTAGCATAGATGATATCGCCGGTGTTGCAGATATACCGACTCCGCAATTACAAGCGATAGCATTAGGCTTAGATATACTATCAGGTCTTGTTGGTGAGATCGGTAGCGGTTTCAGCTACAACAAAATGGTAGATGCGACTATTTATCTCCATAAGGTGCTCGATGAGCTTAATGCAGCAAATAAGGACTTAGAAAGTGAGCAAGATACGTATCTCATCAGCTTAGATACAATCAATATTATGTTTAACATTGAATCTGATAGAAGACCATTTTGTGTCGAGTTACAGAATCTGATGCAGTGTTACCAGAACTTTATTGTAGACATTAATGATGCAGAAACACTGGCTCGTGACTTTAACAAACAGCTTGAGCTGCTTGCTAAAATGTCTAGCTACATGTCCGAGCTTAAAGTTGATATAGATAGCCGCCTCTCGATAACTTCTCAGAAAAGTTTAAGAACAGGCATGTATTTTAATAATATCAAGGGAATTTGTGAGCGTAGTGTCGTTAAATTAGACATAATAAATATTAAATCTGCCAGTGACTTGCTTAAATATGGCTGTCAGCCTAAAGGTCGGGGGACTATTGCTAAGCTTGTTGGAATAGATGAAGCTGAGTTACTTAATTGGATCAACCGTGCAGATCTTAGCAGGATTAGGGGCGTAGATGCTGAATACGCAGATTTACTCGAGATCTCAGGCGTCGATACTGTAGTAGAGCTCGCTCAGAGAGATGCTGTTAACTTGCTGAAAAAATTAACTCAGCTGAATCAAGAAAAGTCCTTGATTGAGACTTTGCCTTCGCTATCTTTAGTACAAAAATGGATAGACGAGGCACGCAGCTTACCCAGAGCTATTCATTATTAATCGTTAACTTATAAACAAAAATGTAATTTAGGCATAGCAAGGAAATTTATTTAATTGTCTTACTATGCCTTTATCCCTCCTCTGCCGACTACCTGATCCAAGCCACTAAGCCATGGTTTCATGCGAGTTAACTTATATATGTGAAATTAAAAAATGGTAAAAAGTAAAAATAATGAAATAGTGACCAGTGCCGATCTCATCAATATTAAGCTTTATGCGCGTTATGCTGTGTTAGCACCTGATAGTTTGAAGAAAACCCAATTTTTTTTAGGCTATGATAATAGTGATATATCACTATTATCTCCAGAAAGCTTTCACGAACTATTCTTAGAAGTTAATAACAATGGCAGATATTGGAGATCCACTATTGAAGCACAATTTAAATCCTGTCTGCGATCCATGAAAGATCTTTATCAACTTCACTATCCCTCTTTAGAAGAGGCGCTGGAACAACTCGATAAACTGTTAGATGAAGGCAAGATCGTACAAAATCCGCTGGCGGATCTGGATTTATCCGATGAACAACAAACTGTAATAAATGATGTTCATCGAATTCTTTATAATGCTTGGTATGACTTAAGTTATGCTGAAGCAGAGAATCAATCCGCCGCTAATTCATTAAGTGCTTTCAGAAAAAATATTGATCACACAAGAATATTAATAATAAAGAAAATCGAATTCATCCAGTATGTTGATACCTCAAGCCTGAGAGCCTTATTGTATAAATTACAAGATGACTTTAATTTCATGCTGGATTTTTCAATCAGTGCTGAGCAAGCAAGCTTGAGTTTGTGGGCGCAATGGCTAAGCCTTTGCGGCGAGCTTGATAATGCACACAGATCCATAGGTAATATAAGCTGTCAGGCCGATATTTATGACCTTTATGTCGACTTACTGGATATTATAAATGTGATGCAATCTGTTAATGTTGAGAACAGCTATATGCTCACTTGCTTTGAACAAGCAGATAATGATTATCGAGTTAATTATCCTTGTGGCTTCGTTCCTCTAGGCCGTTATCTTGATAATTGTAAGGATATAAGTGTCTTTCTCAGGGGCCAATGCCGAAATCAAAATGGGTCATGGCAAGCGTTTAGTATTAACTTAACCAAGCATGATCCAGTCAAGACTGAGGTGCTCTACGACAACGGGGCACTCATTATCGACATCAATTTTCCTATTACCCGAGGTTATTGCTACTTCCCCGGTGGGGATTATGAAGGTCATTGCCAGAACATCAGAGTGGAATTAACGGCTAATTGCCTGTCAGACAGCGGGAGCTATACCCCTAGTTCACTCGTATTAACCCATGAACTCTACCTTGAAGTTAATAATATAAACGGATGTTTAGTTATAAATTAAAAAAGATAGGAAAAAAAATAGGACACCCGTATCTTTTATGCTTTAAAACATCCTCTACTAACCTTTAAGCTCTCTTAACTCAGCTTTGTTCAGGATAACGATCATGACCTCAGCTCGACGTACATGTATGTTGAATTCGGGTTTATTTGGGTGTCTCTGTTTCTTCTCTGACTCCACTTGCTCAGAGCTTAGCTGCCTGGACCTCTATCTCCACCTTCCAATCCTCGGAAAAGAGACCAGCCACAAACAGTAACGTCACCGGGAGCACCTGAGAGTGACCGTTAAAGAGCTGCTGCATTGCCGCTCGATACCCACCAAGGTCCTCTCTGTCAGTTAGATAAACTCTAACACTGACAATATCTTCCCGTAACATCTGGTTAGCTTGCAGTAGCCCCTCTATATTTTGCCAGGCATACAGAACCTGCTGCTCTATCCCTTCCCCTAGCTGACCATCAAGATCGATCCCTAGCTGACCTGCGATATGCAGCCAACGACTATTGCCAGGTACATGGGCGCAGTGATGGTATCTTGCTGCGGGTGGCGCAATATTATCGGGGCTCCAAATTTTATTCATTTAAGCTAGTGTCCTTGAGTTAATTCCTGTTGATGCAAGCCAGTTAATCTTAGTAAGCCCTTTAAAAAAACCGGAAGATCATGAACTCAATGTTCAGATATCCTGAACAACCTTCTTCTATTTAAGGGAATAACCATTACAGCAAAAAATATAGCAGCCCAGATGTTCACCAGTACTGGTAAATGTTCATGTTGAATTCGTGATCTATTAGAACTTTAGCGCTGAAGATGTTTGTACCGGTTGATAGATTTCTATTTTAATCGATTGTGGGTTGAGCAGTGCAATTAGGTCATTGAAAGAGGCTTTATCTGCCATCAATTGATTAGAATTGTGCGCATCAGCCGCTGTTTGCCAATAATAAAGCTGCATCCAACTGCCGTCAGGGGCAAGAGTCAATAACTCATGAATAAATCCCGGCAGTACTTTCAAATCCGCAAGCATCATTTGAACCGCCAAGATCATTTGTTGCTCTGTGACTCCAGCTTGAGCGTGCCATGTTACGGTTTCCACCACATAGTCAAATGTTGCCACTTTTTCTTCCTTTAAATGCGAACTAGAAATAACGTTATTTCTGATTCTGATATTGTAAAGTGATTATAAACCTTGCCGCTAAGAGAATAATTCCACAAAATACTAATCATTAGTTTCCATAAGAGAACGAATCATGGCTAGATTTAGGCATGCATTGCTATACCAGCAGGTGGTTGAGCTAGGATCGATGGCGGCAGCCGCCCGAGAGCAAGGGATAGCCCCTTCAGTAGTAAGTAAGCACCTGGCAGAACTAGAGGCAAGTTTAGGCGCACAGTTACTTACTCGTACGACACGAAAAATAGCGATGACTGAAGCAGGCGAATACTTTTATCATTCGATATGCGGGATAGGAGCCAACTGGCAGGCTCTTCAGGATGAAACCGCAAGACTTAATAAACGACCAGCCGGGAAGTTGTCGATTGCCGCGCCCAGTTTGGTTCATAGCCGAGTACTGATGACTGTATTGAGTGGTTTTGCAGTTCATTATCCTGATGTTAAGTTAGAACTTCGATGTGTTGACTACGAAGATATCCCGTTTGACCGTGCTGATATTTCAATTGCCCGCAAACGTGAAGGATTTGATTCCGCTACTTACATAGGTGTTCCTATCTATTCTTATAGTAATAGCTTGTTCGCTTCCTCTGATTACTTGGCCAAACATGGTGAGCCCCAAAATACTCAAGATTTACTTCACCATCAATGCCTAAGCTATGGAGTAGGGAAAAGCCGCAGGTATTGGCATTTTTCTCAGGCAGATTCGATATTGGTTAATGGTCATTTATCGAGTAATGATACAGAGGTATTGATTCGAGCCGCGTTACAGCATCAAGGGATTGTTTATATTCCTCGTTTACTGGTGAGTGATGAGATTGAGCGGGGTTTATTGAAACCAATACTTGTTAATCAATGTCAAAGCGAGCCTTTTGAACTGATGGCTTATTATCGTAAACAAGCTTATTTACCACAAAAAACTCGAGTGTTAATCGACTATTTAATAAAGTAAAACTAGCCCCATCCATGAGAAAACTAAAGCCATTCATTGTTGATCAATTACATACCCAGGCTTTCGTAAGTTATCAATGGGCCTTCCCCCGTAAACCTAATCGAACAAGTTACTGGCATATTCAAAGTCGGCAATGTGCTAAAAATGGGGGGAAGTTAATAGGAAAAATGATGGGAACTATCAGCCAGCTTGAAGATACTAGCAACAACTTGAAAAGTGCTGGCTAGTAAGACCCTAGAACAGTAGACACTTCTCCAAGTGTTCACAATCACGAATGAGCTCTTGAAAACTCCCTACAGGACCATGAATTCGGGTATGAACCTTGCGTTATTGCAATTCAGTAAGCTCGATTTCAAGTTCTGAGATATCCTCCTCCTTTTCTTTGATTTTTCTTTGATACTTTTCAATTTTATCTGTTTCATTGTCTGATTCAGCTTCATTGAGGTTTTGCCTATATTCCTCTATGTCCTCCATTTTGTCATCAATTTTATCTAGTAAATCATCACGTAACCCTTGGATAGAACAATTCTCTTTAGCGTATTTTAGAGCCTTATTTAATCCATCAACCTTAAATTCATTGTTCTTAGATTCAGCGATTGATAGCTGATAATTGATTTCACAAAACTTTCTTTCACATGCCTTCAAATCTCTGCAATCTGAAGCAAATACATTACTTGATACACACGCAAGGACAAACAATCCTGATTTGTAGCCTACTTTCACAAAATAATCCTCTGAACGTTATAAATATAAGTCAAATTCAACATTATACATGTTGCAAGGTTAAGGGAGCATGAGGCAAGAGGTGAATTAATATTAACCTCTTGGAATAAGTGAGATGAGAGTAAATTTTGGAATTTACCTTTTCACTATGTCTTTCTAATTTAAATACTTTTGTGGGATGAAATAATAAGTAAGGCTATCTGAAAATGAGAACAAGACAGCCTTATCTTTTTATCAATGATTAATTAGTCTGTTGCTTTAACCACTTAGCCACATCATTACCCAAGGTATTGACCGTGTGCGCCAATACCGAGCATGAGCCTTTAAAGCCACCGAAGAAGCCACCACCCGAATTTCGAGTCTTTTCTATCGTTGCCAGCATCTCACCATCGACTAAATAAGATGCAGTGATACTGGCTGATTTACGGTGGCCTATGAAAGCATTTCCCGCGCTGTAAACATCATCAATAGATAACTTCAATACTTTGCCGTTAGCGGGTAGCTGATCTACAGCTTTAAGCGAAAGCTTCTGTTTCTTAGCGTACTTTAACACTGAGTTTGAGAATTGATGTCCAAGTTCAGTGCATTCATTTTCGATATTATCCGCGACATGATTGTCTGAACGAAAAGGGATATCCATTAAGATATAAACGGTCTTGTCAGCACTCTGACTCGATAGTTTAGCGACTTGCTTAACCGTTTTTTCCACCTTTTTCGTTTGCACTATTTCCGTTTGTACTATTTCTTTATTCGTTTCTGGTACTGGGCTAGGAGTAGTCTGAGTGGCACCACAGCCACTTAATAGGGCAGCGCTTAGCAAAGGTAAGGCGATTGGTTTCATTTTAAGTCCTTTTATAATGATAATACTTAAGTTATTTGTGCATGACATGTGATAAAAATTAGTCACTTATATTATTTTCAGGTGAAAAGTTGAAGCAGTATACATTGAAGCGAATGTACATTACTTATAACTTACTTTTTGGTCGATAACCGCTATGCCCTGCAATGTTGAGATAACGAAGAAACTTAGGACACTCTAAGTGATTTATGGTGCTACAAGCTGCGGCATGTCGAAGCCCGTCCCGCATTGCCGACATCTCAGCAATCTTCTTATCCAGTATTTCAGCTTTATCTAAGAGGCACCCTCTATCAACGACTAAACCGTCGGCAGTAAACATCGCCCCTATATCATCTAGCGATAGGCCTACGTTGCGTCCCAAAGCGATCAAAGCTAACTTTTCAATCACATCCTTTGCAAAGTACCTTCTCAGCCCTTTGCGACCCACAGAGCGAATTAGCCCTTTCTCCTCATAAAACCTGATAGTAGAAACAGGTAGCTTAGATATTTTTGAAACTTCACCTATGTCCATCAACTCCCCCTTGACCTCAAGTCAGCTTGAGGTTGTACCATTTAAAACCGAACTTCGCTTCATGTTTAGCACAACAAAGGAGATTACCTCATGTGGGATCAACGCTATAGCACCTTAAAATACGCTTATGGAACAACAGAGAATGACTTTTTGAGATCCAACATTCAGAGCATTCCAAAAGGGAAGATACTGAGTTTAGGTGAGGGTGAAGGCCGCAATGCGGTTTATCTTGCGAAAGCGGGATACTCAGTTACTGCTGTTGATTCGTCGATTGTAGGCTTGAACAAAGCTAAAGCATTAGCCAAAATCAATGGCGTATCGATTGAAGTAGTACATGCTGACTTAACAGAATATGATCTAGGTGAAAACCAATGGGATGGTATCATTTCTATCTTTTGTCCTTTGCCATCGACCATTAGAAAATCGCTACATACAAAAATACAGAGTGCACTTAAAGCTGATGGGGCTTTTCTGGTTGAGGCTTACACTCCAGAGCAGGTGCTTCGAAATACAGGAGGCGGTAAATGTGTCGACGTCTTTCAAACAAAGCAAACATTAACAGATGAATTGAACGGCTTAACAATACAGTACCTTGCTGAACTTCAAAGGAAAGTGATTGAAGGTAGTTACCATACAGGCATGAGCTCAGTCGTTCAGGCTATTGCGGTAAAAAATAAGTAAGTGCAGCCAAAGTCTGACTAGTCCCCAAAAAAGATATAGAACTCACCTATCCGCCATATCTCTCTAGTCTAAACCTTTTTATGGGGACAGAACGGGTATAGGAAAAGTAACTAAATAGAAATAAGACCATATTTGTAACTTTTTATCAGGCACATAATGAAGAATCAAATAGGAACCTGTTCTTTAATGATATCGACAAAGAAGGATTTTAGCGCTTGTTTACTCTCATCATCTAATGATTGACCATTTTTGTCAGAGACAAGAAATACATTGTCGACTTGCTCACCAACTGTGGTTATTTTTGCAGAGTGAATATTAAGTTCAAACAGCCTGAAACCGTTACAGAAGTGACTCATAAATTGTGGATTATCGAGTGCCGTAACGCTGATAAGCGTTCTATCCTTTTTACGAGAGTGCAAGAACTCGACTTTAGCCTCGCACACGAATGAGCCAATGTTGCTATTAAGACGCTGTTTAGGCACTTTTCTATTTTCAAACAATACTTGTTTGAGTCTTTTCTTGATACGGTCACGTCGCCCAGCGGTTCTTATTGGATGATGGTCATAATCCAATATTTTTAAAGACTCCACCACATAACCATCTTTAGTCTTGGAGATATTCGCTTGCTGAACTGAGATTTGTAGTGAGGCTAAAGTATTAAATAGTGTCACAAACAGGCCCGGCTTATCCTTCATATAAACGAACAGATCACTGCTACCTTTAGTACTGCTTTCATCTAGCAAAATAAGTGCATGTTCTGTGGGATATTGCATCATAGCTTTAGAATAACGAGCGATATCACAGGGCTGAGCGTTGCTGAAAAATGATAGCGGTAAGCGTTTCCAAAGCTGTTTAATCACATCAGGCGTTTCACTCATCCCCATCAGCTCTAGCGCTTCATTTTTGTGTTCACGGACGATAGTTCGCTGTTCTAGCACATTTTCTAAGCCATTACGCAGCGCATAACTAATCGACAAATAGAGATCTCGAAGTAACGTTGCCTTCCAGTTAGTCCACAGGTCATCATTTGTCGCCTTAATGTCGGCAACCGTTAAACAGTACAGAGCATCGAGTCTAGCTTTAGTGCCTATCGCTTTAGCAAGATTCTTAACTTCCGAAGGGTCATATATATCTAACCTTTGGGAGGATAAGGATAACAATAGATGATTTTTAACTAACCAAGTGATCACCTTAGCTTGCGAAGGTTTTAGTTCATGAAATTTGGCAAATTGCAGCGCGTCGACCGCCCCCAATTCACTGTGGTCACCGCCGCGTCCTTTGCCTAAATCATGGAACAAGGCGGCTAACAACAACACCTCTTTATTCTCTATCGCTTTGTAAACGGCACTAGGTTGTGCAAGAGAGGGAGATTCAGGTTTGCCACTGAGTGAATATAAGTTTTTTAGTAACTTATGCGTATGCTCGTCTACGGGGTAAACATGATATAGGTCGAATTGCATCTGACCCACAATTTCGCGCCATTGTGGAAGATAGGAGGCTAAGATCCCATGTTTGTGCATTAATGATAGCGCGAGCCCCATGCCTTGAGGATGACGGAATAGCGAGATAAACTCTTTGCGGCAGCTATGAAAATCTTGCAGATCACCCAGTAATCGTCGCCTAACCTGACGTATTAATCGAATCGTCTGTGGGCTGATACCGTCAATATCGTTCGCGTTTTCTGCTATATGGATAAACAGAGCGATTAGCTGCTTGCGATCGACAAATACATCATCATGGCGAGCATTAATCAGTCGACCATTTATTTCAAAATGCTGATTTAACGGAGTAGATTTCTTGTCTGTTTGCTCCAGAATTTCATCTTTAAAATACTGTAATAGCATTTGATTAAGTTCACTAATTCGCCTCATTGCCCGATATAACTGACGCATCATTTTTTCGATAGCAAGGTGACTATTGTCTCCAAAGCCCATCAGCCTTGCCACATCGCTTTGCAAAGAAATAAGTAATCGATTTTGAGAGCGCTGAGCTGCAGCGTGTAATGCCCAACGTGCACGCCAGATAAAATGTTGTGACTCTAATAATTCTGTATATTCGTCGGCCGTAAAGAAGCCGAACCGTCTTAACGCCGCCATATCCTCAGCAGCAAAATACTTACGGGTTACCCAAATCAGGGTTTGAATATCGCGCATACCGCCGGGGCTATTTTTTAGGTTTGGTTCTAGGCTAAAAGCACTGCCTTGCGCCTTTAGATGGCGTTCGTCTTGCTCACTGACTTTGGCTTTAAAGAAGGCTTCACTGCTCCAGAGATCATCGCCATAAAGTCTGTCTAATACCTGATTTGCGTGGGACTCAGGACCCGTCAGATGGCGAATTTCAAATAGTGAGGTAGCAATGGTGATGTCTTCTTTACACGCTTTATCAATTTCCGTCAGTGCTCGAACACTGTGGCCTAGCTCTAGGCCTAAATCCCATAGCTGGGTAAAAAAAAGGCCAATCTGCGTGGTTTGATGAGAACTAAGCTCTTCGGGAAATAACACACAAATATCAATGTCTGAGTGTAGGTGTAACGTTTGACGGCCATAGCCGCCTATGGCATTGAGAGATAAGTTTTCGGTAGCGAGATCGGCACATTCCCAGAGATGGAGAAGCAAGGCATCAAAAAAGTCAGCGCGCAACTTTACTATCTCGTCGATAGCAACGTGGGTAAAATTTTCATTAAGGTAGTTGTCAGCATCTTGGATTACTTTTTTATAATCAGTAATGCTCATTTTTGAACTGAATTGAGGTGATATATCAGAGTCTGACATGCTTCTCCTGTGCCAGTTTGCAGTGAGTATAATTAGCTTTTTTGACTTTTTTTATACTAATTAAACCGTTCTACAATGGCCTTAAAATGAACAAATAGGGTAGATGATCTAAGTGAAAATTACAAATCGATAACAGCAAAACCAAGGCCACATGGGAATAAGTGGCGGTCAGCGTAAGCTTTTGGAAGCTATGTTCAATGAGAAACAGGACAGCCATATCTTTATTTTAATTCTGTGAACTGTGCACCTAGGTTTCAGCGCACACTTGTACGCATAATAGTCACTAGTCATATGACGTACGTGCGACAACTGGAGTTTGCAATGAAGAATAGTGATGTCCCATGCTCTCGATGTACTGAGTGCAGCCAAAAAATCGACCTTAATTTGGTCACCTGCCCCCAATGTCATGCAGCTCAAGGGTTAGAAGCCCTCGCGGGAATCGATCCGAACATTCGCATTAAAAATCAAAAAGTCGCAATATGGTTTAGCTTTATATTCGGCGGTTTGGGGCTACATAAATTCTATTTAGGCCAATACCTGAAGGGCTGTTTGTACTTAACGTTTAGCTGGACGTTAGTGCCGATGATTGTTGGCTGGGTCGATGCTTTTCGCACCCTGAAAATGAGTCCATTTAATTTTGAGCAACGTTATAGTCGTAGAGTGACTCGCCACTACATTTAGCCAATGATAAGGGGAGCAGCTTGCTTCAAAGTGGGAAAAGAAATATCCACCGTTAGTCCCTTGCCAACACCACTAGCGAGCTTGATATGACCATTAAGCTTTTGAGTGACGATATTGTGAATAATGCTTAATCCTAGTCCACTGCCTCCTTCATCTCTTTTTGTGGTGAAAAATGGCTCCATCACCTTTGGCAGAATATCATCAGCAATACCAATACCATCATCACTATATTGTATGCTGACTTCATTCTCTTGAGCCGATACAACAAGTGTAATCGTGCCATGATTTTGCTCTGCAAAGCCGTGGATAATGGAGTTGGCTATCAAGTTAGTTATCACCTGGGATAGGAAACCCGGATAAATAAAACAAGAGCGATCTTCAATACAGTCTAAATCAACCGTTACTTGTGCTCTTTTAGTTTTAGGTAACATGCTGTGAATCACTTCTTTAAAGTATTCAGATAGCAATACTTCTCGCACTTGTTCACTCATTTGATCGACCGATACTTGTTTAAAACTGCGAATCAGATCTGCAGCTGAAGATAAGTTTCGAGTTAAAATCATCATTGAACTACGACTCGATTCTAAAAATGCCTCAAAGTCCTCCTCATTTAACTCTCCAGAGGCAAACTTCTTGGCTAATATTTCAATTTCATCTTGCAAGAAACTGGCTGCGGTAACGCCAATACCTATGGGAGTATTCACATCATGAGCGATGCTGGCCACCATTCTGCCCAATGAGTTAACTTTTTCTGTTTCAAATAGTTGTTGCTGTTTTTCAAGTGCTTGACGTTCTAATAATGCAGTTTTAAACAGTTGAAATGCCGTGTACATTTGATGTGTTTCTAAGGTGGCAGAATATTGAGGTATTTCGGTCTCATAATTGCCTTTACCAAGAGCAATCATGCCTTGGGAGATATTACTGACTTGTTCGGTTATTTTCCCCGTTAAAAAATAAAAGATGATGATCAGTAATGTACACGCAATGAGCATGCATGAAATTATCCACAAACTTAACGTATTTGCTAAGGCTAGTTGAGACGAAATATCTATACTCATCTCTAATACACCACGCACATCACCTAACTTCCAGTCTGATTTAGGCGTTAATGGATGATTATTATGACAATCAACACAAGTTTGAACTTGCATTTGATCAGAAATCGCGACTCTTAATACCGCATTATCATTTTCTTTATTGACGACACTAATTATTTTTCTCGGATTATCACTGAGCTCCAACCAAGCTTTTTGTTGAAAAGAGTCAAGTGCGATATGTTGACGGTTAGGAAAAGGGTAAGGGCTGTATAAGTTCAATTTACTGCCATTTTTATCAAACAGCTGGCTTAAATCGTGAATCATGGTTGCTGGCAGAGGAATTTTATCAGTCTCACCTGAGTGCTTAATCGCTGGGGTTAATACGCCATACTCTTGCACTTTCTTAACAATGTTTTTGGTGTAATAAGTACGCAATACTTTCAGTTGCTTTAAGGAGTTAAGTGCTGTGTGCAATGCATGTTGCTCAGCATTTCTTTCAACCAGTATTGGAATAGAAAAACTAAGTACTGCTAACATAATCGCCATAATAAGCGACAGTGGGAAGATTATCTGAAACCGTAGATTATTCTGAAAGAATGACATAGCTATCCATGTTTTCTGAGCTTGACCATTACTTAGTCCATCACTGAAATATAGCCATAGATGACTTAGAAAGAAACTTAACAAGTGTTTGGCTGTGACTATGATTGCAACGGTTAGTTAGTAATCATTAAAAATAAGACAGGCGACCCTGACAATTGTCGCTCGCTCTCACCATTCATATCGCCAAGTGTCCCCAAAATAATGGAGTACAACAGGATACCAATTGTGACTTTTGTTTGCATTCAGCTTGTATGTTACAGGAACTTTAAGGCACTGTAATAGTTAGTGAAATATGTTGAGCAACCTTACTTTGACTGTGATAATGCTATTTTTTCAGGTGTTACAAATGCATTTCAATAATAAAAGGGGACTTCCCGTAACCCTCATTTTTCTTTGCCTCTCCAGTGCTGTCAATGCACAAACTATTCGCCACATTGCAGACCCCCTCAATTTAACCACAAGCTTAGGTGCTGGTTTCGACGCCGATGTACTAAAAGTCGCCGGGCGCTATGGGTGGGAAAATCAAAAAATTGAATTAAACACCAATTTTGGCGGAGATAAATGGAACTTGTCTTATCTCTATTCTCCTCAAAGCTCGTTAAGTAACTGGAATGTGAGCGCTTCAATTAAACATGGGAAAACGGATACGGAAATCGGCCGCTTTAACCATTACCAATATCAAGTTGGCATTATTAGCGAATTTAATGGTTGGATGGATACCGCCATATTTACTGAATTAGGAGCAAATTACCTGAATGTAAAAGATTACTCGAGTAGTGACAGTATTACCGCAAATGCCAGTGCGACGATTCTCAAGCCTTGGAGTGACAGGTGGTACAACACATTAGTTGTGCAGGGCAGCGCGGCAATTGATGGCAGTGAACGTTATGAGACTCATGCCTGGCTATCACTCGGGTATCGTGTCACCGAACGCTGGTCCTGGGAGATCAGATACCGTTATGAGTCTAATCAATACGAGACTTATAATGAAGAGGAGACTAAGTGGGGCTTCACCATGCAGTCTCAATTTTGAATACAATCAATAAAACGCAATACAATATAAGCCATAAATAACGCTGCACTTGCATGTTGAACGCGGCGAGACAACTGGCGCAATTCGATCACTTAGGCCAAAAATAGGGGGAATGAGTGATCGCAACCGCCGGAATATGCAGTTCCCTCAGACTCAGCCCCCTAGGTTCTAAAACTTAATGCTCAATGCTTACATTGAGACGATTAAATGTTCGCTCGCGACTTTATTTTCTTTCTACAAAATGCAATAACTCTTCGCTTGTTAGTTCACCTAACCCTAACGAAGCTAACGTTCTGCCTTCTTTATAAAAGTCTCTCGCTAAAATACCGCCACTCATCTCGATCAAACGATCACACTCAGGCGTATTAATACCTAATTTGTCACCTAATGATGATAATAAAACCAACCCCATAGGAACATCCTCAGTTATGTATCTATTATCGAAACTGTCAGGTCCTGAAGGTGATGATATTTTATAGCTTTCAAAAACTTCTCTAGGGTCTTGATTAACGTCTTGTTCATTTCTGAATAAACACGCTTCTAGATAAGGAATGGGTTCACATCCTAGCGCACTTAACACCGCCATTTTTTCCGCGTCCAATTTTTCTATCATTTGCCATGCCATTTCAGTCGAAAGAGCATCCCTATACATATAAGGCACTTCATCAGGATGATGTTTGGCACAATACTCAAGCATTGGATACATTACATACTGGCCCACGGTGTGAACTATGATATTGGGGTTATGTAGTGCCGATTCGAATATGTGTTTTCGAACGCTGCTCATTTCAATGTTATAGGCAGGGAACAAGCGGGATGCAATGGCCATTCCTTCAGTTGTTCTTGTGGCGGGAAAAAATGACAGCGAATTTCTGACATTTTTAAATAAAACTTTCACAGTGCCAGGTTCAACCACTCTAGCATCATTTGGGGTGGATTCCCCTTCTGAAAATATCGGATTATTATCGCAATATTGATTATAGAAGATACTGCTTGCATACCCAGGTATCAAGATAACCAACTGATTATCCTGAAAATATTTTGCAATTTTTTCAGCCAAAGCCCGATGGTATGTAGTTTGAATGAAAATCATGACTACATCCGCCCCCTCAATCGCTTCTTTAGGGTCTCGGGTAATCAATTCCAATGGTTGAAAGGTTTTTTCGGCATCATCGGCACTATCAGTAAAATGCCCTTTTTTGGTGTTATCGATGCAGTATATTCCCTTATTTCTGACCATAGCTTCAAAGTGGTCATCATGGGTAATACGATTCGAAGTCTTCAATAGTCTTACTTTATGTCCTGCTTCAGCAGCCATAAACGCACAAGCAGAACCAGCATTGCCGGCTCCAATTATGGTGATTATCATTTTTTCTCCATTAAAATATTAAAATATTAAAATTAGTTAGAAAGTTATAAATATCACCTCTTTGTCAGTGTAAAACTGCGGAAATGGAATAACCAAGACACCTATAGTTATTCTTATGCTTTATTAGTGATCGCAGCATAATATTCGGTGATCCGCAGGCACCGTACTCACTGCTAAAGCTGTAGAAAGCTTAAAATCAACTTAACTGATAATTAATAATAGGGAGCATGCGCTTTTGTAGGGTGTTATTATTGATAGACATCAAAATTTTACTTTTTGATGAAGAGCCATCCTGATGTAAGTGTCCACCAAAGCTCTGCTTTCTATGCGATGTTAACCACCAGATAAATTGGGTTTTGTTCTTGTTTCGCCTATTTTTACAACCGATAAGGTAGCGGTCTGTATACAATCTGTCTAGCTGTTTATACTTATATTTATATTTATAGTTAAATTTGTATTGCCATTGATTTTAAATGGCTTAAACTAAAGGGCTGCCTAAAATTAATATTTTATTTGGCATCCGGGTTTAATATCGTGCCTAACTACAACTAATATATAAATACCAACTAGTATTCGGGCTACTTGCTCAGTGGGCACCATGGAAAACGGTTGCGGCAGCTATTACTTATGTAACATATACTTATATTTCACAAAGCATGGTTAACGAAGCTATAATCAAGAAAACCATAGTTATTTTTATGTTTTTTACTCCTAGAAAGCAATAATTTCAAATAGACTAGTCCTGTGGTTATAGTTATGGTGTCGTTATCACAATGCGATTTTCAAAAAAATCGCACGCGTTGAGAGGGATCGCAGCGTAAAGTATTCGGTGAGATGCAGACAGCCTACTTACTGCCAGAGCTGTAGAAAACTCAAAATCAACTTAACTGTTAATCCATAATAGAGAGAGCATATGCTTTTGCATGATTTTATTCTTTCCGTACCTATTTTTACAAGCGATTAAGGAAACGAGCAGTATACTCATTCCTTTCCTTACTGAATTAATACAACAGTTACTTAAGTAAATTATTAACTTCTGACTTAGGTGATAGTTTCTCTCTGAACCCCTGATACATTTATAATTTACAGTGTGATAACTGTTTGATCTATGCATGATGCATTGAGCCTAATTATTTCTGATTGTCAGCCTAACTTTATTATAAAAATAATTGTTTAACTCAGAGGTATCATTCGGATTTTTACTTTTTAGATATGATAATCCAGTCAGCTTAGGTCTATCTTATCCTTTTGGTAAGTCACCTTTCATTTAATGCCAGCTTTATCTCTTTGGTATCAAGCCCAAATATCCTTTTATTACCAATTACAATTACCGGATATCCATTTGCACCTAATTTTTTATACAGTTCAAATGCATATTCATCCTTCTCTGGATTAAGCTCTTTATAGGCAATACCTTCTTCAATGAAAAACTCACGAGTCCTTTCACATACAGGGCACCAATCTGTACCGTACATAATTACTTTCTTATCCGTAGTTTCGAAGTGCTGAGTATAATCACCAACAAGTACAAGCTTAGGCTCAGTAAACTCCTTATATCCAAGCATGACCCCATAACCTGAAGATGTTCCTATCAAGAGTAACAAGGTGTATACAATAACACCCTTAAACACTCGTCCTTTTGTAATTGACATAAACAAAACTCAAAAACTCAATTTCATGACAAACTACATCAATATAAAAACTTAAACAACTATGATAAAACAAAATAATATAACAGCCAACACTTTAGACTTACCAAACAAGGATAACATTAAGACATTAGCGCTATTGACTAACCCCAAACCTAACATCATATTAATTGCACATCCCCCACTTACCCTGGGGTAACATCGGTTTAATATACAAACAAATTAAACTTAAATTAAATAATAACTTAAATATTTGGGTTAATTATGAAAACTAAAATTTTAATGCTATCTTTTGCTATTTCTCTTGGTTTATCCGCAGGCGCATCAGCAATCTCACCATGTTTAGCTAAATACATGGCATGTGTAGAACGTGATGATGGGTTAAATGAAAGAGCTTGTGAAGCTGACTACAAGAGATGTGCAGGCATCTAGAATTTTGGAGGTCTAGCGTTTAAATTAGCCCTCCTACTCAGCAGTAACAACATTAAACAGTCGATATATAACATACGATTTTCTTAAGCTTGTCGTTTAAAAACAAAATAATCACGTAAAATAAAAAGGAATTTATAATGAGAAAAATAATCTCTACAGCATCCATTATAACATTTGTTGCATCTCTTTCATTTGCTGCATATGCAAATATATGTGACGAGTTCCCAGAATGCCCAGTCGGACCACAATGTCAGTGTCACGTAAGTAAATAGATTGTTTATAAAAAGGTGAAGTAAGAACTTCACCTTTAAAAATCAATAATTAAACAATGAAAGACATACAGACCATATATGGAGCAATCTATTTAAACCTACTATCTTATATGTTTATTGTTTATTGTTTAAAAACAAAAATCACTATATTTAAGAACTTGTTAACAACCCTCAAACTTTATCACTAGCATTTTATTTTTGTTTAGTATAATACTCAGTAAATGGACCTCTAACTTAGATCCACTTGTACTGTAAAAACTTAATCTAATTTAACAGGAGCAGTTTTTAATGACTCATCTAAATCATCATTTATCTCTATATAGTTTTTACCTTTCATATCATAGATTGATTTTTTGTCCGTAAGAATGTTTTCTCCAGTCCAAAACTCAATAGGATTAAATAGACCATAATCAGCAACAGTAGTGACAGCATATACTGGAGCCATCAGTATTGTTAAGCCGCCTCTGGCATAACGATTATCGACAGCATCCATATTAAATTTCATTGTTGCGTTACTTACAGCCATTTGACCCGCACATCCCGATAACAACACTGACAACATAACTGCAGATAGCACTTTGATTTTCATTAACAACTTCCAGACTTAAAAATAAAGCCAGTAAGCTTAATAGGTTATAGCCTATTATCAATGCTTATTACTTTCTTGCTTTCATAATTTGAATTAAATCACAATAAAGCTATTTACAGTATTATCTATACCCCAACCTTATTAACAATAAATGAAAATAAAAAACAATAGCACTACTTACAATCAATAATTCAGCGAGCCAATATAAATATCCACACTCTGGCTACATACAAAATAGCACGAATAAATATGCCTTCATTAATATTAATAAATAACCCTGTTAGATTACAGAATTTAAGTATCTTCGACTATCGCGAATGTTTTAGCAGCTAAATAGGCTAGCAATAAACAACTGCTAGCCTATAACACCATATTCGACAGTTAAACGTGTTCAGGCCAGTACTGGCTTGAGACTTCATTTCCTTTCTCGAAAGTAATTTCAGCAGCTTTTTCGCCATTAGGGTACCAAGCCTTCACCGTTCCATCATTTAACTTACCCTGGGTGTAGTTTGATACTTGGTACTTTTGTCCATTGCGATACCACAAGGTTTTCGTCCCATTTTTCTTGCCGTCTTTATAGGTTATCTCAGAAGATTTTTGGCCATTTTCAAACCAATGTGTTTCTACTCCGTCTTCCTGGCCTTTAGTGAATTGAGATTCAACGGCTTTTTGACCATTTTCATACCAGCCAGTCTCCTTGCCATTTTTTTTCCCATCACTATATTGAACTTCACTGATCTTTTGATCATTCGGGTACCACCTTGTTGCAGTACCATTCTGTTTACCGTCTTTGAAGCTGACTTCAATGTCTTTTTGACCATTGTTATACTTATTCACAAAAGTGCCAGTAAAGGGTTTGTCATGGTTTACCTGATACGCCACCCCATTTCTTGATTGTAAGTAGTCCACCGTGGCCGCTTGAGATGCCCCAGCAAAAGTCATTAGAAGTAACGCAAAAGGAATTGTTTTTTTCATGATGATATTTCCATTTAATGGTGATCAATTCAATGTTGACTTCACTATGCTTGAGCTTAGCGAGTTGGCTCTGTGAAGTATCTGTGTGACAAAAATTTCATCGGGAAAGTTCACCTCCTAAACTCCTTTTAATAATCTGGCAATGTTTACTTGCACATAAAAACAAGGAAACACAGGTCAGCCATACCATCTTATTCATTCAACATTAACATGCCCCTTCAGCTCTTGAACCATTGCCCGAGCTATTGAATTCAAAGCAGACTAGTTCACCTAAGCTTCATAAGGGCTTGATTTATGGAGAAGCAAGGACAAGGGTTCATCATCATAGAAACCGAACAAGCCCCACACCATACAGTCCACCGCGACCAATGTTTATAAAAATTAAACGCATGTTAAATACATTTAAATATTTTTACTTAGCGATTTAGACAAATATAGCTTCATGTCATGGACATTTATTTAAATCTAGTACAGGCAAACAGGTTAAATAACCTGAAAATTCACGAAATAAATTAACACAAAGATAAACACTATCTTTGTGTATTGATTTTTATATCTGAAAATATATTGGAAACATAAAATCATGTTTAAAAAAACTATGTTAGCTACAAGCTTATTTATCGTTAGCTCATTAGCCCATGCAATTTCAACAGAACCTCTGGATAAAGACTTTACCCTACAGTTATTAGGTTCAGGCGGCCCAATTTCTGATGATGCCAGAGCTTCCTCAGGTGAGGTGATTTGGTGGAAAGGTAAATCACGGATCCTTATCGATGCAGGAGGAGGTGTATACCTGAGATTTGGCCAGTCAGGCTCCAGAATGGAAGAGTTGAATTTCTTAGGTATGACTCATTTTCACACCGATCATGTTACAGATTTACCAGCCTTACTAAAAGGCGGGATATTTTTTGACCGAAGTTCGACGTTAGCCATATCAGGTCCAACTGGGGGGGAAGGATTCCCAAGTTTAACTGAGTATATGGATGCATTATTTAACTCGGATAAAGGCGCTTACGCTTACCTTAATGGCATCTATGATGGCAGCCATGGTCTATTCCCTGTCTCTTTAAATGATGTCGACATCCATGAAACACAAGCTACCAAGGTATATGACGCTGATGGCTTAACCATTTACGCCAAGAGTATCCCCCACGGAGATGTACCTTGCTTATCTTATCGGATTGAATCCGCCAAAGGCACAATCGTTATTTCAGCCGATCAAAATGGCAGTGATGAATCATTTATCGAATTCGCTAAAGATGCCGATATTCTGGTGATGCCAAGCGCTATTGATGAAGGTGCCGACAGCGGCTCTGCTTTTTTACACGCTAAACCTTCAACCGTTGGACAAATTGCCGCAAAAACCCATGCAAAAATGTTGGTTCTTAATCACTTTATGGGTAAAAGTCTGAGCATGAAAGATGAATCTATCGAAATAATCAAGCAATACTATCACGGACCAGTCTATGCGGGTCGCGACCTTGCTAGTTATCCCGTTAATGCTAATAAAGGATCTGACAAATGAAAAACAAATTAATTCTCTCAATCGCCATGACCTCCTTAGTTGGTCTTAATATTAGTCTGGTGCAAGCTGCTGTATCTCAACCCCAACTTCAGTCTCAGTCTCAGTCTAGTCTGCCGCAGACTAAACCAGAGAAAGCCACTGGTAATAATGGTGCCTGTGCCGCTGGTAAATGCGGAGGAACAAAGCAATTTGGCAAAAAAGATTTAGTCAATGATCCCCAGGGACAATTGGTTTACGCTCGGGATGGTCAATGTGGCTCTTCAGGGGAAGGTATTAGCAACAAGAAAACACAGACTCAGATCGCTCAACCAGGAAAATGCGCAGGTGGCTTATGCGGTCAATAACAGCTGCAAATAAAGGGATTGGTCTGCGTAACGAACATATCCAATCGCTATGTAACCAAGCTAAAATTCCACAGTTAGATTTCCTGGAACTCGCACCGGAAAACTGGATGAATATGGGAGGGTTAAAACGTGAAAGTCTCGACTGTATTGCCGAGCGCTATCCTCTTATTGCTCATGGACTCAGCCTGTCAATCGGTGATGCCCAACCTCTTAATATTGATTTCATCAAAAAAGTCGGTGACTTCTTAGATTACTACGATATTGATATTTACAGTGAGCATTTGAGTTTTTCTCGAGATACAACCGGTTACCTCTATGAATTGCTGCCCATCCCCCGCCACCGAGCCAATATTGACTACTTAGCGGATCGTATTAAGCAGGTTCAGGATATTATTAAGCGTCCATTAGTATTGGAAAATATATCTTACTATTACCAATATGCTGATGAGATGGCAGAAGCAGAGTTTATATCTGAACTCGTTGATAAGAGTGACTGCGAGCTACTACTGGATATAAATAATGTCTATGTTAATAGCAAAAACCATCATTATAACGCCTTAGACTTTATTACCTCGCTGCCTAGTAAGGCTATTCGCTATTACCATATTGCTGGACATTTAAAACAAGATGACGGCTTTCTTCTGGATACTCATGGCAAGCCAGTTAATCATGAAGTTACCATATTAGCTCAACAGGTCATTAAATATCATGGTCTACGGCCTTTACTGTTAGAGCGAGATCACCATGTTCCAGAGCTAGCAAAGCTTTGTACTGAACTGGAGCTATTACATGATTCGGTAGCAGGAGAGAAGCAAGTCGAGGAGGACTGGTATGCACAATCCGCCTGAGAAGCTATGCAGAGATACGCAACGACTGACTCAAGCTATTCGTCACCAAAGTATGACGACTAATAAGGCTAATGTTATCCTTTACCGAGAATTTATTATTGACAACATAAGTGATGTTATCAGCAATACGTTCCCATTATTTAGCTTTTCATTAGGAGTAAACGATAAAGAAAAGTTAGTCTTAGAGTTTTTATATCATCATCCTTCAACAGAGCCTGAATTTCATAATATAGCCACAGAGTTTGTTCGCTTTATACAAGGTTATAATGCAATAAGCCCTATACTATTATCTCTAATTGAATTTGAGTGGGTTATATATAGCACAGAAATAAACCCATTAACAATTAAGCACTCAGAGGTAATGCCTGAGTTAAACGATTTCAATGTTCAGGAAGTTTATATCTACCTGAATCAAACGCTTCAGTGTATTGAAGTTCCATTTTCAATAGACCAGGCAATGGTAGGGTTTTGCCATCTTAGGCCTGACCGATTGTCATATGGGATTTTTAGAAATATAAAACATCAGGTTTTATGGCAAGAGCTAACTCTTATTGATAGATTTATAATTGGTTATCTAAATCAAGTTATGCCTGTTAGTTACTCTGAGATTAAAGAATATATAGATAAAAACCTAAAGCATTTCGATTTAAACATGTGGTTAACTCAGTCCCATAAAACAAACTTAATTAACATGTCATACAAAGAGGAATTCCATGATTAAATTATTATTTTCTAGAATCAATTTATTACTTAATAGATGTAAGAAATTTGATTTTATTGCATTACTTGCCATTCGCCTATATTTAATCCCGGTAATATATACAGGGGCCCACTCTAAAGTTGTAGGTTTTTCTGGTACTGTAACCTCGTTTGGAGAGGGCGGTCTGAATTTACCTTTTCCAACATTAATGGCTTTTATGGCAACAGGGACTGAAATTATAGGACTCATTTGTATTGCACTGGGGCTGTTCACACGAGTCATGTCGGTTCCAATGATATTTATGATGAGTGCAGCCAGCGCTTTAGTTCATTGGTCTAATGGATGGCTGGTTGTTGCAGATAAAGGAGCTGAGTCCAGTATGCGGTTAAGTTCTTTTATGACTTGGTTAGGCGAGAACTTCCCGGGACGTTATAACTATCTTACTGAGCTAGCCGATCCTGTGATGTTAAATAACGGAATGGAATTTCCAATAACTTATTTTGTTATGTTTATGGTTCTATTCTTTTACGGCGGGGGACGTTATGTCAGTGCCGATTACTGGCTGAATAAGCGTTTCAAGCTAATCAATAATGGATAACTCGCCTAGCCATCTAATTACAATTCAGTAAACATAATGAGCTAAAAGACAGCTACCTCTTATATCAAGAGACATGCTCTACTTAAGCCAAAATCGTTATTCCCTCCTTTTTAGCGAAGGAGGGAATAAATTAAACTGTGAATACATAGGTTAACAGTCTTTATCTTTATGCCTGAACCCTCACTTCAATGAGGCTAACTAGCACTATCGAATCACCTGTTAATACGCTTCGTTCTTTGGGTTTAAAGCCTGAAGTGAGACTTATCGATCTTCTTATCAATAAGTCAAATATATAGCGCGCAGGCAACAAACATAAATAAGATTAATAGGAAATCTTTATATGATTAATGAAACTCTGGTGGAGTTGTCTCGCTGGCAATTCGCCATCACAGCTCTGTTCCATTTTCTCTTCGTCCCCTTAACCATAGGCATGTCCTGGATATTGGTCATCATGGAGGTAGTTTATGTAATAACGGGACGTGAAATATACCGGGACATGACTAAGTTCTGGGGCAAGTTATTTGGTATTAACTTTGCGTTGGGTGTCGCAACAGGCCTGACTATGGAATTCGAATTTGGTACTAACTGGGCTTATTTCTCACATTATGTTGGTGATGTGTTTGGCGCCCCTCTGGCTATCGAAAGTTTAATGGCTTTTTTCCTTGAATCTACATTCGTAGGCATGTTTTTTCTGGGTTGGGACAGGCTAACTAAACGTCAACACTTAGCCGGCACTTTTTTGATGGCCCTAGGCACTAACTTATCTG
This sequence comes from Shewanella sp. YLB-07, assembly GCF_009377275.1. NCBI lineage: Bacteria > Pseudomonadati > Pseudomonadota > Gammaproteobacteria > Alteromonadales > Shewanellaceae > Shewanella > Shewanella sp. YLB-07. The sequence continues at coordinate 187,914 of NZ_VOQB01000004.1, read as the reverse complement.
CATTATGGATCCTGATTGGTAACGCTTGGATGCAAAACCCGGTCGGCAGTGAATTTAATTTTGAAACCATGCGCATGGAAATGACCAGTTTCTCACAATTGATATTCAATCCAGTAGCCCAAGTGAAGTTCATTCACACTGCAGCTGCCGGATATGTTGCTGGTGCCATGTTTGTAATGAGCATCAGTAGTTATTACATATTGAAGGGCCGGGATCTCCCCTTCGCTAAGCGCTCTTTTGCGGTCGCATCTGGGTTCGGTCTGGCAGCGATTTTATCCGTTTTAGTACTGGGTGATGAGTCAGGTTATGAGGCTGGGGCGGTACAAAAAGTTAAGCTTGCTGCAATTGAAGCTGAATATCATACCGAACAGGCACCAGCTGACTTTACCCTGATAGGCATACCGAACGATAAAGAGATGCATACTGATTATGCGATAAAGATACCCTATGCTCTGGGGATTATAGCGACCCGTTCGTTAGATAAACAAGTCATCGGGATCAGCGATCTGAAAAAGGATCACGAAGTACGGATCCGTAATGGCATACTTGCCTATGACTACCTGTTAAAGCTGCAAGCGGGAGACAAAACTAAAGAAAATCTCACAGGTTTCGACGATACCAAGCAAGATCTGGGATATGGCCTGCTACTTAAGCGCTACACCGAAAATGTAATAGACGCCAACGAAGAGCAAATAAGTATGGCTGTGGATGACTCTATTCCACCAGTTGCCCCACTATTTTTTGCATTTCGCATTATGGTTGGCAGCGGTATAACTATGCTACTCCTGTTTGTTCTGGCCTTTTACTTCAATGCAAAACGGGTTATCGAACAAAAAAGATGGTTACTCAAAGCCATTTTATTTGCACTACCATTACCTTGGGTTGCCATAGAAACGGGCTGGCTTGTCGCCGAGTTAGGCCGTCAACCTTGGTCAATAAGTGAAGTATTTCCGACCTTCCTCTCCGTATCTAACCTAGCGGTGAGCGATGTTCTTACCAGCATGATCGCCTTTATTTCTGTCTATCTCATTCTGTTCGTTATCGAAATGTATCTGATGATTAAATTTGCTCGGATCGGACCCAGTTCATTACACACAGGTCGTTATCATTTCGAGCAAGAATCCGATGCCAGCCCTCTATTGCATCTAAGCACCACAAAGGAATCCTTAAATGTTTGACTATGAAAGCTTAAAATTACTCTGGTGGGGTTTGATTGGCGTCTTGATGATAGGCTTTGTCATCACCGCGGGGATGGATATGGGAGTGGGCGGCTTATTACTCTTCGTTGGTAAAAGTGATAATGAACGCCGAGTCGCGATTAATAGCATAGGCGCTCATTGGGACGGTAATCAGGTATGGTTTATCGCCTTTGGCGGTTGTTTATTCGCTGCCTGGCCTATGGTTTATGCCACCGCATTTAGTGGTTTCTATTTTGTGATGATGTTGACCCTATTCTCGCTATTCCTTAGGCCTCTGGCTTTTGATTATCGCAATAAGATTGACTCTCCACGCTGGCGTAATAACTGGGATAGAGCCTTATTCGTTGGCAGTATGGTGGCTCCTTTAGTATTTGGAATCGCTTTTGGTAACTTACTGCAAGGTGTGCCATTTCATTTTGATAAGTTTATGCGCGTAACTTATACCGGTACTTACCTAGGCTTATTTAATCCCTTTGCCATACTGTCTGGCGTCGTGAGTGTTGCCATGATTATTATGCATGGCGGCACTTGGTTAGTGATGCGCACCGATGCGCTAGTCGCATCCAGAGCGGCTAAGGCCGCCCAAATAGCCGCCTTGGTTCTGGTTGTCAGTTTTGCTTTAGCCGGAGTCATGGTTGCCCAATCTATCGAAGGCTTTGTGATCACCAGCCAGATTGATCCTTCCGCATTAGCGATTCCTATCACTAAACAGGTTGTCACTGAGCTAGGTGCTTGGATGCATAACTATAAGATACAACCCTTGCTTTGGTCATTCCCGGCTCTCGGTATAGTGATGGCGCTTATAGCAGGCTTGATGGCCCGCGCCGGAAAAGGCGCATTAGCATTTACCGCCAGTGCCTTATCTGCAACTGGCATCATTCTCACGGCGGGCACTGCAATGTTTCCATTTGTCATGCCATCGAGTAGCGTGCCAAATCATAGCCTGACATTATGGGATGTAGTGGCCAGTCAATACACTCTATCCATTATATCCATTATTGCTGTAATCATTATTCCAATTATTCTGCTCTACACTTTTTGGTGTTACTACAAGATGTGGCGGGTCGTTACCGTGGACGAGATTATTCAAAACAATCACTCGGCATATTAGCGTCTGGCGATACGTACTTCAGCCATTAGATATCTCCTTAGACAAGCGATATCTAAGGTTAAATTGAATAAGCCTGCTTTCAGAATGCTTGGCTCTCATGGTAAAGCCAAGCATTTGTTAGCAAGCATTAAAGAAAGTAATAACAAGCTAAGGTATATAAAAATATACCTATTTAGGAGTTTATATGTGGTACATGTGCTGGATATTAGGTGTTTTTTTTGCATGCGCTTGCGGCATAGTCAATGTAATCTGGTATGAGATGGAACAACATCAAGATAACGTTGCAAAAGATCAGCAAGACCAAGTGTGATGCCAAGATGAGTATATAGACTTCTATGGACAGAAATCTATATACTCTAGATCATGGCTAAAATCTGTAGCAGCAGGTGCTAATTTAAGCCCCATATTTCCCAGTGAGTCAATGATGAATATTACCCTTAAACAGCTTAAAGTTTTCGCCACTGTGGCCAGAAACACCAATTTGAGTCTGGCTGCCGAGAAGTTATACCTATCAAAGCCTGCGGTCAGTATCTCACTCAAAGAACTGGAAAAGCAGCTGAACAGGGAGTTATTCGACAGGTTACCAAACTCCTTGAGGCTTAACTCCAATGGAGAAAAATTACTTCCCCTTGCCGATGAATTGTTAGCTCGTGCAAAATTGCTCGACAGCTTATTTGATAATGCCGAGTTGACCGGGGAAATTAAGATAGGTTGCAGCAAGGCCATAGGTAATCATGTACTACCAGAATTACTGGCAGGCTTTCGTCAACTGACTGGACATACAAACCAACGGGTAGAGATCCTCAATAGTGAGGATGTTTGTCGAAAATTGGCCAACTTCGAGCTGGATATCGGCTTAATCGAAGCCGATATCCCCCGGGAAGGTCAGGTACATTTACCCTGGTGGCAAGACCGTATGTGCCTTATTGCCGCTACTAATCACCCTTTAAGCCAACAAGCCAGTCAATCTTACGGTGATCTGGGTGGACAAGACTGGATTTTAAGAGAGTTAGGTTCAGGAAGCCGTGATGTATTTACCCAGTGCCTGGCGCCTCACCTGAGTCAATGGAATATGACACTGGAACTCAATGACAGTGAAGCCATTATAAACGCCGTCAGCACAGGTCTGGGGTTAGCATGTGTTTCGGAGTTAACGGCCAAGTGGGCGTTAGACGACAAAAGAGTTAAAGAGCTACCACTGGACGTAGTCATCGCACATCCGCTATTTATTACCTATCAAGAGCATAAATACAAAACACCATTATTCGAGGCGTTTTTTAAGTATTGCCAACAATATGGAGAACTAAAAATGGATTAAAGCTCGCCACCCACCTGTTTTCGCTCCAGCTCCTCCTTTTGCAACATGATCATCCCACAGGTGATAGCCACGACTGCTTTAGATTTAAACTCTCGGGCGTAGAGGGTGTAGACAACCAGTAGACTAGAGACAATAAAGAGTAGCGGGTGGAAGAACCAGCTTAGTACCGCCATGGAAAAGTAGTAACCACGCATGCCATAGTTGTAGGAGTGGGCTGCTTGATCTTGGACAATCGCCATCTGAGTTGCGTAGTTTTTCATATGATCACTAGCCTCACCTCCTCGCAGTGGAGTGGCACCGATCATCACATTCACGAAACCATATTGGCGCATCGACCAGGTGAACTGGAAAAAAGCCATCACGAAGATGAAAGTAAGCAGGCTTAATTTTATCTGGATCAAGGCGTAGGTAGGTGTAGCAGTAAAGGGAATAGAATCGATCACCGATTCCAATCGTTCTACCTGTGCAAAGAGTGCCAACACACCGGCAAGTATTAACATAGTAGTGGAGGCAAAGAAGGTTGTATTTCGCTCAATGTTTGCCATTAGTGCAGCTTCACCCACCCGCATTTCATAGCGCATCAGTTCATTCATCCAGTGAATTCTGTGCTGATGCAGGCAGCGAGCGAGACAGTTGCTATTTTTCGCTTTCCACTTGGCAAAGTAGGTGTAGCCGATCCAGCTCACGACAAAACAGATAAATGCGATGAGATCTAATACTGAACCTGTCAACATAGCGACTTCCTTGAGGCCTTTGGCAATATCACCACCGCCTCGATTATGGCAAGCTTTTCATGGCATGACTATGACCTAGAACAGATCCAGCCGTTAATTATCAAGGATATATCGAGTTATCTTTAGGTTATAAACGTTCATCAAATCGCTCTCACCGATGAATTCCCTCAGTGCTAACGGGGTTCACTAATGAGGGGGGCTTTCACGCATCCTCTTCATGCATATAGTCTTCAATCTGTGTCATTTGTTCGGCTAATTCATCATCCTTAGTGATGAGTCGATAACTGCCATGTGCCATCTTCTCGAGACAGATACTGTCTCCGGCATCAAGATGGAGCCGCTCTACCACATCTTGTGGTAACTCCAACCCTAAGCCTTTACCCACATTTTTGATCTTGAGTACTGTCATCATCACTACCTACTCGTGTTATCTATCATCCGACACTTCATCATTAAACAAGCGCCACATTAAAAGGACCTATTAATGCAAATTATAGTTGTTCTGCATAGAAATGAGGCAAGCCTTACCAGTTGTTGATCTTTTCTTGTCAGACCAACATCGGCATGCAAAGCATGTGAAATTAGTGCTATGTTAATATAGATATAATTTAGTAAAAAGGATTTAGCTAAATGGACAAACACGGACTTCATCAACTTGTCGCAGCGATTTCTGCAGCCGCAGCAGCGCGAGATCATTACACTGCAACCCATCAAAAGAAGGTCTCGGCTCTCGCTCGCCGAATAGCCCAACACCTTGAGCTACCGAGCAATCAAGTAGAGTGCATAAGAATCTCAGCCTTGCTGCATGATATTGGTAAGTTAGGTGTTCCCAGCTCCATACTTTCAAAAACTGGAAAACTGAGAAAAGAGGAGTTCGACTTAATTAAGGTACACCCGGCAATTGGAGAAGAGATTTTTCTAGGGGTCGATTTTGAATGGCCAGTAGCCAGTATAATCCGGCAACATCACGAACGCTTGGATGGTTCTGGCTACCCTGATGGCTTGACAGGAGATCAAATTCATTTTGAATCTAAGGTAATTGCCGTTGCCGATGTGGTTGAATCTATCAGTCACTCTCGTGCCTACCGTCAGGCATTAGGACAAGATAAAGCCATCGAAGAGATCAGTAAAAACCGAGGGACTCTATATGAACCTTGTGTGGTCGATGCTTGTATCGCGCTGTATGATCTTAATCAAGGCAATCTGTTCCCATCTTAATAGAAAATAAAAAGTTGGAACCAGTCTCTACTCACGTCACCAACCACAGCATATTCCCTTTTAAAACAGCGAGGTGAAAACATCCGGATCACGCATACCCCCCTTCCTAAAGTGAGAATAAATGAAGGGAGGCCTGCCTATTTGACTATACTTAAAGTTAAGCCTCGGACTATGGGTAGTCCTGTTAGCGACATAGCCTAGGCTCCTATTCATCTACTGCTGATATGTAGATACAATTGCCATACATGCACCCACTTCTGTCGCTCAGGAAGGAGAAAGGTTCATGTCCACTCGACTCAACTCGTCTGTCATGCTGATATTGTGTGCAATGTTTGCAGCTATGCTCACCTCATCTGCCGACGCTCAAGACGAAGTAACCGACCAAGGTAAAGCCAACAGACCCACAGTTGCCAGCGGAGACTTAGGCAGCGTCAACGCATCTTCGAAGGCAACATTGCACGCTTCAGCCAAGAGCGCACTCCAACTTGTCTTGAGCGACAAATTTGGCGCCGATGGAAGCGAAGAGATCACTGTCACTAAGGTCATCGAAGATAAAGTCGGCGGCCATCATATACGCTTCGAGCAGAAGCTCAATGGCCTGCCAGTTGCGGGGGCAGGCATGGTACTCCACGCCGATATCAATGGTTCGGTTTATTCGGTCAATGGTGACTTTGTTCCCGGCGGTGATCTGCCCCTAAATCCTGACTTAAGTGCTGTAGAAGCCTTTGGTCTGAGCGACTTAAAGGGTACTCGAAGCGGCAAACCTGAGCTCAGCTATGTGCTAGGTAGCGACGGTAACGGCCATCTGGCCTGGAAAGCCACCTTCGAATATGTCAATGAAGAGGGGCCTCAGCGTGATATTGTCTTTATCGACACAAGCACAGGTAAAGTTGCCGCCAGACATCCGCAGATCATGTATGCGCTCTTCCTCGATACTCAGGATTGTAAACAGAAGACCAGGCGCTGTAGGACTATTTCCACTAGTTCGATTGAAATCGATACTGACGACCTTGCTATCGACTTCGCCCATAACTACGCCATAGCCACCTATAACTACTATTGGAATAATCATGGTCGTGACTCCATCGATAATGCAGGCATGACCCTCATATCCCGAGTGCATTACGGCCGTAACTATAACAACGCCTTCTGGGATGGCAGCCAGATGACCTATGGTGATGGCGATGGCGTGAATTTCATCCCGATGTCACAAGATGCCGACGTTGTCGCCCATGAGCTCACCCACGGTGTAACCGAACGTTCGTCAGGCCTTATCTACCAAAACGAGTCTGGGGCGCTAAACGAAGCATGGTCAGATATCTTCGGCGCTATGGTCGACCGACAGGAAGGCGCTATGGGGGCTGATATCTGGCTATTAGGTGAAGATATCTATACTCCAGGTACATCGGGTGATGCCCTACGAAATATGGCAGATCCCGCCGCGATGGGAGATTATGACTATTATCCCACACGCTATACTGGCAGCTCAGATAATGGCGGTGTACATTGGAACTCTGGGATTGCCAATTTGGCGTTCGTGCTCTTGGTTGAAGGTGGTCATCACCCGCGTAGCGGGGAGCCAGGAATACCTGCTATCTTAGTAACAGGAATAGGCTTCGCCGCCGCAGCAGATATCTTCTATGCTGCCAATACAGCCTGTTTAACACCGAGCTCTGACTTTGCCACAGCCAGATACTGTACGGCACAATCTGCTACCAGTGCAGCTCATGAGCAGGCCGTTCATGAGGCTTGGGATGCGGTAGGCGTACCTACTTATGAGCCACCTCAGCCAAATCCAACTATCTCATTAACAGATAACGAACTGATGAGTGGCCAAGACGCCAGTACAGGGAATATTCAGAATTACCTCCTACCTAATGTGAGTGATGACCAAACTGTCATCTGTACCACTTCCGGTGAGAATGGCGATGCCGACCTCTATCTGCGCTTCAACAATGAAGCTGAAACTAACCCCAGCAGCAGTGTCAATGAATGCGGCAGCTATTCCTCTAATTCGGACGAATCCTGTATTACAGGAGCGGCGCTGAGTGATGACGGTACAGGCAAGAGCACACTCAATGCGGTAGTTCACGCATATGCTGCATACAGCAATCTATCTATCACCTGCTCGATAGACAGTGACAGTGGTGGAAGCTGCTCTTTGTTTCCCGTTGGTAGCAGTTGTCGTTTAGGTTCAGAGTGCTGCTCGGGTAAATGTAAGGGAGGTCCAAACTCCAAAACATGTAAATGACCGTTCAACAGTGACAACTGTCTATAGCTAATAAGCCCTGGGTTGAACCTGGACTTATTGCTCACTCTTGCGCGGCTCCTTCATCGCTTCTTTTTCAGCCTGACTTGGCGACTCAGCCAATGTGGCTGGTGCCATCATCAATGATGCTTGATACAAGCATGGCTTTTACGAATTCCGTTACTTTCATGGGGAAACTCCTTTTAAGCTTCACTACTATTAAAGATAACGTTATCACATAAGCTGTTTTACCGAACACATAGCCTAAAGTGGATTTACCTTCAAAAATGAGTAAACCTTATGGTAACCAAGGGCGAAAGAAAGAGTTTATACCGATTGGTATTAAACATAAGTGGTGACCCCAAATTGAAAAACAGAAATGACATTAATAGGTTCACAGTTGCAGCTGGAAGCCAATATGACAATAAACCAACTTGTATTCGCACTCTTATTAATCGCTGCCATCATCAGTGTGGTGATTTACCTGCGCTTTCCTCCTCGCTTTCACAATAAAATTAGACATCATCCCCACCTTAAGCCTATGAGTCATATCTATGAAGTGCTGCCGGATGGGCACCATGATATAAATAAACAGACAATGCATCCGTATCACAATGTCACTATTGAACGAATCCAAAATGCTTGTTGTGCGGTAAAAAATATTCAAGGCATACATTTTTTATCTAAAGATGCCCCATCTATCCCCCTATCCAATTGCGATGCCTTTGAATGTCGATGCCACTACAAACACTACCAAGACAGAAGGAGAGAAAAACTGGAACGCCGTGTCGATTTTGGCATGACACACGATCTGTTTGGTGCCTTCGGTGAGAAAAACCAAAGGATAAAAAAGCCTGATAGAAGACACGATGACGACTAAACCAAGTGAAGGTAACCTGAAAATACTAAGCACATCGCCCTTTATTATCGGATGACCAAACTGCTACTACCTGCTCACTACCTGCTCACTACCTGCTCACTATCCGCTCACTACCTGCTCACTATCTGCTCACTATCCGCTCACTACCTGCTCACTATCTGCTCACTATCTGCTCACTATCTGCTCACTATCTGCTCACTATCTAACTTTGCCATGCTGCCACTAGTCTACCATCCCATCTATTCTCAGTTACCTCTGGCAAAGGGGACTGGCGACGACACCTTTTTAACCAGCTTTAAACAGGTGGTTAAGATGGCGATAAATTTACACCGACCGGATCTGGTTATTTATGATGTCGGGGTGGATCTTCATCGAGACGATGAACTGGGTTATCTCGATATAAGCACGGAAGCCATCTATCTAAGGGATCTATTTTTGCTAAAAACCATGCAAGATAATCACATTCCTGTTGCTGCCGTCGTCGGCGGAGGCTACCGAACCGAGCAACAAGAACTGGTGCCAGTGCATTTTCAGTTGATTCAAGCGGCCCTGAATTTAAGCTTAGATTTGGATTCAGATTTACTAAAAAATAAAGTTAAAACACAAGTTTGCGCCTAAACTGAAATCAATGGCGTTTGTAATCTGCCTGATACAAATATGAGTAACCTTGGTGATACCTATGTTTATAACATGAGTGATAGGCTAACTATCTCAACAATTCCCTAGCGAAACCAAGAATATATTGCTTTAATCTCATTTAGCTTGTAACCCTACTGAATAGCCAAGAAGTTAACTTAAGCCGCTGGTTCGACTCTAATACTTGGCATACCTATTCTGTTTATTAATAATAAAAGGACAAATTACATGATTAACAAGACACGAGTATTATGCGCCACTGCGGTGCTTTTCCCACTTTTGGTTAATGCTGGAACGACCCAAGATGCTGGTCATAACGTCTCAGATAAAGTGATAGAAAAGCAAAGAGCCGAATTGGCCATTAATACTCAAGGTAAAGGTTATGGTCCTCAGTCGCCAAGAGATATAGATACCATTCAAGGTAACAACAAGCGTATATTTGGCGAGGCGCCTGACTACACAGAAATGAACCTATGTAACATACATTTCCATAAGAATGCCGAGCACAAAGGTGGTGAGTTCACTAAATATGCCGGCAATGGTGATGGTCACGGCTATCAGAGCGGTTATCAATATAGCGGAAAACTATCTAAGAATGAGTTAACTCCCCTTAAAAATGAAGTCGGTGCCAGTAAGCACGGTAGTCTGTATCCAGGAGATACGATTGAAGTGCACTATGTCCACTCAACCGCTCAAGTTAGCCCTGGCGCGACTCTGGGCGCTTGCCTCAGCGAGGCTAATAGCAACCCTCAGTTACGCGTAGAGACTCAGGTATTCGTGCTGGTCAATGATACTAAAGCCATGAGCTTTATGGAGCTAACAAAGTTAGGCATGAAAAACGGGCTTAACCAGGCCCTAAACATTCCAAGCAATACCGGTGAGCCAGTGGAATATGAAGGTTCAACCACAGGTCCTGGATATAACGAGAAGGCTTCACCACTACAAGTGAGCTGGAGCGTGCGTCCAAAGGTAATGAAGGTGGATATTAACACTGTAGGTAAGTGGTTAGAGGGTAACGCCTTCGATGAAGATCATGCCCACGGCGTCAGAAACCTAGTGATTAACCCAGATCTACTATCCGCTGACAGTGACTAGTCTGGTACAGACTGTCTAAACCAAGACAAGTAAGGGGCCGATTAATTCGGCCCCTTTTATTTTGTATGTTATACCGAGAAGTGAGCGAGATTACTTCTCAACAGATTTTAGAACAGCGACGGAATCCCGGATAACTAAGCTGGGTGGCAACAAGGTACGTTGGCCTTCCCGTTCGGGAGTCTCTATTCGCGCCAGTAACATGGCAATCGCCTGCTCCGCCAACTGTTCTAATGGCTGACTCATGGTCGTCAGTGGCGGGTTGAAATACTTAGCCCCGGGAATATCGTCATAACCGATAATCGACAGATCCAGTGGGATAGTAAGCCCAAGTTTGCCAGCCACCCTTATGGCACCCATGACCATGAGATCATTGGAGGCAAATATGGCCGTCACCGAACAAGGCTGACCGAGTAATCTAGTCATGGCCTCAGCGCCACCTTCGTAGGTGAACTCTCCTGATTGGATCCAGCGCTCATCCACCTCTGCGTTCGCTTCGGCCATTGCCCGGCGATATCCGGCAATACGGTTCTGACTATTGGACTTATCCAGCGGCCCAGCCAACAAGCCAATGCTCATATGGCCCGACTCTAACAGATGCTTGGTCGCCATGTAGCCCCCCAGCTCCGAGTCATCCAAGATGCGATCATAGCCCGCCTGCTCCGAGTCATCCAAGATGCGATCATAGCCCGCCTGCTCAGGACCGGAATCCATCATCACCATGGGCATGGTGCCATAGGAAGATACAGGTAACTGACGGGCATCCGAGCTCATCATTAACATACCATCCACCCGTCTTTGATTGAGCATGACCATGTAGTCTTTGGCTCGCTCGATGTTGCCCTGGGTATTACACAAGATAAGGTTGTAGCCATGGCGGTACGCTACCTGATCCACCCACTGAATTAGGTCTGCGTAAAATGGATTATTCGCATCTGTGATCAGCATACCTAAGACTCGACTACTGCCGCCTTTGAGACTACGGGCAATGGTGTTGGGCACGTAGCTGAGCTCAATAACTGCCGCCTCGACCTTGGCCTTCCCCTCGGCAGAGACAAACCGAGTCTTGTTAAGCACGTGGGAAACAGTGGTAGTTGAGACACCGGCCAGCTTAGCAACATCACGTATGGTGGTCATAGAAATACCCTGCAAGCTTAGTCAAAATGCTACAAAAAGTGGTCATGCAATTCGGCTCCTATCGAAAACTACGACTAAAAACTCAGACTAAAACGTGTAAAGTTAGCCATTAAGCTAACAATGCTAAGGTTTCTACCCGAGTCGGGATAGAGCTTTGCGCCCCCATGCGAGTCACAGATAATGCCGCCGCCGCCTGGCCAAAACGCACCGAATCCAACATGGATTGACCTTCCAGTAATCCAGTGACGAAACCGCCGTTGAAGGTGTCCCCGGCAGCTGTTGTATCTATGGCCTTCATCACGAAACCGGCAATGTGTTTACCTTCACCCTTGTGTGACAACCACACTCCCCGCTCACCTAAGGTGATCAGCACAGTCTTTATACCAAATTGGCTATGCAGCTTGTTAGCCGCAATATCCGCATCCGCTAACTCCCTGATCGCCACGCCGGTCAACTGCTCGGCTTCAGTCTCATTGGGCGTGATGATATCGACATGGCGTAGTAGGCTTTCCGGTAACGCCTTAGCGGGCGCCGGATTCAACACCACCCGAGTACCGGCAGCTTTCGCTATCTTAGCCGCCGCGACTAAGGTAGCGACAGGGGTTTCCAGCTGTAGCAAGAGTAAATCCGAGTCTTGGATAGCGGCCTTATGCTCAAGCATCACCGTCTCAGTCAGGAAAGCATTAGCACCCGGCCAGATACCGATACGGTTTTCACCCGAGTCCTCGACGTAGATCATCGCCACTCCAGTATTTTCACCAGCAACAGTGGTAATGCCTTTAGTGTCGATACCAATATCGGCGAGGCTATGTTTCATCTGCTCACCTATGGCGTCGGTGCCAATACAGGCTATCATGGCCACGTCCGCTCCCAACTTGGCCGCGGCCACAGCCTGATTCGCGCCCTTGCCCCCAGCCACTATTTGGTACTGTTTAGCTTGAATAGTCTGCCCGCCCTTAGGTGCGGCGCCGACTTGCATCAGGTGATCTACATTGATGCTGCCCAATACGGATAATTTAGCCATCTGAGTCTCTCTTTGCTTAATTTGATCGCTGAGGGCCTACACGGCGGCGCAGCAAGGACCGAATAATCGGCCCAGTTATAATAACTTAGCTCTGAATTAGCAAGCTAATGTAAGTAACTAACTATAAGTAACTTAAGTCAGCAGCTAAACTGCTTATGTCTCAGCTTATGTGCGACGAACCGCTAAAGGCTTATTGAGAAATAATCTGCAGGGGTACCGGCTGAAATTCGGAAACAGTTTCGCCTTTGAGCACCTTAACCGCGGTCTCGACACCCAACTCGCCAATCAGTTGTGGCTGCTGCGCCACAGTTGCGCTCAGCAGGCCGCGTTGAACGGCGGCAATGCCTTCATCTGTGCCATCGAAGCCCACAATCAATACATCTTTACCCACACCACGTACTGCGCGCAGTGCACCCAGAGCCATCTCGTCATTCTGGGCAAATATGGCCTGTACATCCGGCTTAGAGGCCAACAAGTTTTCGGTGACGTTCAAACCTTTGGTGCGGTCGAAGTCTGCGGGTTGTGATGCTTGCAGCTCGAAGCCGTTCGCCGCAACGGCGAGGGCAAAGCCTTCACCACGATCACGGGATGCCGAGGTACCAGCCACACCTTCAAGCTGGATAACCTTAACGCCTTTGCCCAACTTATCTGCGATGAAGTCGCCCGCAAGCTTGCCACCTGCCACATTGTCAGATGCGATATGAGACACCACCTTCCCTCGGGTCACACCGCGATCTAGTGTCAATAATGGGATACCGGCACGATTCACCATGCGAGCCGCATTCGAGGCTGCATCGGAGTCCGTGGGATTCAGCAAGATAGCCTTTACCTGACGAATGGTCAGATCTTCGATATTGCTCAGCTCCTTAGACGGATCGTTCTGAGAATCGAGAACTATCAGCTTATAGCCCAGTTCTTCGGCTTTCTGCTCCGCGCCCTCTTTCATCGACACGAAAAATGGGTTATTCAGGGTCGATACCACCAAGGCTATGGTGTCTTGTGCCATGGCCGGAGCGGTTAGGCCCAGAGCCAAGGCCAGTACTGCAGCAGATGTGAGTAGCTTGTTCATATTGGTCACCTTCTTTCCGGATTAGTTATCGTTATGTGTTGGATTTTCGGTCGGCAAGTACCGCCAGTAAGATTACTCCAGCCTTGGCAATCATCTGATAATAAGATGACACATCCAGCAGGTTCAAAGCGTTGTTAAGAAAACCTATGATCAGCGCGCCAACCAGAGTTCCCCAGATAAAACCGCGACCACCAGCCAGAGAAGCGCCGCCGACCACCACAGCAGCGATGGCATCGAGCTCATAAGAAGTACCCGCTGTCGGTTGAGCCGAAGACAAGCGTGATGTCACTATCAGCCCCGCCAGCGCCGCCATCATGCCCGAAAGGCCATAAACCGCGATTTTCACCCTATCGACATTGATGCCAGACAAGCGCGCAGCGGATTCATTGCCGCCTATGGCGTAGATGTAGCGTCCCAGTCGAGTGTGGGTCAACATGACCCAGACCAGCACGAAAGTGATCAGCATCAGCCAGACCGGCACAGGTACCCCAGCCAACCAGCCAGTACCGATAAAGGAAAAGTTGTCGGCGGTGTCGGTGAAGCCGGTGGAGATAGGACGCCCCTCGGTGTAGACCATAGTCAGGCCACGGATAGCCGTCATGGTCACCAGAGTGGCGATAAACGCCTGTACCTTACCTTTAGATATCAGCATGCCATTCATGGCACCAAGCGCCCCTCCCAGCATCAAGGTCAGAGGCAATGCCAGTGCCAAGGGTAACTCGGCCCCCACCATGGATGCGCCGAGCGCCCCGGTTAAGGCCAGAATCGCACCGACAGACAAGTCTATGCCGGCAGTCAAGATCACTAAGGTCATTCCCACGGCGATGATGGCGTTAACCGAGGTCTGACGCAGTATGTTCATCAGGTTACCCATGGTGAAGAACTGGTCGTTCAATATAGAAACCACGACAATCAAGGCGATCAAGGCGATAAGTGCTTTTTGCTGCTTCAGCCATGCCCAGATTTTAGTGCCGGTGGCGTTATAAGTTGCAGTTTGATTCATTGTTATTATTCTCTAATCAGTGGTTGCCGATGGCCGCAGCCAAGAGTTGTTCCTGAGTCACTTGGGTGGCGTCGAACTCGCCGCTGATGCGACCTCCGCTCATCACCATTATCCGGTCACTCATCCCCATCACCTCCGGCATATCGGAAGAGACGAGAATGATGCTCATGCCCTTTTGCTTATACTGGTTGATCAGTTGGTAAATCTCTTTCTTCGCGCCGACATCGACTCCCCGAGTGGGCTCGTCCAAGATCAATACTTTGGGATTGGCCATCAAGCCCTTAGCTATCGCCGCCTTCTGCTGATTACCGCCGGATAATTTGCCTATAGGCTGATCTAATGAGGGGGTCTTTATGTTGAAGGCCTGCTTGAAATAAGTCGCCTGCTCGAGCTCGGCATCGGCCTTGATTGCCCCCATGTTAGACAGTGCATTCAGAGAACTGAGACTCATATTCTGTTTCACCGACATGCCGAGCACCAGGCCATCACCCTTACGGTCTTCGGAGATGTAAGCGATACCGGCCTTTATGCCTTCGCTTGGATGAGTCGGGTGCACAGGTTTGCCGTACAACTCCACCTCACCTCCGATGCGCCAGGCATCCCCAAACAACACACGCATCAGCTCGGTTCGCCCCGCGCCCATCAGGCCATTGAAGCCTAAAATTTCCCCCTCATGCAGGTCAAAGCTGATGTCACTTATTCCCTTGCCGGACAGGTTACGCACCTTCATCGACACCTTACCCGATTTGTGTTCGATACGTGGATACAGATCTTTAAGTTTACGGCCGACCATCAACTCGATCAGGCTTTCCTCGGTGAGTTCTGACACGGCGGATTCAGCAATAAACTGACCATCTCGCATCACAGTGACACGATCGCAGATGGTAAATATCTCTTGCAGACGATGGGATATATACACTATCCCCACACCCTGCTCCCGCAACTCGCGGATCACCTTAAACAGGCTATCGGTCTCGTGCTCGGTAAGGGAATCTGTGGGCTCATCCATCACTATGATGTTGGACTCAAACGACAGGGCCTTGGCTATCTCTATCATCTGTTGCTCACCCAGTGGTAAAGCCCCCATCTTCTCGCGACTGCTGCGCTGCACATTCAAACGGGCCAATAGGGCATCGGCTTCACTGAACATCTTGCGCCAGTCGATAAGGCCGGGGAATTTCTGTGGCTCCCGGCCCAGAAAGATGTTTTCGGCGATGGACAAATCATCAATCAGATTCAGTTCCTGATGTATGATACTGATCCCCGCCGCCTGGGACTGACGAGGACCACCGAAGCTCACAGGTTCACCGTTTAAGATGATCTGACCAGCATCGGCTTGGTAGATCCCCGTCATCACTTTCATCATGGTGGATTTACCCGCACCATTCTCCCCCATCAGCGCCATCACCTGACCGGGATACACGTTAAGTTGGGCACCATCTAAGGCTTTAACCCCGGGGAAAGATTTATCTATACCACTAAGACTCAGCAGTGCTGTCATTTGAAGACCACTCCCGCTTGCAGGATGATATTAGCGTAAGGGGTACACTCACCGGTGCGCACCACGGCGCGGCTGTTGGCAGTTTGGGTCTTAAAGGCTTGATGACTGACGGTGTTAAGCCGAATAGGATGAGATTGCGCTTCCCCGATCTCATCCAGCAATTGCAGCAACTGAGTGTGCACGGCACAATTGTAAACCAACATCTCTTCGGCAATCACCACAGACTCAATTTGTAATTCGGTGGCGACTATCTTTAGGGTGTCGATAAAAGCCGGGACCCCATGGGTCAAAGCCAGATCGATACGTTCACAACATTCAGGCACAGGCAGACCTGCGTCGGCTATGGTAATCTCATCGGTATGAGCCGACAGGGCAATGACCCGCGCCAGATCACTGTTAAGCAGTGCACATTTTCTCATCTCACTAACCTTACTTCAAAACTGTGAAATAACTGCGCAAACGTGTGCGCAAACGTTTGCGTGAATACTAATGCACCTAAATTCGTATATCCAGACCAAAAACACGATCTGGATCACGCTATTATAAATGTTAGATTATTTCAAAAATGGATGATTTCGATCATTTAAATTTAAAAAGCTGTGTTAATAAGGCAGGAGAGTGAAACGCTACAGAGATGATGAGGTAATAGCTCTAGCAAGCTTGCTCTATCTAGATGACGAACAAGCTTGCCGAGATATACTTGTACTCAAAGTTTTATATGGTTAGCTTATCTTGACTGGATCACCAGAGGCGCGAAGAACGCTCTGGCATTTCCGCCCGCACCATAATGATTTGTGTAGGTCTCGCCCTCTTGTAAGGTGTAATACACATCCACAAAGTCATCGTTATTGGTAAACCAGGCATCGGGTAAGGCATTTAATATCTCGTTAGTTATCGTGGCTATGATGGCATACCCCTGTACTTCCGGATCGGGATATTGCAGCAAGACGCGCTCGGCAATACTCACGAGTGCGGTCGCAAGATCTTTATAGTTAGTCCCATCATCATGCTCCATGAGTACAAGATCGGCGGCGGCCCATCGGTAACGCTCCCAATGAATGACTATCTGATTGGGATAATACTCGGTGCCTGAATAATCGAGATAAGGCATCTCAATGATATCCAGCACGGGTTCATCACGGCTTGGGTTAACGCCCGTCACTATGCCGTAGATCTCGGCTTTACCCGAAATCCAGGGCTCCTCATCATCTTTCACACTGATCTGTTTGATGACTGTGGTCGATATGGGCTGATCCGCAGCGGTAAAGGCACTCACCTGATGCTTAGCTCTTTTGATCTGACTCGCAGAATGTGTGCTCAAGGCTAATGTGTCTCGCATCACAGCCAGACCTTCACGCATGGCTTGCTGCTTATCTAACCCAATCACAATCACGGGTCTCTGGGGAAGCTGATACACATCGAGCAAGTGAATATTACCTTCAACATCATAGGCTTCGATATTAGCCCACTGCTTATCATCACCATCAGGCTCGAATGCAAATAGCGGCGATTCGCCTTGTTGCCAATCGCTCAGCATGCTGGCATCGGCCAGACGAAATTGCACTAAACTGGGAGCCTGAGATCCACTACGGACTGTATTAATCTTAGGTTTAGTGTGAGTATATAAACCTTTCGCTTCACGGATCGCCAACTCGCTTTGACGTAATGTCTTGGTGTCGCTGCCACTGGACCGGAACACTAAATCAGCATCCATGGCCAAGTTATATTGGTTGATATTGGATTGCAGCACAGGTAACACTCGAGTGTATTGGCGACTGAGTTCCAGTGCTATCTCACGTTTAGCGTGAGATACGCTGACACTGTATTGTGATGCTTGCTGAATCGATATATCTGTTCTTTCGACTGGCTCGGCGGAACTACATGGCGAAATAATAGAAGCCAGAGGTACCGTTATCATAAGCAAGGTTAAAGTCATTTTTTTCATATTATGTCCTTATTGAATATTACTCGTTTTATATTGCTTCTGTTCGGTCCTAGAAAGCATATGAGCATAATTAACAACTCATGTAAATAATAATAACAATAGTTACCAATAACATTTACATTCATTCGATTTAGAATTGAATCTAAATTTGAAATAGGTAACTTGAATAACTGATGTCTTAATATGGAAACAGCGACGGTATTCGATCAGATATAAAAAATAACTAATATTTTTGTTTTTCGTGGGCTAATAAAAATATCTATTTTATTTCATCTAACTTGGTCATATGACTGTTATCATTGACTCCACTTTCTTATACCTATTGGTATTACATACAATTTATTGCGCGAATACTATGATGATCAATACTAATAAGAACCAGCCAGACAATGACCTGATACATCATGAAAGTCTCATCCATTATCTTTCAACATTAGGTGTCAGCAAGGATGCTATCGGGCAGGTTCAGGCACAATTTAGAGCCATGAATGTAAATGCTGGAGAGGTATTATTGTTACAGGGGGAAAAGCAAAAATATGCTTACTTTATTGTTTCCGGTATTTTAAAAGCTTGTCATTATGGCAACTCAGGCAGTATTTTGTCGAAGGAGTTCTATTTCCAACATGAGTTATGTTTCCTATATTGTTCATGGTTGACTCAAGCCCCGGCAAAATATCAGATTGAATCGATAGAAGATGCACTACTCATTCAAATCCCCCTTGAGCAGCTATCTCATGCAGACTGGCAGTTAGCCAAGATAGCTTTACTTAGCCAGCAACTCATTTACAAAGAGGAAAAAGAAGCATTCTTCCTATTGAACACGCCTGAACAGCGTTACCTTTTCCTGGTAGAAAACAGGCCTCTTTGGGTCAATACACTCAATAATATTCAGCTCGCTAGCTATATTGGCATCAATCCAGTGAGCCTTTCACGTTTAAAATCAAGGCTATAGAACTATTTCCACATTGAGAAGAGTCGACACAGGGAATGGGAAAGGATAAATAAAAGTCATCACAATTAACTTAGGTTAATTCACTGTTCGCGGTTTTTCCCTATCCTTGGCCTACCTCAGCTTAGTTTGTTAACTAAGCACTTCGTCAGTTAGGTTGTTCTATGTCTGTATTTGCAATATCTCAAGGCCTGATCGCTATCGCGATCATTTTTGATCTGATCTCATTCCAATTCAAACAGAGACAAAAAATCCTTGCTTGCTTATGCGTATCAGGCATCTTAATCAGTAGCCACTTTTTTCTGCTCGAGCAGTGGACCGCTGCAACCTTGATGCTGCTTGCTTCAATCAGATATCTGGTCACAATTTTTAGCCACTCGAAACGTTGGATGATGTTTTTTCTAGCCGCAAGTTCCCTGGTTACCTTCGTCACTTTCAGTGGGCTCTTGAGCTTAATCAGTTTTGCAGGCAGTGCCACCCAGACCTACGCGGCATTTTGTCAAAGCGATCGAAAGTTAAGACAATTGATGCTAATAGGAACCAGTATCTGGCTGCTCAATAACGCACTAATTGGCTCCCCCACAGCAGTGCTGATGGAGCTGCTATTTATCGGCAGTAACTTACTGGGCTATTACCGATATTATGGCTTCACTTTTGCGGCCAAATATAAGCAAACTTAAGCAGGTATGACTCGAGTCTGATACTCACCTACTCATGCAGAAAAGATCTATAGGTATTGATCGACCATTGTCTGTATCACGTCAGGCATAATAGGCTTGTTGATGTAATCGTTAGCACCGAGTTTCAACGCAAAATCACGATCCGAACTCTCAACTAAGGTGCTGATAACAACCACAGGTATATTGGCTCGCGATGAGTCCGCCTTTAGGAACTGAAGCACCTGGTAGCCATTCACCTCAGGCATAGTGATATCCAGTAAGATGAGGTCTGGGCTCAATGAATTTAAGATATCTATGCCACCACGACCGGAGTTTGCAGTAGTGACTTGATAATCATCGCCTAAGATTGCGAGTAACACCCCGGTACAAACAGGGTCATCATCAATTATCAGAATTTTAGATCTTTCCATGTAGCCCTCTCAGATCTATTTTCAGTGTCTTTATTGTATCCAATTTAAGGGGAAAAGATACCCGCGAGATAAATCCAAACAAGAGTCGAAAACCTAAGTACTAGGACACCTAGTACTTAGGTTAAGTTTCCCCAGCGTACTTGCTACTTAAGTTCCACAAAATGTGGTGTAAGGCCCAAAACTCTTTGGCGCCGATTTGGTATATCCCTCGGATCCAGACTGTAATGTGAAGGGGGTTTCGAGTACCGTGAGCAAGTTTTCGAACGGCTCATAGTCAGCTCTTTGTTCTGCCGCTTCTATGGCTCGCTCAACCTGATGATTGCGAGGGATATACATAGGGTTAGCTGCATTCATCATGGCGACGCGTTCGGGCAGAGAGAGCTTTTCCTTTGCTTGATCGTCGAGAGAGAGACGCGCTATCCATAACTTCTTCCACTGGATAAACTTATCGGCATCATTGAATAGCTTATCGCTTTCGCAGCTTGTACTCTCAAGATTAATCTCTTCAGCACTCTTGCTCTCGAGACCGCTAGTTTCAAGATCGTTAGCGAGTTGGCGAAAAAGTAAGGTGAAGTCCACCTCTTGCCCCGACATAGACTCGAGCAGTTGCTCGCAAAGTGCTAAGTCGCCTTCCTCTTCGGTGGATATACCCAGTTTTTCCCGCATGCCAGTTAGCCAGTAGCCTTGATACACCTCCCAGAACTTGGTGACGGCTTCAGTCGCTTTCGCTACCGCTTCCTCTTCATCATCGCTTATCAAGGGCAATAAGGTTTCGGCTAATCTGGCCAGATTCCACTGTGCTAAGACTGGCTGATTATTGTAAGAGTAACGTCCGTCTCTATCGATGGAGCTAAACACAGCTTTGGGATCATAGTCATCCATAAAGGCGCAGGGACCATAATCTATAGTCTCGCCGCTAATCGTCATATTGTCGGTATTCATTACACCATGAACGAAACCGACCAGTAACCAGCGGGCGACTAACTCAGCTTGCTTGTCGCAAACCGCACATAAAAAGTCCAGGTAAACCTGTTGGCTGCTCTTGAGCTGCGGATAGTGACGCTCAATGGCATAATCGGCCAGCTGTTTAACCTTATCTTGCTCACCGCGGGACGCAAAAAACTGAAATGTGCCGACACGTATATGGCTGGACGCGACGCGAGTGAGAACGGCTCCAGGCAGGAGTTGAGTGCGCATGATCTGTTCACCAGTGGTGACTACGGCTAACGCTCTGGTGGTGGGGATGTTTAGGGCATACATGGCTTCACTGAGTATATATTCCCGCAATACAGCGCCCAGTACTGCCTTGCCGTCG
Source organism: Shewanella sp. YLB-07 (assembly GCF_009377275.1). Lineage (NCBI taxonomy): Bacteria > Pseudomonadati > Pseudomonadota > Gammaproteobacteria > Alteromonadales > Shewanellaceae > Shewanella > Shewanella sp. YLB-07. Next base: position 166,445 of record NZ_VOQB01000004.1, on the reverse strand, counting down.
CCGCCTCGTGAGAATGGCGTCCGCCCAGAGCCCTTGAGCTGAACATCCACACGTTTGCCGCCTTCATCCAGCACTTCCCCCAACAATAGGGCCCGGCCATCACCCAACTGAGGGCTAAAACCACCAAATTGATGTCCGGCATAAACTTGTGCCAGTGGACTGGCACCTATTGGCGCTTGGCTCCCAGAAAAAACCTCGGCTAATTGAGCCGAATCGTGATTGCTAAGGCCGATGCTATTCGCCAATGAAGTATTCAATTTCACTAGCTCGGGACTCGACGCTTTGGCACCCGGGCAGGTAGCATAAAAACCCTCTAAATTTCTTGCGTAACTGTTGTCGAATGTCAAACCTAGGTCAATATTCATGCTATTCATCTTATTTCCATGCTATCGAGATCAATCTAGCCACAAAGCTATTCTTGTTACTTTACCTTAATCGACAAAAGAAGGTGATCATATCGAGCGACTTGCATAGTAAAAACCTAAGTACATAGCGTTGATACAAGCTAGTTTTTCTCAATAAATAGATGACACTTAGGTCAGAATAAAATGAGTTAAGGAGTCAGCCAAATTAGTGATTTAAAAAATATGAACTATGCTTTTGTTAGTTCGTAAGTCACACCAATTTGCTTCGGTATAGCAAATGGCCCCTGCTGAAGCTGACATGGAAGTTCGAGAACAAATATGTGCAGATGCTCACAAACAACCACACTTAACGTTTCCCCCTCGTTCTAATAATTTTGCTTCTGACCGAACTGCATGCAAACAGATAGATATAACCCAATGCTTTAGTAATAAAAGCGGAGATATTTTTGATGCTTAAAATGAATGTAGGGATGAAAATTGGTGCAGGGTTTTCCGTCGCAATTCTATTTATCTTAGCTATCGGCGCAGTCTCTTATCACAGTACGATTAAACTGAACGAAACGGCGCAATGGAAAACTCATACTTACCAAGTCCTAAATGCGTTGAAAAGTATGATCTCGAGTATGCAAGACGCTGAAACGGGCCAACGTGGTTTCCTTCTTACAGGCGAAGAAAGGTATCTAGAACCCTTTTATTATGCAGAAAAGAAAATTGACCAAAACTTAACTTCCCTTTTTGAGCTGACCCTAGATAACCCCATACAACAACAAAGACTCAAATTACTCGAACCTAACATTCATGGACCTGACAGCAAGTTTTCGGAGCTAAAAGAAACGATAGCAATACGCAGAGAGCAAGGTTTAGAAGCCGCGTTAAAGATCGTGCTATCAGATAAAGGCAAATTAATCATGGATAAGATCCGTCGGCAAGTCACCGAAATGACACTCGAAGAAAATAGACTATTACAACAAAGATCGATTGAGGCATCTTCAACGGTTGAAAACGCAGTATCAGCCGTTATAGCCTGTGCGTTATTGGCGTTCGTTATGCTGAGTATCATAGGATTATGGATCACTAACAACATATCTGCTCCACTCAGAGAGATTGCGTCTGTCGCAAAACGCATCACTACCGATGGCGTTAGCGATGGCGATGGCGATGGCGATGGCGATGGCGATGGCAGCGATATTAGTGCCAATTTAGAAATTCAATCCCGTAAAGATGAAGTCGGCATCCTTGCCAGGGCTTTCTCTGAGATGACGAACTCACTGGCGCTCAACTCACTGGAACTACAAGAAGCCCTGCTGCAGGCCGAACGTGCCAATGAGATTAAGGGTGAATTTTTGGCGAACATGAGCCACGAAATCCGTACACCAATGAATGGCATTCTAGGTATGCTAAAGCTGCTACAGCATACAGAACTCACCAAGCGTCAGAATGACTATACCCTCAAGGCTCAATCAGCGACGATCTCACTGTTGGTTATTATCAATGACATCTTAGACTTCTCAAAAATAGAAGCAGGAAAGATGACAATCGAACATGAAGATTTTGTGTTTGATGATGTCATGCGTGATCTCAGCGTTATGCTAGCAGCTAACCAGGGCGAGAAAAATATCGAGATCCTTTTCGATTTAGATCCTGGTACCCCCGAAACCCTCAAGGGGGACTCGCTTCGAATTCGCCAGGTGCTACTCAATTTAACGGGTAACGCCATAAAATTCACTCATCAAGGACAAGTTGTACTGGCAACTCGCGTGCTCAGAAAAGATAAAAACACCGTGAATATAGAGTTCTCAATAAGCGATAGCGGAGTGGGGATCTCTCCCAATAAGCTGCAAGATATTTTCTCCGGCTTCAGTCAGGCAGAATCATCAACATCTCGTCAATTTGGCGGTACAGGATTAGGCTTAGCCATTTGTAAACAGTTGGTAGAACTTATGGGAGGGGAGTTACAAGTTCAAAGCGAACTAGGTAAAGGCAGTCGCTTCTTCTTCACTCTGACCCTGGAGATAGGAACATCTATAGCGAAAGTTGCACCGTTAAAGAAAATGCGAGTATTGATCGTCGATGATTGCGCCTTAGTTCGTGAAGTATTGCAAACTATGGCCGAGTCTAATGGTTGGCAATGTGACTGCGTCAGCAGTGGACTGCAGGCCCTCGAACTATTGCAGCAAGTCGATACTCCGACCTACCAAGTCATACTCATGGACTGGTGTATGCCTGGCCTGGATGGCATGGAGACAACGAGACGAATTCGCCAGCTATCAGAAATTCAAGGGAGTACATCTGTGGTGATTATGGTCACGGCTCACGGACGCGAGGCCCTGGAAGATGCCTCACATCAAGAGACCGGCCTTCTTGATGGTTTTCTGATAAAGCCCATCACCGCATCTATGCTTTTCGACTCAGTCAAAGAGGCGGTTTCAAATGAGGAAGACCATAGGTTAACCAGGCTGAAAAATACTCAGCATTTGTCTGGTTTACACTTGTTGGTTGTTGAAGATAACTTACTCAACCAGCAAGTGGCCAAAGAGCTTTTGGAAACCAGTGGCGCAGAGGTCACGCTAGCCTCGGGTGGCATCGAGGGCAAGATGCTAGCACTGAGTGCTACCCAGCCCTTCGATGCCATTCTTATGGATATGCAGATGCCGGATATTGATGGGTTAGAAGCGACTCGTCAGATCCGTCAACATAACCATATGCTGACGGTACCTATTATCGCCATGACGGCGAATGCTATGCAATCAGATAAAGATGCCTGCAAGGCCGTTGGCATGGTCGATCATATCAGTAAACCCATAGAACTCGATGATATGCTAGCAACCATAATTAGTCACACTGGGCAAAAACATGTCAACGACATCACCCCCTCGGTCGAGCCTATGGCAAGCAGTAATAAAGTAATAGATGACCTAGGAGGGGAGGCTAGAGTCTTAGACGCTGAGCTGGCCATAAAACGGTTACGCGGAAAAAGAGAGTTATACCTCAAGCTTATCGAAGTATTCCGAAGTGATGCCTGGATTCAGTTTAGAAACTTTGAATCTGGCTTACAACAAAATGAAATACAGGTAGCGGTTAACAGCCTCCATACCCTCAAAGGTTTGGCTGGCACAATGGGCACCATTGCCTTGCAGGAACTCACAACTGAAATAGAAGTACAGCTCAAACAAGCAATCGCCTCCAGAAAAGAGGTAACTAACTATCAAGTATGGATTAAGGACATCGAAAAATCTCTGAATGAAGCCTTAGCGCAAATGGAAATTATGCTCCCTCAGGTTCACAAGATTGCAAAATAGCAAACTTAACTTCTAAATTTCCATTTACCAGGCTAGTGCTTTCAAGACTGCTAATCTTGAGCTCCCAACAAGAGATGAGTGACGTATGTTCTGCCCCAGTAATAACTGAGGTAACAAGTCTAACCATGGTTAGCCCCTTGAAGTAGGAATGTTAAGGACAGGTCTTCACTCAATATGTACTCCCGCATACACGTACCAACTACCGCCTTCACCACCTCTCTACATCAATCCTATTTTATAGAATGTTTAGGCCGATATTTCGCAATATTCATTCGATTACCCCACTGGTATGCTAATCGTAATCGCTAATACAAAAACATTGTTAGCTAGATAATTTTTAGCTAGTTCAGGAGAAAAACATGAAAGTACTAAGTCAATTTTCAGCCAGACCAGCGATGGATGGCGATGGCGTGAATATTCGCCGGGTAGCTGATTTTAATAATACCAAGTTCGACCCATTCTTGATGATGGACGAGATAAAGTCCGATGATGAACAGGACTTTATCGGCGGTTTCCCCCCTCATCCTCACCGTGGTATCGAGACATTTACCTATATCCGCAAAGGTGGATTTGAACACAAGGATCACCTGGGAAATGTGAAAGCCATTCGCGCTAAAGATGTGCAATGGATGAGTACCGGCAGCGGAGTCATACATTCCGAGATGCCCCTGAGCGACGCCGATGAGGGCCTGCATGGGTTTCAGATTTGGGTCAATATGCCAGCGAAGGATAAGATGCGCCCAGCGAGATATCAGGACACCAGTGAAACGGTAAACCCTGAGGTTAGCAATGACTCGGGCGCGACACTGCGGGCTTTGGCGGGAGATTGGGCATTTGCCGGACAAGCAGAAATTAGTGCTCCGATACAAGGGCTCGCGGGTGAAGCCGCGATTGCCGATCTCATGCTGAGCCCTGACGCTATGGCCGAGTTACAGCTCAAGAGACATGAGTTTGTCGGCCTCTATCTGTATCAAGGAACGCTTAGCAGTACTCACATAAATACAGGCCAAGATACCGACAAGGAAGCTAAGCAATATATCCAAGGTCAATATCTGATTCTGGATAGTCAGACCTTACTTGAGATGCAGGCCGGATCTAATGGCGCGGGATTGCTCTTGTTCGCAGGCAAACCCATCAAGGAAGATATCGTGCATATGGGGCCTTTTGTAATGAACACACAAGCAGAGATCCAGCAGGCGATCGATGATTATCAAGCCGGACGCTTTGGCGAAATCCCGGCGTAATCCCAATCCTAATAATTAACAGAGTATTAAGCCTGAAACTAAGTTATTGAGCCATGGCGTTAAACCGCTAGCCAACACAGAAGCCAGATGTTAAAAATATAGTCAAATTAAAACTATAAAACTCAGGAAAATGCATCATGACTAACTCAAGGCTTGACTCAGAGATTGACACAAAAGCTGAACCAAGGGCGATAGACGACACCTTAACCACGGCTTCCAATGGGACGCCGACGGTACTGATCACAGGGGCATCTAAGGGCGTTGGCGCGGCTTGTGTGCATGGGTTTGCAAAGGCCTTTCCTGAGGGGGTTAACCTGGTATTAGTGGCTAGAGGATTAGCGGGGTTACAAGAGTTAGAGAGTGAGTTAGGCCAATACCCTAATGCCAAGGTGTTGACCCTGACGGCCGATATTGCCGACCTAAAGGCGTGTAAACAGTTAGTCGCGGCTGCAGCGAAAGAATTTGGCGGCATCAATGTCTTAGTCAACAATGCGGGCCTGCACCATAGAGGCGAATTTAGTGAAAGATCGCCGGAGCAGATAGCGGCCATGGTGGATGTGAATCTAAGATCCCCCCTGTATCTGGCTGCACTCGTGCTGCCCCTAATGCCTAAATCCGGCCCTAAAGCCATAGTCATGGTGGGCTCGCTTGCTGGCCGTGCGCCACTTCAAGGCGCAGCGACCTATAGTAGCACTAAGTCCGGGCTGAGAGCCTTCGCCTATGCCTTGAGCGACGAACTTAGGGATAAGGAAATCAATGTGGCTGTGGTGTCACCCGGTCCTATAGATACCCGCTTTATTATGGATGAGATAGATGAAGTGGAAGATATTGTCTATTCCCAGCCCATGAGCACACCAGAGCAAGTCGCCGACGCCATAGTTAAGTTAGCGAAAGGTACAGAGACCGAAATTACTATGCCCTGGTTTAGCGGTAAACTCACTACATTAGGCTACCTGTTCCCCAGATTTCGCCGTGCCAGTCGTGGACTGCTCTATCGTATAGGCCGTAAGAACAAGGATAAATACCGACGACGTCAATCTTAAATCTGAGGTAATTTCAACATAGGTGAACTATGAAAAAACGGTTTACTTATCCATCAACTCTGGATTATAGTCGCCCACAGAGCTAGCCCTTATGGCTGGCTTTATCACTGACGTTAACAAGAGAAAATTCAAACAAATTAAATAGGAATATTCGATGGCTAAACATCGTAAGTCCGACACCGTTTTGGAACATGATAGCGGTCGCGGCACAATCAAAGACAACGCCTTAAAAGCATTAGTCACCAGCGAGCTTTTTAGAATGAGAACCGAGAAACCCAAGAAAGGCAAAGGTTCATACAACCGCAAACAACAGAAGGGGCATGTGCTGAAGGGCAATGCCCCTTTCGATTTTTTAGGGACACTGATTATGGGCATTGCCTAGCTTTAAGCGAACAAGTTAGATTCGCTGAACACCATCTCCCCCCACACAAGAATCCCGTCAGATAAGAATCGCGTGCTAAACCTCTTCTGTCATCTAGTGGCACAGCCAGAGAGCTTTATTATCGAGTAATTTTCGACTCCGGGCAGATAGACTCGGATTATCTATCTCAAAAATCTTACGTGTATCCAGCTTAGCTTTGTCCAGTATATCGGCTGTAGCCGAGTGGCTGTTAAAGAGTGCATCAAAACTGCCATCTTCTATGGCTAAGATTAGCCCCTTCTCGATACGTTGAGCCAGTTGCTCATTATTCTTATTGACGAAGAAGTAGATAGGCGAGGAATACTTGATTAACAGACTCGACTCAACCTGAATATCATCCTGGCCCTTAACTTCATCCCAGGGCTCATGCAATCCCCGAGGAAAAGCATCAAAGCGTCCCTTTAATAGCATATCTATCATCTTGTCGCCTTTACCTGATACCACAATAAATCCTTGTGACCGCAGAATATCGGTATCGGGCCAATCTTGCCCCTGTCCTAAAATAATACTTTGAAACTCAGCTAAAGTTTGGATATCTGTGAACCTTTGCTGCTCACCACTGCGAATAATTGCAATTCGATAGCCCATTAACCCCTTCATGATAGGAATATATATAGCTCTTAGCTCTTTCTCACGCTGGGGGGATGTCATTGTCCAAACCAGATCGATAAGCTGGCCACGAGCCACAGATTTAACCGCTCTCCCCTGAGGCATTGCCATAAACACGGGCTTTAGACCGAAGGGGCCAAACTCAGGCTGACTTTTCTTTAGTGCTAACTTTAGTACCTCTATATAATAGTTCTGTTTTTCGTCAACATCTTGAGTCGAAACATTGTATCGAACCACTGCGACTGTATTCCTCTCAGCCGAAGAGGCACCGACAGGATTAATCAGAGCGGTGAGTACAAATAGAAAAGAGGAAAACAAAAATCTATGCATATAGCTAACTGACACTTATGTCCTTATAATCTCAACATCCAAATGTTAAAATATCTTTTATATCAAATCTTTAATTTAAAATCCACATGACATTTATTCAAGAAAAACCCCGACCCACATTAGCATAAATTAATTTAGATTTTCTAATTGACAGTATACCTTAAGAGATACACTATGAATGTTCACTTAATTCCCCAAGTTTAGGAACAGGGTTTAGTTCATGCAGTTAACTCAATCTCAAACAAGTCATCAAGATAAGCTGGTATCGATTCAATTACGACTCCTAGTAACGAATACCGATCCCCGTGTGATGACTTGTGTGTGGCCGAATCGGCCCGCGGATGAGATGGAAATAGAGTACTAGTCTAAACCATTACCCAGCCGCAAAAGATAGCAATGCGGCAGATAACTCCCCCCTTCTCCGCTCTCTTCTCGGCTTACCACAAATTTGATGACCAAGACTCAGGTTTTTCTTCAAATTATTAATACCAAAAGTAAGCGAGGTACAAGATGACAATGCAAGTCCCGGCAACATTACCCAGACTGGTTCCCGCAGCCTTTTTATCTGTGGTTTTGATCTGGTCTACCACTCCACTGGGCATAGTCTGGAGCAGCGAGTCTGTTCATCCGACCATGGCTGTGTTGCTGAGAATGATGATCGCCTTGTCTCTGGGGAGCTTGATCTTGCTTATAACCCGTATTCGATTGCCATGGAGCAGGACGGCAATAAAGCTTTATGGCGTCTCATCCATAGGCATAGTCGGCGGCATGTTGCTCAGCTACTTTTCGGCTCGCTATCTGGCATCGGGAACCATGTCCCTGATCTTCGGTCTGTCGCCGCTAATTTCAGGTTTGCTAGCTCAGAAGCTGCTCGGTGAGGCCAAATTTGGCCCCATGAAACTATTAGCCCTGGCCATGGCTTTTATCGGATTAGGGATTGTTTGTTCATCTAAACTTTCATTGGGCTCGGATAGCTGGATTGGCCTGATGCTGATCTTGACTGCGGTATTTCTATTTAGTCTCAGTGGCGTGTTAATAAAGACCATCAAAATCAATATTCATCCCATCGCGAGTACGGTTGGTGCATTAGCATTTTCGACGCCAATATTTGCCTTGGCTTGGTTGATATTCGACGGCACCCTACCAATAGAGACATGGCAGGAGAGATCACTCTGGTCGATCCTGTATCTGGGGGTGTTTGGCTCCCTGATAGGCTTTATCGCTTACTTCTATATCCTACAAAATCTGAAGGCGAGTACTGTCGCCCTCGTGACCTTAATAACACCTGTGTTCGCCATGATGTTAGGGGCTCAGCTTAATGGCGAGACAATCACAGATGCCTTAGTCATAGGCGCCATGTTTGTAATTTCCGGCCTGGGCCTATATCAGTTCGGTGAAACGGCCATGGACTCTATCAAACATAAGCTGATGAAGAAAAAGAGCCCTTGATTACTGCGCTCTGTGTACATCCTCTGTGGTATTCGAGTCAGTGAACATCTGATAAATCAGGCTGCCACCGATAAGCAGCACGGCGATGATTAATAGCCGTGCTATAACAGCCGATGAGGAGATAGGGATCTTACTATTGCCGTTACCTAGATAGGGTTTATTATCCTTCACATTATCAGTATTGGCTTCGACCCCTTCAATATAAGCCTGGATGGCATTGAGTTTACTGTCGAGTTTAGTTTCTATCAGAAAGAAGATGGTGTCTCCGACCTTGGGGCGCCTGCTCATATGTTTCAAGACTGAGATATGAATAAATATTTCCTGATCGCTAGCCGGCCCATGTAAAGTGACCATATCTACATGAGATGCATCTGGCCTGAGAAATCCAAACCCTTTATCATCATTCCAGCGGATCAATAAGCCCTTTAATATCTGAGTTTTCATACCTGTATCTGGGTCTATCCTTAAGTTCTTCTTTGTAAATGAGCCAGCCTAAATTCGCTCACCTCAGAGTCTGCGTTTGTTTTTAGTATCGCTCATCGCTTGCAGCTTCTGTTGGAAATGAGTATCGAGTTTAAACCACAACTCTCCCGCTGGTGACACATTTTTCATAATGGTGTAGTCACCAATCTTGCCCAAATAAAAACGAGAGAACTTATCGGCCATAAATGAAGTTTGAGCGAACATCTCACCTTCACCCACAGCATCACAACTTATCTCAATCGGCGAGGTCTTTGATATTGAAAAATCGGCTATGTTCATCACCCCCCCCTTAACCCTAAGCGAGTCCTTAGACAGTATCTCTACCAGTTCGTCGTAATGGGTCTTACCCTCGCAAATACCAGGGATCTTCACCCAAGAACCTATGATGAGGGGAACTAAGCTTTTATCTTGATCATGTTTGCCCGCATTAACATACATGCCTATCCCGACTCCAGTCGCAGCCAGTAAGAGGAATAAACTAAGGAACAATATCTTGGTATTTTCTGAGGACATTGGATCCCTTCACAGATACAGGAATTTAGATGAGGTCAAGTTATCCCAATAGATATAAAACATCCATAACATATTGTTAAATACGTATAAACCATGAGCCTAACTCTTAGTGATTTATATCCCCCTTAATCAAGAAGGCGAAATATTGGCCTACTAAAACACGATAAATCAGTTATAAAATTCATTATGGTAGGAAAATAAGCTTAATTAGCTTTTATCATAAAACATAAGGTATAGACGAGTTCACACCTGACAATGGGATACCTTATAAGATTCGCCAGTATAAAACTGTTTATTAAATACTGAGCCTCGGCTTCGCCAATGGCAAGCTAATACCTATACTTTAAGCCTGCCAAAATCACAATCCAGATTAAATTCTATTAGTTATAACCTCTAATAAAATCTTTCTCCAAATTGATCACATCTTCCTTAGCGCATTGAGCCTCCTTAGCCTGATCTAACTCTTCGGCGGCGAGCAACTTGATAACGTAATCGACTCTACAACGGTATGAGCTAGAGGTTTCATAGAGGTGATGATTAACTTTAAAATGCAACTCTGGCATGGCTGGTTTATCTTGGCTTGTAATTGACATAATTGATTCCTCGAATGACTCATCTATATCCTTTATATCGGATATAAACAGCTAGACTTTAATACAGCATATGCTGTGCCAAAATCAATCAGAACCATAATTATAACTTTGTTTCACTCGGTTTATCATGGGCAAATAAAAAGATAATCATCTAAATTATTATTAAGTTAGCTGATATTTATTTCAGCTAACTTAATAACGAAAAGAAGAATCCAGATGAAAACTATTGTTCGCTAAATGCAAAAATACTTCCCACTTTGCAATGCATCTCGAATAAGCAGTACAGCACCCGGATTTAGCTGCCAGCCAGTGCTCCCTTTAACACCTGCTAATCATCTAACTTAGAGATAGCCATCCGACTAATGTCTTTACCCCACAGCTGAATGATCTTTCGGGTCTTATCCTTATTGAAAAAACACTTACCAAAAATGATGATCCCTGCACCTTCAAGGTCGCGTCGCTCTTGGATATCAAATCTCTTACACAAGGCCTCTTGATAATCTTCGACAGGAATACCCACATCCCTGCAATCGGCAGGATTGAGCCAGTGCATATTTTTATCGCTGTGAGAGAGGGTTCCCCAGTACATACGCGGCGCACCGTTGTCGGTAGGCTCAGCATCGGCAAAGTTAACGAACAAGTTCTTGGCCCGCCAACGGTACTTCTCATCGGTATAGACCCAGAGATCTGATTCGGCCAGTTCACTGCCCCTAAGTAAACTGTGAAGCAGTTTGTCCAATCCCTCCGAAGAGACTCGGCTCATACCAGACTGCTCATCTTGAGTCCCTGCTTTATCTGCGCCTATTTCTGCTAAGTCTGTATTACCTTTATCAGCTTTACTCTCAACGACAACCTTTTTATCTGCTGAGCTAAGACTAGCGCGCTTTCCTCCAGCTCGTTTAGAAAAATCAATGACCAGGGCATCGTTGTCCACCAGCAGTTGATTAACTTCGATGGCGGCAAGCTCTTCACGCACTTTTGCATTTGAAGGGTTAAATTCACTGCAATCTGTCTGGTGGTAACGAGAGCCAAAACAGGCGGCCTTGCCATCTTTCGAGGCTTTGCGGAAGTACGCCTTGCCATTACAAGCTGGGCATATGAGGGACTGCCGATAATGTTCAATATCGGCATCACTCAATTTTTGAAACTTAAACACGGTATAAGTAACCGGCTTGGTCTCATCTAAGGTACAGATGGCATCTAACATAGGGCTATATGAGTCTCTTGCAGTGCATAAATTAACGCTAACCTAAAGCCACTATAGATGATACCAGTTCCATTAAGTAAGTGATCATTCAGCGGGAGTTAAAAATGCTGTAGGCAAGTAAGGGGATTGAAGCTAATAGTTATTCTCGGCAACAAGCTCCTGCGTTGCTCTACCTCCAGCATCCATGCAGTCGTATATCGAAAGCCACTTGCGCAGCATAAAGTATTTTTAAACCCGCACTACGTGAGCTTCTCAGGACTTCTACTTCTGTGTTGCTTTGCCTCAAAAGGGAATAACCATTTCCTCAACAATGCGCCGTGAATTAAAAGCCCTGAGAGAGCTCTGAATTGTTCATCAATTTAATGGAATTGGTATAATACTGAACCCCATAAAAAAGGAGAGCCTATGCTCTCCTCCTCTGGTGGTAACCTGCTAGGCTCCCTTGAGTCAGTAAAAATCGTTAGCTATTTGACCTCATTAGCCACAGCTTCAAACTTAGGCTCAGATGTGTCACCTTCAATCGTCAGCTCTTGCTTTGCCCCTTGTTCCTTGTCGACCTTCAACCAGGCAACAAATAACTCATACCAGATGGCAAGCACGACGGCGCCGAGGAACAAACCTATGATCCCGGCCGACAGCATGCCGCCGATGGCACCAATTAAGATAACTGGCATAGGCACATCCACGCCACGTCCCATCAACAGAGGCTTAAGGAAGTTATCCGACACGCCAGCAATCAGCACCCATATAGTAAAGATGGTCGCTGGTGTCGTATCCTGAGTAGAAAACACATAGAAAATAACAGGTAGCACAACAATCAGTGCCGGCAGCTGGGCGATACCGAGTATCAGCACACCTAAGGTGATCAGCCCTGCCGCGGGTACGTCAAACACGAACATGGCGGAGCCGATTAACATGGACTGGATGAATGCCACGCCGACAACCCCAAGCAAGACGCTGCGTATGGTCGCGGCGGTTAGTGTGGTCCACTGCTCGCCATTCTTACCCACAACACGTACTGCGACAGTGCTAACGGCCTCAGAGATCTTCTCCGCATGGGACATGAAACCCGCCGCTATAGCTAAGGAGATGATAAACATCATCAGAGTCGCCAAGCTGCTCCCTATTACCGAGGCTATAGTGCCCACGGCCGTCTTTATCTCAGGCAGGAAGTGCTGCACCGCCTTCTCCAGGTTAGTGGAGAACAAGGCCCATATTTCATAAAGCTTATCGCCGATCACTGGAATATCGGCCACCCTCTGGGTCGGGCCAGGTATCTTAACATCACCACTCTGCAACACCTCTATGGTACGGCTGACGCCATCGAATATTGAACCTGAGACTAGGACAAATGGAACGACCAGTAGGGCGACTCCGATAATAGCCAATGCAGTCGCAGCCAGTCCGCGTCTGCCCTTAAAGGCCTTCTCAAGTTTCTGGGTTAGTGGCATCAAGGCCACGGCTATGATGGCACCCCACAACACGGGAATGACGAAGGGCCTGATAATGTCATACGTCCATACGATAAGCATAAACAGCAAGCCGATGCGAATAGCCGACTCCATCATGTTATTGACGAATATTTTACTCTGCTGATTTCCCACTCGATTATTTCCTTGTTGATTATCCATGTTGTTTTCCCTGATTTGAACTCACTAAACTCGCTACCACGATAGCCATATAAAACACTCCGGCGATCGCTTCCATGTAGACAAGGACTTGTGAAAATGGGCTGATGGGACTGATATCCCCATAGCCTAATGTGGTTAAAGTAACGAAACTAAAATAGGCCAGCTGAGAGAAGTTTTCCCCCCAGGACATCTGGCTCATGCCAGTGAAAGAATGTGGCGCAAACTCCATGACCATAAGGTAGGCAATGGTCCACATCAAGCCCATCAGGAGGAACAGGGCCACAGACCCCACCACCTTGTTGCCGTCCACTGTGCCGGTAAATAAGATCTGCCTGGAGATAGATCTAAATGTCCCCCAGAAAAAGGCAAACATGATCAGCAGCACCAACAGATCTATCTCCTGTATGCCTAAAGCTTGCCTGAGTATCGAGGCAAGCACCCAGCATAGCGCCAACATCTGCATGAAGCGTTTCCAACGAGGATCAAAACGCAAACTCAATATGCAGACCAGAAAAGTCAGCACTATCACCCCTTCGAGTACATATTCTAAGATACCGCTCGGCATCACCTCTACCAGAGATGAGGTTACCAGTAAGCCAATGAGCGCGAAGGTCATGTAGTAGAAGTTATTTTCCTGATTGATTTTCTTATTCATCGCCGAGCACCATGATCGAAGCTGACAGGCCGAATCTCAACTCTACTCCCTCGGGAAGCTCGTCTAAGGTAATACGCACAGGAATACGTTGTGCCAAGCGGATCCACTGAAAGACAGGATTCACATTTGGCAGCAAGTTATAGCCCACGGTACCGTCTTTAGGCGCTATGCCCCAGCCTATCGATTCCACTTTGGCCTCGATAGGCTTATCTGGGTGTGCCATCAGGGTCACCATGGCAGTACTGCCTATATGTATCTGCTCTAACTCACTCTCACGAAAATAGGCGAAGGCCCAGAAGCTATTGCTGTCGACCAGAGCGATAAGCGGCTGATTCATCACAGCCTGGGTACCGATCTGGATGTCTATGTTAGAGACATAACCCTCTACAGGAGCATAAATATTAGTGAAGCCAAGATTCATTCTGGCCGCCTTCAACTGCTCCTCGGAGGCCTTAATCTTAAGCTTGGACTCTTCGTAAGCTATCTCACGGCGGATCAAATCTTTATGGGAAACGGCTCCCTTATCTTTCGCCCTGATGTCCTGAAGGCGATCGAACTCAATCTTCTTACCCTGCGAGCTCAACTTGGCCCGCTCCAGCCCGACTTCGGCTTGGGAGAGTGAGACTTCATAGGTACTGGGATCGATCTGAAACAGCAGATCTCCCTTATGCACAAACTGGTTATCCTTGATATAAACTTGCACCAGAGGACCGGAAACCCGGGGAGCCAGCTTGATCACATTGGCTCTAATCTGGCCATCACGAGTCCAGGGGTTGTTAAAGTACTCCTGGTATTTCTGATAACCCAGAAACAGTGCGCCGCCTATGATGAGGACATTGAGGACTATGATTAATAATTTTTTCATCTTATTCACTTGTTCGAAGGTCCATTTAGAAGCGTAAAAAGAAACTATCTATGCCGATAACGTAGAACAAGGTTATCGCCATAAAGGTCATCGAGGGAAACGCAATGAAACGCGACAACCTCGTCTTATTTAACAGGGCTACCGTTATCCAGCTGGCGATTGTCGCCACCACCAGTACCAGTAACAGGGGCGAGAAATAAACATCTCCCGCAGCGAGTTCATGGGGGAGATCCATCACTCATTCCCTCCTTTAATCGAAAGCTGAGCGCTAGTCTGTTGAATATCCGCAACCGCCGGTTTGTTTCCCAGCACAGGTAATAATTGAGGTTCATCTAAAACATCTCCCCAATCGGTTCTCTGCCTCATCAGCTCTCTAGTTGCATCGCTGATAAAAGCCTTGCCATTATTTATCTGCCAGCCACCGCCTAGGGATTTATAGAGCGCCACAACTTGATTGGCCACATTGCCCTTGATCTGGGCATAACTGTCTTCGCTACGGGTCATCTTTTCTACCGAGTTCAGGAGTCGCTCGAAGCCTATCTGGCCATTCTCATACTGGGTCATGGAGATATTAAACGCCCGAACCGAGGCATTAACCGAACTCATTCTCAGCGCCTTCTGCTCCCGATACAGGGAATAGGATTCCAGAGCGCCACTCACCTCTTGTACCGCCAACAACACCTTTTTGTTGTAGTTGGTGAGCGCCTCTTGCAAGCGGGCATCCTCCAGGCGGACATTGTTCTTAATCCGGCCATATTGGAAAATATTCCAAGAAAATGAGGGGCCGGCGGAGAGCGTCAGCGAATCGCTAAAACTGAAACTGCTACCGCTGGGGGTATTGCTGTTGATCCCTATTGAGCCGAACAGGGAAAAGCTGGGATAGAGGGCCGCCTCGGCCGAGCCTATCTTGGCACTCTGGGCATGGGCCAGTAACTCGGCGACCTGAAGATCAGGACGTCTCATCACCAGGGAAGCATCGATACTGGCATCGAGCATGGGCGGCGTAGGCACGATAGATTCGGTATTTTCATCAGTCATGGTGCGCTTGGTATCTGCCCTGCCATACTCGATATTGTAGGCATCGACCTTAGCCTTGAGCTGCTCCGACTCCAGCATGAGCACTATCTCACCAGGCATAACACCGAGTAACACGGCGAGGGCATTTCTCGCCTGCATCATGCCCAATTTAAGTGAAGGCAGCGCCGCCTTAGTGGTGTAAAGCTGACTCTTGGCCTGCTGCACATCGAGCTCGGTGACATTGCCCGAGTCATACTGCACCTGAGTGATATGTACCACACGCTGCTGGATCTGAATGTTTCTCCTGGAGAGCAGCACTCTCTCCTGAAAGGTTCTGAAGTTAATATAATTACGTGCCACTTCCGATGTGATGGTCACGGCAATATCATTGTATGAGGCGATGCTGGCATAGAGCGTCGCTTCAGAGGCCTCGACGCCCCGAGCATATTTGCCCCAGATGTCCATCTCCCACCCTGCATCGAATGACAGAGCCGCGCTATTGAGCGAGCTCTCGTTGCGATACACTTTCGCCAAGCTACCCGATGCCACCTGCACCTGTGGATAGTTGAGTGAATCACTGATCCCCAAGATCATTCTCGCCTGCAAGATACGTAGGCCCGCGGCCTCGATATCCAGATTTTGGGTATTGGCTCGCTCCACCAGAAGATTTAGGGTCGGATCATTAAACTGCTTCCACCACTGAGCAGATGCTTGCATTGTCTGTTCAAGCTCACTCTCAGAATCACTCTTAGAATCAGAGTCTGAGGCAGAATTTTTCCAACTGTCGGGTAACTTCTTCGCCTCAAGAGGCTGAAAGTCTGGTCCCAGAGTGGTACACGCCGAGAGCCCAAGCAATGGCATCATCACCAGACAGGTTTTGACGTACTTATTTAACATTGCCACTCTCCTAAAATCGCTTCTGTCGTAAATTGTTCCAACTGATATCCTCATACGTCCGTTGACACTGACTGATGGCATCGAACACATTCTTCTTCAAATTGAGGAAGATATAGAAGCCTGAGATGTCCGTCGCCGAATAGAGCGACAGGTCGAGACCATTAAGATAATCTTCCAACTGCAACTCTGTGGCTTCATAATCCAACTCATAGCCCAAAAACACCTTGTCTGATGCCTCCTGCTTATATCCCCCCGCCAAAGACTTGGTCATGGGCAGCAGCACCTTATCCTTGAAAGAATGCCGCCCCTGTAACACCAGTTCATTGGTTGCAAACTTACTTTGGGAAGAGACAAAGATATTCAGATGATTATTGAGCATTTCACAGGCAGCACAGAAGGCCGCGAGAGCTTGTGGCGTCGTTTGCTGAAACTGCTTATTGTTAATTTTTGCCGACCATAGGGTTAATTTCTTCACAGTGACGTTCATGGTCATCTGGTGCCAATCGGTCTTGAGCCGCTGTAAGCCGTTAGGTTTAAGCGTTTGATGGCAAAGGATCACCCCGGCGGCATGTCTGAAGAAGCGCTCTCTCATCACCAGAAACAGATGTTCCGGGCGCGATGAGAAGGGAAAGTAATAGGATAAGATGATCATCAAGACCACCAGATAAAACATCATCATTACACTGAGGAGCACGGCAAAGTTATAATGCATGGTGTTATCAATACCCAGCACAAACAAACCCATAAGGAAAAATATGGTGACAGGCCCCTTGAACAGATAGAAGGCGACGAAGGTATAGATGAAAATAAAGACCCCAAGCTCGGCACCTAAAGTCAGCCCGGGCAGAACGAACACATAGGCAGGCACAGCAAACAGGAAGCCGAAGGTGAACAGCACCAGCAACATCACAGGGTGCACAGGCAAGAAAGATAGCAGGGACATGTAGATCACCGAGAAGACCACGAAGGTGTAGCCCCCCGGAGGATTGAAGTAGATCCAGATGAGTCCCGCGACCCAATAGGTAACGAATACCTTTATAGCCGTCTTGGCATTCTCCGCATCCCACCAGATAAACTGAGAGAGTGCCTTAGGGAAGCGCTCGCTGAAGTCCACCTTACCGGTCACAGAATCTATGCAGCTGATGGTCGCCGTCAACCGCGACAACTTTTCATGGAGCTGATTGAGCAAGTAGGCGAAAGTCAGCACCTTGCCTCTGCCAAGATGAGTGCAGGTTTCTAGCGCTTCTTCATCTAAAGTCACTCTGTACTCGATGACTTCACATGTGCGTTCTTTATCTTCCCAAGCCTGCTCTGACTCGATAAAAAGTGCCGCTAGCTTTTGGACAGTTTGATCGTAATCTGTGATAAAGCGCTCTAGCCTTAACTCTGTGCCCTCTTTCACACCGTGAGAGCCCGACTCGGCGACAAAAATTAGCAACTCAGAGATCTGCTTATAATAGAGCAGGGCCAGGTCCCACTCCTTCTTATAGCCCGAGACATCGCTGCACTCGGCGCTGATTGAAGTGTACCTCTGATCCAAGGCCCCCTGCGCAGCGAAGAGCTGCTTCACCAGAGATGACACATCTGTTTGCTCTGCCGACTCTTCGGGACGCTCCAGGGACATTGATTTAGCGGGTTCGGCTTGAACCTGCGTCACCTTAGGATGCGTCAGAAGATGAAAAATCTGTCCCTGTATTCGATTCAGATCATGGGCTAATGCCTTGAGGTTTTGCTCTGTCTTGACCGGAAACAGGAATACACTGACCAAGGTAAACACCACCACGCCGAATGCCGTCATAAAGGCCCGATCAACACCATAGATAAAGGCGCCGTTGGCATCGCCGCCATTGGACATCATCAATACCATCACCCCGGTGAGCATAAACACACTGGGGTCTTTCTTATAGGCATTGCGAAAATAGAAGATGAGTGAGACCACCACAGAGACCACTAACATGTAGAGGATGCGCTCTTGAGCGAAGAGCCCCACCAGCAGTAAGCCGATAACGGCACCAATCAAGGTGCCAATCACCCTATAAGTACCCTTGGCGAGAGACTCGCGGCGACTGCCGGTAGAAGCGATCAACATCACAGTGGTGGCGGCCGTCGATGCCTGAGGCCAACCCATAGCCATGGGAATGAGATAAGCCAGAGTCAGACTCAAGGCAACTCTCGAGGCAAACTTGAATTTCTCGCTCAGGCAAAAGGGCCATAGCCAGAAACTAAAATTCAGCCACGACCATCTGGATTGCTCAATTTGACTTGAGTCCTTACCTTGCATTAAATATCCTTATAGAGTCTCATAGAACTTAAATAAGTGCATGAATCGACTAATGCTTTTATAGCGACTCATCGCGCTAGTCTAGTATTGAAATGTTAATGCAGTGCTGCATTATTAGATGACATCATTTCCCTGATACATGTGATAGCGTCCATCATGAACAGGTTCCTGTTCAATGCGACTATTTTATCACCAAGTACGCGTTTTACCGATAGCCTTTCGCCCTTAGCCTATAAAAAATGTGACCAATTTAAGAGTTAAAACTCATAACCAGGACAAAAATCACACAGCAGATTCGCGTTAACAGCAATTACCCGCTAAGTTGCCATCAAGATGAAACCGCAATACTTATACTCAAACAAACTCATTTCATCTTCCACTCAATACTTCACTACTTTTCATAGACATAGAAACAACAAAGGGATAACCCAAGACTTAGGGCGGTCGTTAATATGTTACATAAACGTACAGGGCCTACTCAGTCTAAAAACCGCTAAACAAAATATATACACGGATGATCCCCGCTTAGTCTAAAAACCGCTAATGAAGTTAGAACGGATGATCCACCATCACCCAAGTGTTACTACCTTCATCTGAAATCGCAATATCAGTCCTCACGACCAGACCTGCGGCTAGAAAGCGCAAAGAGAAGCCGGCATCATATTTAAGATCTGTTAACAGCTCACTGGCAGTATATTGCGCGCCCACTCTTCCGGCCTCGACGAAACCCACCAGTTGAAACCAATCAATCTTGAGAAACTTAAGCCAATTCACATCTTCTATGGGGTTATATTTCAGGGTATATCGATATTCTGCTGAGCCGTAAATAGCAGCCTTATCATGGAAACGATTCTGATCGAAACCACGCATGCGATAGAAGCCGCCTAAGGTTGCCGCCTCATTATAAGGGGCATTATTCACCACTTTCTGACCACCTAAACCGTCATACTCCAGTTCCCAGGAGGGTGAGTATCCGGTCCAGAAGTTTAACGCCAGAATTCTCTGATGAGCATAATCTGACTCGCCGAAGGAAAAATACTTGCTCATGTCTAAGTTTAAAAATGTCCACTGATTGTCTGAATCGAGCCAGGCGGCATCGTGGGAGATAGAGAAATATTGGCTACTGCCTCTAGACGGGTTAATCGAGAAATCGGTGTTGTCATACAAGATCCCCAGCTCGATAGCGTGGATAGTACCATCAGACTCTCCCTCTTCGAATTCAAAACTCTGGTAACGATTGAACTGACGCAATACTACTACGGTCGCTCCATGCTCCAGAGGATTCCAATCCCCGCCCCCACTAGGCTCAGAAATTAACAGGCCATCTTTGAGCTGATACTTCACCGAGCCTTTATCGGCAGTAGCTCCTATGGGAAGGGCATATTCAAGTTTAATATCGAACCAATTCGACGAGCCATCGGCTTCAAGATACTGAGTATTGTCCGAGTCATTACTCCCGGGAAGAGGCGTATTGGCGGGAATAAAATCTTGAGTGCCACCAGCATAGGCGCGCTGTTTAGGATAGTAACCCATCATACCGTAGGCACTTAAATAGAAACGCTCTGTATTCGGCAGCAGGAAGTTCCAGACACCACCGCCGGCCGCCTTGCTGACGTCGCCGCCAAATATTGTCCCGCCAATGGTCATATGATCTTGATAGTAACCATTGAGCATGCCGCCGACACCGATATTCAATCCCATGGACTCTGAACTGAAGAGGTAAGGCAAGACTAAGCTCTCCTTTACTCTGTTGGCCGATTCGGTGCGATTAACCGATGTTTTCACATTGGCCGCGGGAGCTGCGAAAATGGAAGCACTGATTAGCAGGCCTAAGAAGACTGAAACAGTAGAAGATAAAAAAGTAGTTTGCTTCATAGGAGTCGGTTCCTTTAGCCTGTAAAACTGAGCACATTTAGGCAATTAGTAAAAACTCTAAGCATATTATCAAAACGATAACAAAACCGCAGCATTTACTCATTCTCTGATAGCAAGGGTGATCATCACAGGAGCATGATCTGTGCTCTGGCTGTCATGTTCGAAGCTGGGATTGATCAGATGGCGGTCATAGATTTCGTAGCGGCCGACCTCAGCCAGACTCAAATCATTTTTGGCATCAAACTCATTCTCTGATAGCAAGAGTGATCATCACGGGGGCATGATCTGTGCTCTGGCTGTCATGCTCGAAGCTGGGGTTAATCAAATGGCGGTCATAGGTTTCGTAGCGACCGACCTCAGCCAGACTCAAATCATTTTTTGCATCAAACTCACTCGAGAGCAAGATGTAATCCAGTACCGAGCCTTTAGCAAAATAATAATGCGTCGCAGGCCTGGCCTGTTCCGATAAACTATATTGACTCGCTTGGTATAGATCATAGGAATCTTGTAAACGATAAAATCCTAACTGATGAGCCACCCCCCCCATGGCTCCCTGACTCATATCAGCTTGAGGTTTGATGCGGGTATCGACTGAGGTTAGTGCTGCGAGCACACCATCGCTCAACATGTCATTAAAATCCCCCATCAATATCATAGGATTTTGTGTCTGACTTCGACGTTCAACCATGGCATAACGCAACAGCGCAGCTTCGCTGCCTCGCTGAACACTCGAGCCCCAACGCCCCAGCGCCTCCATGGCCAGTAATTGGCCGGTATTCAGTTCAGTACCTGCAGTACTTTTTCTAAAGGAGCTTGTAGCGGAATTAACCTTAATATCCTGTGCATCGAACAGGGCGCGCTTAGACTTAAAGTGCACCACATAACAATCACACAAGCCAAGTTTAGGCAAGTCAACCGTAGCCCTAAGCGGTTTGCGACTAAATTCAAACTCACTCATTAGCCCCATCTGCGCCGCCCACTCTTTATTGGCGCTAACCGAAACCGCTTCCTTGATAGGATAACGAGAAGCCAATGCAACGACTGGCTTGCTATAAATAAAATCGTCCATGACCTGAGGTGAGTCCAGCACGCTAAAGTAGTCCAGGCCACAAGCTTTAGTGAGGGTCTCCAGTTCATCAGGACTAAACACCTCCTGAAAAGCTATCACATCAGGCTGGTGCTCATTAAGGTACTTAGCAATCCAGTTTAGCTTCTTCTGCCACTGTTCCTGAGTGTAAATATTGTCAAATTCATAGAAGGCATCGGGAGGCGCAATAAAATTAAACAGATTAAAGCTGGCTATCTTTAATCGATAATGGCTATTGGAAGAAGTTGATAACAAGGCTGAACCTAGAAATAGCGGATACTATTTATGAAGGTTATACCGAAAATAACTCGAAGGATAGTTTGAATAACAGCCTAGGGTAAAATAATGACGGTACAACTTAACCCCTGTCATAAGACCAACCATGAGTATAAGTCACAGCTTTACTTTATTGCACTATATCGACGCATATTATCGAGGTAGAATAATCTGCCGATTGAATACTTAAACTTGCTTTCTCCTTTTCCCCTCATTCGGCCAGGAGTATGATGCAAACAACAGCTATCGAACGAGTTAAGTCTGCTTTTATCGCCGGGCTTTGGGCAACCTTGGCCAGTATAACTATCGGCTTCGGCTTTAAAATTTGGCTGGCACAATGGGTAGCCAAAGAAGATCTGGCTCTGTATCACACCAGCATAGATATCATCTCACTGTCTCTGATCTTGATGACTGGCTTTCGCTCTTCCATGGTGGTGAGCTACTCGCAAACACAGAATGATAAAGATATAACCAATATTTTTCGTTATAGCCTGATCACTATGGTATTGCTCACCTGGGGAGTTGTCTTACCTTATATCAAGCACACATTACATATCCCAGTGGAGTACTTCCATTTGGTCGGTATCATCTTAGGCATGGGGTTCAAGGTCTACTTTACCAATCAGATAGCCATGTATCGTATGTACAATATTTCCAACAAGGTGACTTGGATGGAGCCCTTAGCCCAGATCTTAGTCTTCTTTATCTGCTTCTATCTGTTAGGGCAAGCCGCCATTGCCTCGCTATTCATTTCCATGATGCTCTCCTCTCTCGCCATGGCTGGCTTCATGTTTATCAGCCGACGAAAACAGATAGCGACGACGCCTTTAGACTCGGTAAATATGGACTCTAGCCTAGTCAGCTTCGTGAAAAAAAGTTTTACCGCATCCCTGGAGGCTGGGGCTAGCATCTTGATGATCTACATTACCGTGCTACTCACAGTCGCTCACTTTAGCATCGAAGAGCTCGGAGACTTTCAGGTGGTTGTTAGACCTGTGATTACCTATCTGACACTGCTGTTCGTTTTTCCTATCTATCGATTCGTATTGCCTGAACTCGCTGTATGTGTACGAAATTCTGACATCCAGCAAATTAAACAGATAAAAAAGTGGATTTATAAGCTGGCCGCCATAGTCGGTTCAGGTTTCTTCATTACTATGCTTTTATTCAGCCATGACATAGTCGCTTGGGTGTTCCCGCCTGAATACGCTCAGGCTGCACCTGTGCTAATGCACTTTTCCATGTTCTTCATCTTCATGATACTTAACGCCTATCAGCTAGCTTTTATTAAAGCCCACGGCTTGTTTACCCAAAGCTTGATGATCAGAATCAGCGGCATTTGTGGACTGATAGTGAGCTACTATATTTATAGCGAGGTTACTGACAATGTCGTGGCGGTGATCTTAGCCCTAGGTACCGGCTACCTCTTGATGTTTATCTTATCGAGCTTGGTAGAGAGGCAGATCCACAGAAGAGAACACTGCAATATGCCTATGGAGCAGAAGATAAAATAACCAGACTAGCTTAGTGATAAACTCCAAAATATTCACATATTGGGATTAAAAATCCCAGGGCATATCGATATAAACTCTAACCAAAGTATCTTTATCCCAAGGTAAGATAGGCAAGTAATCTGGATCATCTAAAGCCACTTTTGCATATGGATCGAGATTGTATTCGGTATGCTCTACACTCACCACAAACACACTGTCCTCTACCCAAGTATTAGCATCATAATTCAGGGCGATGCTATAACGATTCTCCAGCCACTCACTGCCATCGTTCCAATGCTGAATCTTAGCCGATAATTCCAACGAAGACCCCAAGGAAAATCGAGTGTCTGCCGCAAGCGTATAAGCCCCGGTCTTATTTTGGAAATCACCTCGATCGTATCCACGCATTTTCGGCACATCATCATCGATTTCCAGAAAGTAGTATCCCGCTCCCACCTTCACTCCGGCAAAGAAATTTTTTGTATCATATTCATAGCCAATACCAGGAAACAATTTCAGCTGTTTCTCAACTGAACTGACAGTATTTCGCCTGCTACTCGCCTCTACTTCCCATTGAAATGCACTATCAGGAGACAGACGAAATAGCTCGCCCTTCACCATAAAATTCGAACTAAACCAGATAGGAATATGATCGGGATCTAGCTTATCTTTATCATGATCGACAAAAACATCTACAGAGCCAGTCAATAAAATATTGGACTGCGTGAGATGAGACAATGAAAAAGTCGCCCCAGCACCTAAAGTATGTGAGTCGGCTTGCTCGACTATAATGTCGTGGCCACCAAAAGCGATACGCCAATCCAGTGCCTTAGCACTAAAAGTACTCGCTAAGGAGAGACACAGTACGGTGAAAATGAGTGTAGGAATTTTCAATGCCATTTTGCGATAACCTTATAATTCTTGGCGAGCGAATGCTTCACCGGCAGGCTTGTTACGCAGAATTTAACCACAAACCAAGATTAAAATCAGTAGCTTGTAA
Source organism: Shewanella sp. YLB-07 (assembly GCF_009377275.1). Lineage (NCBI taxonomy): Bacteria > Pseudomonadati > Pseudomonadota > Gammaproteobacteria > Alteromonadales > Shewanellaceae > Shewanella > Shewanella sp. YLB-07. Next base: position 141,812 of record NZ_VOQB01000004.1, on the reverse strand, counting down.
CTAGCCTGAATAATTAAGCTAATGATGAAATAGGAATCGAAGTGCAAGCCCGAGAAGGAAGCTTCGAATAGAGAGCATCAATTACTGCTTCGGTGCTTTAAAATCTATCACATCCCCCTTCTGTAGGATTAACGGCTCCTCGATGCATACTCTGTTTTTGCCTAAGTCTTTGGCTAGATATAATAATTTATCTGCTTTCGCACTGAAAGCCAAAGGGTCGCTGTTCTGAGTCGGATTTGCGCTGATCACTCCAAGACTGATGGTCACATATTCAGAGACGCTCGAGGGCTCATGGGGAATATGTAATTTTTCAATGCTCATTCGACACTTATCCGCCAAGAGTGCGGGTTCATTGGTATTTGGCAATAAAATAACGAACTCTTCACCACCATACCGAGCGACTAAGTCTGTGTTACGGCTCATGGTACTCTTCAATGACTTGGCCACATCCCGCAAACATTGGTCTCCCGCCAAATGTCCATAATGATCATTAAACTGCTTAAAGTTATCAATATCGATCATGATGAGGGAAAGTGAAATATTGCTTCGAACGGCTCTCTGCCATTCTTTTTCGAATTGCTCATCGAATTTGCGACGATTGGCAATCTTGGTCAAACCATCGGTATGGGATAATTCTTCCAGCTCCAATTTGGCTTCATTCAGATCTTGGGTTCGCTCTTCTACCTCGACCTTGATTAAAGAGCTACGTCGAATAACGGCAGAGGTATACGCACCACAAAGAAGTACGAATAAAATACCAAATGCAAAACTAATGAAAGGTAATAAACTTCTACGTTCTGCGATATAGCCAAGCGTCGGAGTCGACACTAATGTCCACTGTCGCCCTCCAAATCGACTCAAGGGTTTATTGTAAGTGAGCTGAAGCTGAGTCGTATTTTGACGTTGGTCGATAGAAAAATTTGAATAGAGTTGCTCGGCCAAGACCCCGGTATTATCAATCAATTTTAAGTTAATGCCTTGGGCGCCTGTATACTTGATCGCTGTTTCGAACATATCTCCGATTCTATACACCCCGAGCACGAAGCCAATCAACTTCTCTCGACGTTTAATTAACGTATTAGGTTCACCTCGATAGATAGGCATAAACATCAGAAATCCCTTCTGATTGGAAATTTCCTGTACCAGAGTAATGCTGGCGGTCGCCAATGAGAGGTCTAGATCTCGTGATTTTTTGAGAATTTTGTCGCGTTTGGGATTTGATGCTAAGTCAAAACCGAATGCCACCTCATTGCCTTCCATTGGCTCGACATAATAGACAGGAAAATACTCCTTTCGCTCAGTCGCTCGGATCATACTCCCCTGAAATTCACGCTCGGTGAATTCAAAATCAGGGTGCAGTTGTCTTCTTTGCTGCTCATATTTTTCGCGCTGTTCCAAGCTTACTCTGGGGATCCACTCTAATGCCTTTATGTTCTGATGCCTAACCAAGAAGCTACTTGCCAGCTTTCTAAATTCACCCTCGGTCACATCATCTGAACTATTGTATAAGCCCTTAACCGCATAAAGCACTTCTAAATTAATCAAGAGCTCTCGTTCTAAGGCTGCCGCCTTATCATCAACATCTCGCCTAAAATCGGACTCTATGGTCAATGTCTCATTTTGATAAAAGCTATATCCAATCCCTGCAGACAGTATGATGCCAACCAAGATGAAAAATAGAACTAAATAGTTAGAGAAAATGCTGAATGTACGCATGATTAATTCTCTCTACTTAAATAGAGTAGAGCAACAAAGAATGAAATAGGCTCAAGTTGTGACAATGCTTTACTCTGCTTAAAAAAAGAAAAGTTCCAAGGAACATAAATAAGTTATATTAGTTAGTCCTTTTATGCAATTAACTCCCATCAGCAATCATCCAAAATTTATACCTAAAAAAACGATCTTGAAAAATGCTAAGACGAGTATAGATACATCCTGATAAACATTAAAAAATGATGACAAACCCTTCTCTTAGACTAGTTCGAACAATCAAAAAATCAAATGATATTGTTCTATATCCAATGAATGAAACGAACCTCAATGAAATTGTTTTAGTCAATCATTCTTGTGTTCTCTTGCCCCTATGACGTAGTCTACAGTCATAGTCAGCAATTCAGGATGAATTTCACCTATGCTATTTGCTAAAAGTTCAACTTCGATTTCAGCAATAACAGAAAAGAGTCCTGATACCAGCCTCTGTGACATCAAGGAGGATAACCCTTTGATTTGGCCGTTGTTAAGCCTACTCAAAGCCTCTAACAGAAGCTGGAAAGTACATCACCTCGCGGCCAAACTCCAACAACAAGGCTTGATGCATCATCTAGACGATGATCAACAGAAAGCCCTCTTCAAAACCAATTTTCTCCTAATGAACGCCCTCTTCGAGCTGCAGCAACTCCTCCTACCACAACATTGGTTACAAGTTAAGGCCATGGAGATTCAAATTTACAGGGTTTTACCCCTAAATCTAGTCACTAGCCTCAAGGAAGATGACGCCTTGAGAGATTACTATCTCAATTGGCTCAATTACGATACCTGCCCCAACATCATTCAGGAAATGCTCGAGTCTTTCTGGAGTCGATACGAAGACTACATAGGCACTAGCCCCAACTTGATGCATAACAGTCAGGCATTATCGGTATTTGAGTTAAAGGGCGATGCAACAGATAAACAGATCCGCAAGCAATGGCGCAAATTAGCCCTGATATGGCACCCAGATCGCCCTAATGGAGATGCAGCTCAATTTCGTAAAGTTTGTGAAGCGTGGCAGACTTTAAGAGATAAACGTTAAAAATATCCTCGAAACTCAAACCTAGATCACACTGTAAACACTGCTCCTATAAGTTAATTCAGTCATAATTAAGCATTAGCTTTTATGCTAGATTTATTAGGTGCAATATGGCGTATCGATAGCTTGCTTTGCCCTTCAGGCAGAAGTTTCGATATTGAGTACCAGTCGGTACGAGCCTGCTTCAGCCTATCACTTTTGAGGATAATCAATTGATTAAGCACATAGCCTTAGCGTTAACTTTAGCTTTAGCCCCTTTGAGTAGTTTTGCTGCACAATTTGAAGAAGGTAAGCACTTCACACAGATTGCCGAAACAGCCAGTGCTCAGCCAAAGCTAACTGAATTTTTCTCTTTCTATTGCCATAACTGCTACAACATGGAAAAGCAGTATCTTGGTGATATAAAAGCCAATTTAGATAAGAAAGTCACCTTTGATAGCAAACATGTAGACTTTATGAATAGTGATATTGGTACAGAAGTCATGCGCTCTTTGGCAGTGATTCAAGAGCTCAATGCTGGTGACAAGATGACTCACGCTATGTTTGCTGCGATTCAGGGGGACGAAGATGCTCATGGCCATAATCATGATCACGGCGCACATGAAAAGCCAGAGCTTAATAATCGCGATGATATCAAGAAAGTCTTCGCCGCCAATGGATTCGACATCAATGAGTATGATGCTGTTGCCGACAGTAAAGCCGTTAATGACAAGATAGATTTATGGCGCGTACAGCAGAGACAGTTCCAAATCCAGAGTGTCCCTGCATTTGTAGTGAATGACAAATACGCGGTTAACATGAGTTCCATTCGAACACTCGGCGAGCTTATCGACTTAATCAATTACTTAGCCGTAGAGCATAAGTAGATGTAAACCTAAGAAGCATCTAGAAACTAGGACCTAGTTTCTAGATCAATTTTTGATGAAATCCAGTAGATGCAAACATACACAGAAAACATGTATCAAGATAAACCCGATAAAACCTTTCACAAGCAGGATGTGATAACTGCGCCACATAAAGGCATCTGAACTGCCTTGCAGACAAAACCAGATCACGCCGCTAAAGCCAACACCAACTAAGAGTAATATCCCAATGCCTTCGATGCAGCTAAACAGGCCACGCCCGCCAGCTACAGGGATTCTACCTTTAACCAGCCCGGATAGATCTTTGTTGAGCTGAGAAAAGTCAGCCAGCAGCCAAGGAAACATCTGTCGCCACCGACCTCTCAGGCAATGAGTGATCAACATACTCACAGATAGCCCGGCAGTGACTAACCCCAGGTAAACATGTAAATAATCCCATATTGAAGCACTATTACGCAGGCCTCGTCCCATCAGGATCCAGCCACTGGTGGAAATTAAAAATGCAGATAAGATAATAATACAGGCATGCTGATAGTCGACCAGCTTAGAAACCAGCCTACTGAAAACCGAAGAAGAATTAGCCATTAAAACCTCTACTTGTGTATCTTGAATTTTCCCAAGCAAACACTACAACAGCTCGATTTCCTTGACGAAAACATCGACTCGCTGCCAATCCGTATACTCAATCTTAGTGCCCACAGCCGTTGGCCCTTTGGTTATCCACATAATGAAGCGAATTATGCTCCTGTCTAACCAGTTATAGCCCTGATAATCCAGGTTACCTGCAAATACCTTAAGCAAGTTAGGCCGCCATTGGGTCTTACTCAAGAAAGCCTGCATATAAGGATTCGTCTCGGGGGTATTTCTGCCAGCTTTACGCGCCACTAAGCTCACAGAAAAGAAGCAGCTAGATTTAGCTTCTAACGCCACAAGATGGGTCGCAATAAAGTTATACACCTCTGCATTATGCTTTCCGTGGCGGATACTGGCTCCAATAATAATTTTATCGAACTCACCGAGGAGCGGAACTTGCTCTATGCAGCAAGTCACCACTTGGTTGCCATTTTCAATCAAACGTTTGCCGATATGCTCAGAAATTTTGCGTGTCTGGCCATGAACACTGGAGTAGATTATCAATATTTTACTCACCGGGCCCCCTGACTAATGAACTCATTATGGATAGAGGCATACTAATGTATAAGGCAAAATATTTACTTGAAACAGATCACGAGACTCCGAGGTCAAATCTGGAATACTCCTACCCAGCTCACAAACTCAACCATCAACCATCAACCATCAACCATCAACCAGAAGTGAAAACATTAAAGCTTATCTGGCAAAGAACACAATTAAACCAACTGATACCTTTTAGTTACAAATGATATCAACACGTGATCGTTAAGTTTCAATCTGGAGGCTGTTTAATATGGAATCAATGTCCTTAAAAGGTAATACTTTCACTCACTAGTCTCTTCTTGGTATGCTCCGCTTCACATCACAACCTTAACATTTTTATTTATTTATCTTTATCCAAAACCATTTGCGGATAAAGTTATATAACATTGGTTATCACCTAGGTACCTACAGAGTTGTGCAGGCTTAACGCCTCAAAAGTACCTTGCCATCATGATAGATTAACGGCTATACAAACCTCATTGGGCCAAGCTAAATAAACAAAGTTGGAAACTCTCAGATGCTAGTAGCTGAGCTCCAATCACACTTAGAGAATCGAAATGAAAAAACGAATAGCCATCGTGCTGGCTTGGGCAATATCTGGATGTGCAAATGAAAACCAACTCTTAGCGGATCTAAAAAAAGACACACAGCCTATTGAACTCACTACCTGTCAGCAGGTACTCGATGCCTACAAAAAGGGACAGGATATTGAACCTTATGTGCGACTAGCCAGGACATTATGGATGATACAGAAGAGCACTGAATATGGCAGTGCGGCAGCCATGAGTAAGTATCAGGCTGATGAACGAATGGGTTTAGTCATCAAGAAATGCATAAACGAACCTGGAAACACTTTTATTGCCACGTATGCTCTCGCTGCAGATTAAGGACTTATTACACATAACAACACTGGACTCAGTATTCCTTTTCCAAAGCCAGTTACCAATTAACTAATCTAAAAAAGCTCAAAATTGAGTATATCGTGGCCCCTAAAGAAAAATCCTAATTCCCATTGTCATACAGAGAAAAACAGAAAGCATGATAGTGAGTAAACCTATAGATATAAAAAAAGCAGAGCAATAACTTGCTCCGCTATAGGTTTTAAGCAAAATTTAAAAGCTAGCAGGATAAACGTTACAGTGACATCAAGAAAGCAACAACTTGATCTCGCTCAGCCTTGCTCAATGCCATAAAGTCATTACGACTCTGCTCACTTTCGCCGCCATGCCACAATATCGCCTCTTCCAGAGTTGCAGCGCGACCATCATGTAAGAAGCCGGCCAGTGGGTTCACGGTCTGAGTCAAGCCAATACCCCACAATGAACGGGTACGCCACTCATTGCCGTCGGCTAGAAAATCAGGACGGCCATCGGCGAGCTCTTCACCCATGTCATGTAGCAACATATCAGTGAAAGGATAGATAGTCTGTCCCTTGAGCGCATCTATCATAGGTGTGCCGCCAATATCACCAGTCGACTTAGTCACGAAGCTGGCCTTATGACAGCCCGTGCAGTTAACTTGCTCAAACAGGCGCGCACCTTCACGAACATTAGCATCATCGACATTACGTCTGGCCGGTACCGCTAAAGTCTCGGCATAGAAGACCACAGAATCACTGAACTCGACGCTCGCCTCAGGCTCTCCATTGACATCTTCTCCCGTGTCAACGAAGCCGGTTCTGGTTAGATAGCTATCATGCAAGGCGGTGCCAAATACGCTCTCATCGGGAAACAGTGGATTAGTAATACCGATATCACCACGCAATGCACCCAGAGATTGCACTCGTACACTCGGAGTATTGGCCTTCCAACCGAAACGTCCCAAAGAAACTGGATTAGTGTCCCCAGCTTGCGCCTTAACGGCGTCGAAGACCAGGTTAGCCCGGCCAGAGATCTTGTCGCCATCTGCATCGTTCTCATCGACCAGGGCCAAAATATCAGTCTCTGGAATCGCTTCAAGCAGGCCTAAACCGAAAACAGGCATGCCGTTACGCCAGCCCATCAAGACATCATCTTGGAGTAGGTCCGAAGTCACGTTAGCACTAGATAAGGTCTCACTGGGTGCATCATAAGGGTTTTCTACCGCGAATAATGGTTTCTTCAATGTGATGCTTGTGCCATCCGAATATGTCACGACCTTGGTTTCATAGGAGAGATACACATCCGCCTGTCCACCAAACAAATTATCTTGCCAATCCGGACGCGCTTTTAACACCCCGCGGTGAAACAGTTGACCGCCAAAATTAGGCACTGGGATAGGAGCACAATAATCATTTGCCGCAGTTCCTAGAGTACATGGCTCCGCAGCAGCCTTGCTGATACGCAAAAATAGCCCGGCTTCGGAACTTAGTTTTATCCGGGATTCTCCGGCTGGCACTATGGGAGTCGAATTACGCCCATCTCGCTGGTGACATGAGTTACAGTCAGTATTGTTAAATACCGGACCCAAACCATCGAGATCAGGATGTTCGACGTTTGGCGCCGTAGTGAAGGCGGTCTCAAAACTAAGATCACCTTCGAGGTGATGCTCTAAGCTCACATCGGATAAATTAGGTGCAGGAGTCGAGAAACCATGACCTGACTCGGAAGCATCGAAGGTGGTAGTCTCTCCGCCGCTGGCCTTCATATCGGTAAAACTTGGGTATATTTTTTCTTCGGGTTTAGGTTCAGGGGCATCGTCACCAGAGCCCCCACAGGCAGTTAAGCCAAAGCAGATAGCGAGAGCTAAACTGGCATATTTATAACGATTAAAATTCATCATTTTCATCCCACACACATTTTTACTTAAGCGAGTATTTCTCTATCCTGAGCTGAATACTGCTTAAAATAGGTCTCTTTATATTAAAAAAGGAGGCCATTCCTGTGCCTCCTTTTCTATCCAATCACATCTGTATTAGATAGGGAGTTATACTTTCCACTTATTAAGTAGAGGAACAACATCTGACTCCAGACTGGCTTGTAGCTTAGAAAGCGCATCCACAGCAGTTTGGATTCTTCCGCGACCTTCAGCATCGGCAATTGCCTGGCGGAATGGCATATTGTTAGAGCCCTTGATAGCCTGGATCTTAATGATGGCATCATCAATTTCACTGCTTACACGCAGTGCAAGCGCCTCATCGCCGGCCTTAACGAAATCGATAATGCCTTGCTTGTCACTGGCACCGGTTAGCTCACCTTGGTAGACATTACGCACACCTATGATGTTATCGCTGAAATCTGTCAGTGAGTTCCATGAGTACTGCGACTCAACTTTAGAGGTATCAGCAGTTGCTGCCGAAGTGCCAAATGGATCGGCAATCTTACCGTTACCCACTTCATCGACAATGCCAATCATGCCGTTTACCAGCTCCTGAATCACACCGACCTGAGAAGCGTAAAAGGTGTTATCCGCTGTTCCCGGATTCTTAACCAATTCACCATAGGCTTTACCTGTTTGACCGTCATGACTTATCAGCCATGAATCATCAAGAGTCTTGGTGTAGTCACGGAACACTTCCGATAGACCCATCAAGTATTCGGCTTCTGACATGCTTAAGTCGGCAACATCTTTCTGGTTATCGACAACACCGTCACCAAATAATAGATATTCCATGGTGTGGAAGCCCTGAACATCATCGTTCCAACCCTTGATGGTATCGGCAGAGAAACCTGAGTTATTAGTTAACACAGTTTTAAGGTCTGTAGTGTTTAATGGCCAGCTATCTAAGTGTGGATCGATACCTAATGAATCTACTGGGCCAAAGATATGTGACTCACCTTGTTCCCAAGGCTGACGAGCCGCCTTCCAGGCTTCTTGTGCTGCAAGCAGGTTAGCCTGAGTCTTGTTAGCCACTAGAGTTTGAGACGCAAGAAACATCTCCTCGCCTTTTATCGCCAGCGTCGAGTAGCCACTGATAATCACATCGTCGGTCAAGTTAGTGATCATCTCAGTCGCGGCAAATTCAAACTTGTCATCAGTAGGCGGTGGTGTTGTGTCATCGCTACCTGAACCGCCACATGCGGCGAGTGTAGAGATGAGTGCAATTGCGACTGCTGAGTACTTAAGTTGTTTCATGTAAATCTCCATTTTTACTTTATAATTAGGTGCGCCTACCCCTGCATAGTGTGCAAGGGCCTCCCCGAGTCCTAGATGTGTGCTCATTGCTTATGCATGAACACACGTGACGCCGAGTAAAATGACAAAAAATCAGGTGTTATAGTGAGAACTGGTAACCCACGCCCAGGGCGAAAAAGTTTGTGTCCGGAATTGAAGACACGGCAACTTGCTGACGTCCGGCTTCCGCTTTGATAACAATCTCAGCAATTGGGAAATAGTTAATTCCGATACTGGTCCAGGTATTCTCATAGCGCTTAGACGCAGTGCCGGTATCGACATCGGCTAGCGGGTTCGAGTAATCGATATTGGCAAAAACGGTAACTGGGATCGAAGTGAAATGGCTCAGATCTACCCCTGCCTCGACGAAGAAGGCTTCAGACTCGGATCCGACTTGGGCAAAGTTGCCAGGCTTTAGACCTGGTGTGGTCTTGTTAGCTTGAGTGATACCATCTGCGTCACTCAAAGTACCGTTCAGGTACTGACCGCGTAAGATCCAAGGTCCTTGTACGAAGGCGCCAGATATGGCCAAGATACTAACCGTACCATCACCACTCACCTTGTTGCTTTTATGACGGTTACCTGTGGTATTGCCATAGTAATAAGCGACGCCAACGGCGCTGCCCTTTTTAAAATTGCCGTAATCAAGACGCAATGCATAGGCAAGGTCGTCTGCATTAACACTCTCGAAGCGCTTCTGGTGGCCGGATGCTATCCAGTCATAGGTACGGAAATATTCGGAGTTTAGACCACTGACAACCTGAGCTTGATAGTGGAAATTAGCCATCTCACCAAATATGCCGACACCCATCTCATTCCAAACAGCGGGTAACATGGCCGCCTCACTACGGTGACGCAATACAGTCAGGTATTGATCTGGCTTATGTAAGATACTTGAAAGTCCAATTGGCAGATGAATATTACCGAACTTGACACCAAATTCATCACTGGGACGGTATCTCAACTCAGCCTTCTCGATCATGACCTCACCACCGGCTTCGACTTCAGTTTCAAACTCACCGAACTCATCGAAACCATCATATTCAAGGGCCGTGCCTGTACCACCATGTTCGTACTCGATCTCGACTTCCATATCCCATTCATCGTTGAACTGGTAACCGAACTCGGTGACTATACGTTCGAGATCGAAACGGCCACGACGTTCTGGACTGGTATCCTGTACGTTCTGGTAATACTCATCGCTGGTGTAAGTCATGCTGCCGTATGACTTGAAAGAAAACTTACTCCAATTACTTTCAGTTAGCGTTTTTTTTGCAGCTGCAACCACTTCAGCCTGCTCTTCTTGCTGCTTTAGTTGCATTTTTTGTTGGGCTGCTAACTCGGCAAGATCGTGTTTAAGCTTATTGAGTTCCGCTTCCTGTTTAGCAATCGCCAGCTCTAATTGAGCCGGGTCTGTTGCCGCCATGGCACTAGTACAACTAAAGCCAGCTATACATAAAGCCAACAAACTTAACTTGGTTTTCATTTATTTCTCCGCACAAATTAACAGCATCACCTAAATTCGCGAACAAAATACTACAAATGAAAATCATTTGCATTAGAATTTACACTTTCCTTTGCAACAGCATTTACAAAAAACTTACATTTGTAATAGCTAATATATGTAGTTTGTACTAGTAAAAATAAGAATTTAAGGAGTTCCTACTAGATAGAGGGCTTAGTCGCAGCGAGTTTTTAGGAAGACTAGATAGGAAATGAGGCAATAATCGTTAACCAATTGAGAAAAAACTCATGTAGACTCCTTGTTAAATTGCTAGCCCCCGAATAGTAAATCAGGTCAATCAGCCGAACTGTCCTCGCTGCTGATATCGTTTTGTCTATAACTAGCGACTTGATACGAGCTGAAACTGACGCCCTATACCTGCATTAATTGCCATATGGAAGATCTAATGAAGCAGAAAAACCCGCAGAGTCTCCTGCTTTGGATGACCTTCATCATGTCGCTAGTATTCGCCGTTTGGCAGGTACTGCTCAATAACTTTGTCATAGAGAGAGCGCAATTTACTGGCGTAGAAATCGGCATACTTCAGAGCCTGCGTGAGGTTCCTGGCTTCTTAGCCTTCACGGCCATATTCGTGCTACTACTCATCCGCGAACAAACCTTCGCCTTAGCCTCTCTGGCGGTTTTATCCATAGGCGTTGCGGTTACCGGATTTTTCCCTCAGGTACTCGGCCTCTATATCACCACAGTGATTATGTCTGTGGGCTTCCATTACTTCGAAACCATAAATCAATCGTTGACCCTACAGTGGGTAGACAAAAAGGAGACTGCTGGATTTCTCGGAAAAGCGCTAGCCTGGCGCTCTGCCGCCGCACTCTCAGGTTATGCCAGCATCTGGTTAGTGATGAGCTGGCTAAAACTCGATTATGTGTATATGTATGCTCTCATAGGTTGCTTAGGCTTATTGATGGTGCTGATCGTCACCTTATACTTTCCTAAATTTGAAGTAGGTGAAGTGCAACATAAGAAGATCATTCTCAGGAAGAGATACTGGCTCTACTACCTGCTCACCTTTTTCTCCGGAGCCCGGCGGCAGATTTTCATGGTTTTCGCTGGCTTTATGATGGTAGAGAAATTCGGTTATAGCGTCAGTGAAATTACCAGTCTGTTCCTAATTAATTACGTCGTTAATCTACTGTTTGCTCCAGCAATAGGTCGTTTCATCGGCCGAATAGGCGAACGCCGAGCGCTCACCATCGAATACCTAGGCCTGATCATCATCTTTATCAGCTATGCTTGGGTGCAGCAACCCGAAATAGCTGCGGCTCTCTATGTTATCGATCATTTGTTATTTGCCATGGCGATTGCCATCAAGACCTATTTTCAGAAGATTGCCGACGGTAAAGACATTGCTGCCACCATGTCGGTAAGCTTCACTATTAATCATATTGCCGCCGTAGTGATCCCGGTTTTACTGGGTCTACTCTGGCTATATTCACCACAAGCTGTATTTTATATAGGGGCAGGCTTCGCGGTATGCTCCCTAGTACTGGCCCGAAATATTCCGAGCACTCCGTCCCAAGGCAACGAAGTCAATTGGAGCTGGTCCAGAAAAAATGTTCAGCTCACCGACCCAAGACAATGAGGTCAATGACGCTAGATTCGAGTAAATAAGTGCAAGACGTATTATATTAAACTGAGAGTGATATGGCCGAAATAGCGAAAATCAGCGAAGTAAAGTCAACACAATCTGATGTCTCTGCGCGCAAGAAGGCGCTCCTATTAGGCCTTCAGCTTGGGTTGAGTAGTGAAGAGGGCTATCGGGCAACCACAGCCTCGGTCGCAGAGCGCGCCGAACACCGGCAGCGAAAGTTGATGAGCCAGTATCAAATCAATCTGGAAACCATCTATAAGATAGCCTTGAGCATCACGCCATCAGACGTAACAGGGGCCGATCTCGATCCCGATTGGTCACATCAGTTTTTTCAAATCGCAGAGCAGATACATAACCGAAAAATGCAGGAGTTATGGGGCAGAATTCTCGCCAATGAAATCACCAATCCAGGTAACTTTAGCCTAAGGACCCTGACAACACTGAAACAGTTAACTCACAAAGAAGCACAAATATTAGAGAAAGCCTTAGGCATGGCAGTGAAGGTCAATAACGAGACTCGTTTAAAGCTCATCATTGGATATCGATATACTGGCGGAATTGGCCAGATATTCAGAAAGTCATCACCCATTAATATCGGCTTATCAAATTTTGGCCTGCCTTATTCCAATATTCTCACCTTAATCGATGCAGGTATACTCCACCGAAGTGAATTCGAAACAGGTTTATTAAACAGTAAGACACCTATCCATTTCACCTTGTTCGATACTAAGATGAAACTGACCCCAAAAAGCGGCCATCTATTATTTAACTATTATCGTTTAACGCCGATTGGTGATGAACTCACCCAGCTTATTCACCCTAAACCTGACAGTGAATATACCAAGGCCATGAGGACTCTGTTCGCCAAAGACTTCAAGATCGAATAGCCTTGAAATAAGGTTTATTGTGCTAGATCGACCTTTAATTTTTGAGTCAATTCACCGTGCAGCAATTTATTTTGAGCCCCGTCGTTTCGAACCCTGTCTTTTTGATTAGAGTCAGGTTTAAACCAGTTCAAGGTGTCGGCGAGTTCGACCACCTCACCGATGATCATCAAGGCTGGCATTTTAAGCGCAGGATTTGATGCTAATCGTTCTAACTCTCCCAATGTACCTATGAAGCACCGTTGATCTTGTGTAGTGGCCTTGGAAACAATTGCCACTGGGGTATCGATATTGCGTCCAGCCCCTAACAACCCAGACTTTATCAAGCCAGCATTCAATATTCCCATATAGATAACTAAGGTGTTATTGGGATTTGCATAGCTATTCCAATCCATTGGGCGGCTCTCTAGCTGGCAATGACCTGTGATAAAGGTTACCCCTTGGGCATAATCTCTATGGGTCAGTGGAATGCCCGCATAGGCCGATGTGCCACTGGCAGCCGTGATACCCGGAACGACTTCAAACTCTAAACCCGATTCGACTAAGCTCTGCAGTTCTTCGCCTCCGCGGCCAAAAATAAACGGGTCGCCCCCTTTAAGTCGCACAACACTCTGCTTAGTAAAGGCTTTGGTGACTAAGAGTTGATTGATCTCATCTTGAGCGGCGCTGTGCTTACCCGCACGTTTACCGACTGCAATTTTCTCGGCATCCTTGGGAACCAGAGCCATGATGTCTTCACTGACCAGGGCATCATAGAGGACAACATCGGCGCTCTGGAGGATTCGGTATGCCTTGAGCGTTAACAGCTCAACATCTCCCGGACCCGCACCCACCAACCAAACTTTGCCACCAGCTCTCTGGCCAGGTAAAGCGACTATTTCCATCTCTATGCCCCACACTCGATTTTAATAGTGTAAATATAACCGTCTACTTATAACTTAATAAATAGTTATTTCTTTACTGTTATACGTTTTAGTTATTAAGTGCAGGAGCTTATAATTTACACTCAATAATTTTAACGGTTACGGAGAGAGCCTTATCGACTATAATGCTCATACTCAAAGCAGAGGGATCTGCGTATCCCTTAACGATCTTTTATGGGTAAACTATAACTGTACTCAAACCATTTTTAATCGCTGAAGTTCGGGCGGCTAACAAACCAAGCCAATGGATCTTGCCTCCGGGTAGTGAACAGACGTGTATCAAGGAGAGATATTGAGATTCGGATTTCCACAGATAGTCAATGTATTTGGACTCTGCCTGCTGATCAGCACCCTACAGCTAGCACGCTTAACCCTATATTCTGTCGACTATAAAACCCGCCTAACTCAGAGTGAAATGCATCAAGATCTCGATGTATTGATAAACGAAGTTAAGTTACATTCAGCATTTGCAGCATTAGATGAGCAGAGATTCACTAAGATAGAAGCCGATATCGAGCCTCTTATTTACCGAGTCACCAACTCGCTCGAAACCCAATATTTTTATGCTGAAATCGTAAAACTACTCGCCACTCTCGAAGATCCGGGAGTGATAGTCACATCTCCCAGTGAGCCTCTGTCTATTTTACCTGTGATCCTCAAGCCACTTGCAGACTCCTGGCTTGCACTGGATGAAAACGCCACCCCGATAGATCCCGATCATCCTTTCATTACTCATATCGACGGCCTTCCTCTATCTCGCTGGGAACAAGTCAGTCAAAAGTTTATCTCAAACCCTCTGAATGAGAGCATCAGTGAGCGTGTGCACTGGCTTTCACAGCTGGATATTCTGAGGCACGACATGGGGTTGCCCCTCAAAGCTCAGGTAACCCTGTCCCTCAGCAATAATCAGGATTCCAACATTCAGTTAATCTTGCCAGTTGCCAAGCATCAGCTCCATCCTCCCAGAGAGCTCATCGCCGGCATGGTGAACAGCTTGAACGATGACGGCATGAAGAATCAGCCCTTGTATGTCTCAATCGATTTATTATCTAGCTATGGTAGCGACTCAGACCTAGTGACAAGCCTGGAGAAAGGTTCACAGCAAGCGCTAACTATCATAGATCTGAGGAGTGCCGTAGGAGACAGTGATAAACTGTTACATTTCATCGCCCGTCATTATCCTAACCCCAAATCTGTCTATAATCAGACACAGGTACCACAGCATCTTATTGCCCTAGGGCAATATCGCCGCTCCCTCGAGTTCAAATCCGACTTTCTCAGGCCTCTGGGCTTTATTCCTTTTGATGAGTTTAATTTCTTCGAACAACTAGAGTTCAGTCAGACAAGCCAAACGATTGATTTGAATAAAGCTGACAAGTTCGGTCTCTGGTACGGAAGAAGATCGCCACTGGCTAAAAATTTAAATAGAGATGAGTCAGGCACGCCAATATCTAATCGCCTCGGCTTAATCATAGGCCCTGAATGTCGACGGGAATGTGAGTGGATAGCCTACTTTGCAAAGTCATTGTCACGAGTGACACTTATCGGCGAAAAGACTTCTGGGGACTTAGGTCGACGGTATGGGTTCACCTTACCCAACAGTGGCATAAAGATTGAGTTTACGGCGAGCCTCACCTACAACATGCAAGGGAAATTGCTGTCTAGCGTAGGAACTCAACCCGATATTCCGCTACCCATCACTGAGGTTATAAACTGGCAAGGGCTGTTATCACTGATAGAAAGTGAACAGCAAGATCGAGATACCGTCTACACTCTCAAGAGTCCCAATATTGAAGCTAAGCGGGTATTAAGTGTCGAGCATAGCTCGGATGGGACGACCACTGTAGAGTCCCGAGTGGCGTTACAACAATAAAGTCAAAGAGCTACAGGAAGTGAAGAGCCAAAAGGAGAGGGTTATGCCGAGTCAGGAAGAGTTAGTGTTAACCGCCGATACGTTTAGCCGCGGTGCTTTGCGTATGACTGTCACCCTATTGCGTAGCATAAATCCGAAACTGGCACTCACAGTACAAAATCAAATGTGCAGTCCCATCAATCCTCAACCTGACAATAACCCTAGTCCCAAAGACAACTTCAAGATAGGGCTGGTCCCATTGGACGTTAGAGGGGTAGTTGAATCCCTGCAAAAAAAAGGACAACACCCTCAGGTAGACCCAGGTACTCAAATGATGGTGAAGGCACTCATCATTGACTGGATAAATTATGCAAACTTACTCATAGGTCTAGAAAACAGCAAGAATGCACAGCAATAAAGGAGGTATTTAGTGATGAGTAGCCCTATTGGCGGATTTTACTTAAATGCACAGTATAGGAACAAGGCTGCCAAATCAGAGCTAACGAGCAAACCTAGGATCACGCTCAAACTCCGTATAACACTCGATGGAATTCCCCTTATCGATGAAACGCAAACGGGTATTGCTGAAACTAGATGTCATTTAGACAACGACCATATCTCTGTCACTGCATTGCCAACACTGATTTCCGATGAGATGATACGCTTAGAATTTCATATATTGATCAAGCATCTGGACTCAGATATCGCCACACCTAAACAGCAGGTGTTAAACCTAGAACTGGGCGAAAGCCTTTGCGTATTAGTCGAGGGAGATGAGAGGTTAAAAATAACCACATCATGCTCAATCACCCCATAAAGAATCCTGTTCGATGATTTAGCTTCATCTCTATAAGCTTACACGCATCTGCTAATGTGTTAATTTGAAAGGACCCTATATCGGTAATACCGATTGATATAACAAGCAATATACAGACTAGGTACTAAAGATGTTTAAAATGTCGTTCAAGCTTATCCTATTATCCATACTCAGCTTCTCCGCCATGGCGACCGACCTCAAGGTTGGAGATACTGCACCAAATTTCAGACTACAATCTACAGATGGCAATTTCTATCAGCTAAGTGATTACTTAGGTAAGCAGACTCTGGTCCTCGCCTGGTACCCCATGGCGAACACTCATGGCTGTACACTGGAGTGTCGCTCCCTGGTTCAGAAGGGGCACTTAATCAGGGAATATAACGCGGTCTATATGATGGCTAGTGTCGATGACTTAGAAGACAATCAAGATTTCGCCAAGAAACAGAAAGCCGATTTCCCCATGTTGAGCGATCCTACCAAGGAAACGGCAAAGGCCTACGATGTGCTAAATTTCGTTCGTGTCGCCAGTCGCGTCACCTTCTATGTAGGCAAAGATGGCAAGATCATTAAGATAGATGAAGATATTAATGCAGCAACGGCAGCAGAAGATATAGCCGCAAATTTGGAGCTGTTAGGGGTAGAAAAAAGTATTTAGTCCCTAGATAAAAGGTTCTAGTTCCTAGGAACTAGAACCTTTTCTTTAACCTTCCTCAGCTTCGCGGATACGCTCTTTGCGTTCCTGCTCTTCATCGAAGGCCGCTTCAATTTCAGCGAGCACCGACTCGACATCCGCAGCTTTAGTACTCTCTTTAAACTTGCCTGTCAGTTCAGACTCAGAATTTAACTTACCCGACTCGAACAGAGCCCACATCTCTTTAGCATACTTGCTACTAAGCAGCTCAGGAGCATACTGACCATAATATCGGGTCATATTGTTCACATCACGTTCAAGCATGCGCTTAGCATTATTGTTTGCTGCTGCATCGACAGCCTGGGGGAGATCTATGATCACTGGGCCATTACTGTCCAGCAACACATTAAACTCAGACAAGTCGCCATGAATAAGGCCGACACACAACATACGCTGTACATCTTTTATCACTGACTTGTGCTGCTCTAGTGCCTGCTCACGGGTCAAGGTGATGTCGTTGAGCCTTGGGGCTACAAATCCTTGATCGTCGGTGATCAGCTCCATCAATAGCACACCATCGAAACAACCGTAAGGCTGCGGGACTCTAACGCCGGCATCGGCTAGGCGAAACAGGGCATCGACTTCGGCATTTTGCCAGGAGTTTTCCTGCTCATTACGGCCAAATTTCGAGCCCTTCTCCATGGCTCTAGCTCGGCGACTGTTACGGCTCTTTCTGCCTTCTCGGTATTGTACAGCCTGTTTGAAGCTACGCTTCTCGGCTTCTTTATAAATCTTGGCACAACGAACATCGTCGCCACAGCGGACAACATAAACATCGGCCTCTTTGCCACTCATCAAGGGGCGAAGGACTTCATCAACTAAGCCTTCATCGACGAGAGGCTGAATGCGTTTCGGTATTTTCATAGCGCCGTTATACCTTACTTAAGGCTTCGATGGAATATTAAAACAAATTTTCATGGGAACAAGATCATTCCAAAAACCAAACCCACGAACGTAACTTCTACAATTACAGTAACTTTTCAAAAACTTATATTATTTCGGCTAGTTTAACAGCTCAAACGCCAGATCATAAGCCTTACCTAAATCGACCGTTTTAGGTTTTAAATCTTTTAGGGTCGCAGTGCGTTTATCAGTCGCTCTCATTGTGGCAGGATGAACCAAGTCAACATTTATCATTGAGCTTGCCAATATAACCCCTTCCATCAGGAAGGTCCCTGCACCGCCGGCGCCTTGGCCCTTACTGGCACGCCTGTTCATCACGATTTTCTCAACTTGATGCTCGCCGCAATAAGCCTTAACCTCGGTAGCAAACTGGCTGACCTCTTCCCGGGTGGGATTCTTATTTAGCGCTAACTTGTTTATCTTAGCTGCCACCAGCTCATGGGATTCACGCGTACCACTCAGACTTACCATTCTCACTTCATTTGCTTTTAAAAACAGTCCAGCAATGACCACTTATTACCTCCGCCTTCTAATTTATTTATTACAGTTATCTTTAATGCCGTCTTTATATCGATTGCTATGACACAAAAAAGAGCCAGCAGGGCTGGCTCTTTTTTAGCACTTTATAATAACCTATTAGCGACTCGTATTACTCGCCACCGGGTGTCGCTTTACTATTCATGTATGAGTCAAAGACTATACCCTGGTCATTGATATCCAGGCCCATCTGCACCTGCATATTGTAATCTTTCATCATAGAAAACTCTTCCGGCAATGGTTCGCCAGTCATCTCAGCCAAGCTTAAGATCGGCGCAAACACCTTGCTATAATCCAGATAAACACTATACAAACCGTTATTGTCTAATTTTTCATCAGCCAGCTTATTAGCCACAGCTTCAGCCTTGTCTCCAGTATACAGGACTAAATGTTTGCCCTTCAGCGCCAGCTTAGGAGAGATGCCATATTCGGGCGGAAGTGGAAGCAATTGAGAAAGGTCAACAGGGCTACCATCTTGTGGTAATTGAATATTGGCCAGCTCAGGGGCGAAAGGCTTCACCATGTTAAACAAGATACTCGGATTATCTGCTGACAGGCTTATAATAGCATCGACACTCTCTAAGCTTGGCTCACCCTCTGCGCCCGCGGCTTGCTCGGTAAACTTGTAATCAAGGAGTGCCGCACTCACGCCACGGACTCCATTCGCCATGCCGGTAAACATACCTAACATCGCAGGGTTTTGACCCGACATCTCTTGCTGAAACTCTTGTAAAACCTGACACTGGTATTGAGGTTGTAGCATCTCATCCCATACGGCAGTTAGTGAGGGAACCAATTGATTTAACTCTATGCCCAGACCCATGGAAAATACGCTATCACGACTGTTCTTCACGTAATCTGGAATGAAGCCACGCATGCTCTTAAGTGCATTCAGAAATGTCTGATTTTTACTCTCAATCACAGTAGAGAAATCCAGACTACTCTCTTGGTCTCCTATCGAAACACTATTCAAACCAAATACGGTGCGCGGCCAATTAGCGGCAATAGCCGTAAATTCACTATGGCACTCGGGAGTGCGAAGCTCCAACAATGGGTCTTCTCCCTCTTGAGCAAGAATCGCCGTCACCTGACGGGCCAGCTGATTACCATCTTTGGTAGTAATGGCCTTAACTAACTCTTGATGATTGACGAAACCGACAGCTTCATCGCTAAAACCGTGAGTTTTAATGATATCTTGTAATATCTTTGAATCCGCTAATGAAGGTGTCACGGGATTAATGCCAAGCGCCGTTTCGAGAGTATCTTCGGTAAGCATAGACGCATTTAAGGTGATCGTTAGCAAGCCATCTTGCTGTGAAAACAGTAACTCAATAGGTTCGGCATCGCCTGCATCTGTTAACGTATAAGAGCGATAAGATAGCCCTTTCAAGGTCTTCATTTGGTGACTGAAGCCACTGTCCTTTTCCGCCTTATCAAGCAGAGCCCAAATAGCCTCAGGCTTTTCGACGTCAAGTTTGAGTACAGGTAGCAGGCCTAGGGTGTAAAAATAACTTCTGATATCATCGGCTAGACCAAAAGTGGCCACAAATTTTTGGCCGCTCTCCATACTATCCATATAGGCCCGACTCAAGCTGACAAAAAACTTAGCTCTGGCATCATCAGACTGCTCTAACTCGGCAAACATATCCTCTGGATAGGTCTTGTAACTTTGAGACAATGAGTTGATATAAGACTTGATAGGAAAAGGCTTTAACTGACCCGAAAATATAGGCGTATCTGCAGGTACCGAAGCCAATACTTCATTAGACTGACTCGCTTCCTCTCCGGGCTGCTGGCTAAACCAATATCCACCGGCACCGACGGCAACCACAGCCGCAGCGATTAGTATTTTTTTCATTCATTAAACTCCATTTTATAGATCGAAATTTGTATTTTGGGGGATGTTGAAAACGCCCTGACATTAAAGTCTCTAATATACTATATATGCAGAGAAAAAGGTTCTCAAAAATAAGAAGATGGCCTTTAACAGCTTGAATTCAAGGTTTGTTCCACGACGACTTGAACCGCTAAGGCTTCCCCGAAACTCGCCAGCTTATTAGGTTTCCCGGCCATCATCTTGGCAACTTCATCCAGCTGTAATAAAACAGAACTCCCCACTTGACCTGTGTCGATATCACTCCAACGTTCCAAGGTTCCCATACTCAATTTATTCCAATCTGAAAATCTGATAGCGCGTCTATCGGTATATAAAGTCCATTCATTGGTGTCTGGTGCGACTCCTCCTATGCCACCACTGACTCTGATGGGGAGATCGCCGCAGAGGTACTCGGCCATCACATAAGTTTCGCAGCCCCCTTTAACAAAGGAGATCTGACAGTTAGTTAGCTTCATCTCGCCAAACAGGCGATGCTGTAGAAATACAAAATGAGAGAAAACCTCACGAAGAAAACCGCCCTGCTCTCTTGAACTTAACCAGTTGGCCGCGCCAGCCTGCCAATGCCTCGGCCACTCGCTATAGTGAAACCTCATCTCTACTTGCCGAGCTTCTCCATGCTCAACCTCTTTTGTGAGTGATACTAATTTATCTAGAATTGGACTGCTGGCTAATGACAAATTAACGGCAGACATAACCCCGGAGGCCTCAACCTCTTCGACTAATATACCTGCTGCACTAAGATCTATACTGAGGGGTTTCTCGCACCATATTGCCTTTCCCTGAGTTAAGGCTAAACGACAATATTCAATATGGGATGCCGGAGGCGTGGCGATATAAACAAGATCGACCTGCTCGCATGAAACCAGCTCATTGGCCGATGCCATCAGCCTGATGTGTCTATATTCTGCTTTGGACATAAACTCAGCAGACACAGACGGCAAGGAAGGATCGAAGATGGCTACAACTTCAAACTCATTATGTGCCAACGCACCATCGACTATATATTTACCGATAGTATCAAAGCCAATCACTCCAATACGTATTCTCTTGATATTTACTGCCAAAAGTTACTCTCCATGTATGCTCTTCTAGGTTCTAGGTTCTAGGTTCTAAAATAGATTACCAAATATGTTGGCTTAAAAAACAGAAGTAATGTTTGAATGAAGTAAATTCAGGAATGGACTGTGGTGAGCTTTAGAGTTCTGGACTGAGCCTGAATAGCCGCATCGGGCTATTCAGGGGCAACGGCTATTGATTAAGCAGGCGCTAACAAGCCAACCAAAACCACATATCACCTAATCACATAATCACATAATCACATAATCACATATAAAATAGGATACGTGAGGTGAACAGGCTCTAAAGGCCGTCTGTGACTTCTAGTGAGTATCATCACAGGGGGTGACAACAAGCTCCAGGAAGATCTAAAAGTCATTGAGTCCAAAGTTAAACAACACAAATTAACAATGACTCCTATACAGAACAGCATTCTAAAACCATCTACGGGAACTCCTGACTATAGACTAGTTTTTTTAACTGTGCATAAGTTTGTGCGTAAAAATGTATTATTTATTAAAAATACAACGAAAGCACACCACCTTGATTATTTTCCCCGTAAAATTAGGTGGATGAGATCAAAATGACAAACCCCACTTACAGCCAAACAGTATTGATGTACCAGTACGAGCATGTGGATAAGCAGAACAAGAATCCTGAATACCACTAAGTTAATTATCACTGATAGCCAAATACAAAGTTGCAAATCCGTAGGCATAAAAAGAGCCAGATCAACTGGCCCCTATTTTGTTGTCGACTAAAACTAGAAATATAAAGCGAGAGACATGAATCTATATCTCAAAATGCAGTCCACATTCACGCTTGAGACCATTAAAACGCGTCTCCTCTTCACTCATACCCAGCTCTAATGGCTTACTGGAATGTGTATCACTAACTTAAACCATAACCTTGCTGCTATATCTCGAAGTGCTGACCACATTCACGCTTGAGACCATTGAAACGCGTCTCCTCTTCACTCATACCCAGCTCTAATGGCTTACTGGAATGTATATCACTAACTTAAACCATAACCTTGCTGCTATATCTCGAAGTGCAGACCACATTCACGCTTGAGACCATTGAAACGCGTCTCCTCTTCACTCATACCCAGCTCTAATGGCTTACTGGAATGTATATCACTAACTTAAACCATAACCTTGCTGCTATATCTCGAAGTGCAGCCCACATTCGCGCTTGAGGCCATTAAAACGCGTCTCCTCTTCACTCATACCCAGCTCTAATGGCTTACTGGAATGTGTATCGCCAACCGACACGTAACCTTGTTCCCAAAGTGGGTGATAAGGTAGGTCATGCTCAGTTAAGTATTCATGCACATCCTTATTACTCCAGTCTAAGATAGGTAAGATCTTATAGCGTGAACCATGAATAGCTAAGATAGGCAGAGCCTCTCGGGTACTGGATTGACTGCGGCGCAAGCCTGCAAACCAGGTGCCGACACTCAGTTCATCGAGAGCTCGCTGCATTGGCTCAACCTTGTTCATACGATTATATTGGTCTAAACCATCGAGGCCTTTCTCCCACAACTGGCCAAAACGCGCCTCCTGCCAGGCAGGGGTCATGGGTGAGGCGAATATCTTAAGGTTTAATGATAAACGCTCGCTCAGCTCATCGATAAACTTATAGGTTTCGGGAAACAGGTAACCGGTATCGGTCAAGATCACCGGGATACCCGGCTTCTCAGTACTGACCAGATTCAACATCACGGCACCTTGAATACCAAAACTCGACGATAACGCGTGGTTACCCGGAAGATACTTCAATCCCCAGACGACTCTTCGCTTAGGGGTCAGCTCTGTGAGGAAACGATTGATACGCTCAAGCTCACCCTTCTGCTCGACTGCCGGCGCGCTTAACAGGGCTAACAGCTCTTGTGCAGAAACCACTGATTCAACCTGAGTGTTTAATTCAGGCATTACTACTCTGTCCATGAAAATCCTTAGCGGCATCGATTACCGCTGCCACGACGCCTATGCGTACCGTGAAATTACCAAAGGTTTCGGCCTCTTCCCGTTCAGCCACGTATTTGGCGAACAAGCTATCAAGCTCAGATAAGATCTCAGCTTCTTGAATATTCTCGCGATAAAGTTTATTTAAACGTGTACCTTCGAAGCTCGCGCCCAGATATAGGTTATAGCGACCCGGCGCTTTACCTACCAAGCCAATCTCTGCCGCGAAGGGTCTTGCACAGCCATTAGGACAACCCGTCATGCGGATAACGATTCCTTGGTCCAGGAAGCCATGTTTCTCCTGCAATGACTCGACTTTCGTCAGGAAGTCCGGAAAGTAACGCTCGGCTTCCGCCATGGCGAGGGCACAAGTTGGCAATGCAACACAAGCAATTGAGCGGCCTCGGGTCTCGGTAATCAATTTCCCCATCAGACCATGGCTACGGGCTAAGGCTTCTATCTCGGCCTTATCTTCTTCGGCAACGCCGGCTATGATTAGGTTTTGATTAGAGGTCATACGGAAATCGCCCTTATGTATCTTGGCAATCTCTCTTAATCCGGTTTGTAGAGGCTGACTAGGGAGATCTTTGATGCGCCCGCCTTCGATAAATAACGTCAGGTGCCACTGGTTATCGACACCTTTTATCCAACCATAACGGTCGCCGCGATCGCCGATGACGACATCGCGCTTGGGCTCAAATTTAACTCCTGCACGCTTCTCTACCTCAGCCTTAAACACCTCATAACCATATTTGACTATGGTGTACTTGAGTCTCGACAGCTTACGGTTAGAACGATTACCCCAGTCACGTTGAACTTTTAATATCGCCTCGGCAAACTTCAATGTGTCTTCGGCCTTAATAAAGCCAAAATCATCGGCAAGGCGCGGAAATGTCTGTACTTCGCCATGGGTAGAGCCCATACCGCCACCAGCCACTAAGTTAAAGCCGATAAGCTCGCCCTCTTCCGCTACCGCGATAAAACCCAAATCATTGGTGTATACGTCTACATCATTATCTGGTGGTACCGCAACGGCCATCTTGAACTTACGTGGCAAGTAAGTCTTGCCATATACAGGCTCGACATCATCACCTTCACTGGTGGCAACTTTGTCATCTCCCAGCCAGATTTCGGCATAAGCCTTAGTACGTGGCAAGTAGTTATCCGACAGCTTCTTGGCCCAATAGAAGGCCTGCTCGTGTAAGCGAGACTCTACTGGGTTTGGATTACACATCACATTACGGTTCACGTCACCACAGGCGGCAATCGAGTCCATTGCCTTGCTGTCCAGACTCTGGATCAAGGCTCTCAAGTTACGCTTAGAGATACCGTGATACTGAAATGTCTGACGCGTAGTCAAGCGTATGCTGTTAGAGCTGGTCAAGGTTGACGCTATTTCATCGACACCCAGCCACTGTTCCGGAGAACACACGCCACCGGCAACACGGGCGCGCAACATGAAACTATAGAGCGGCTCCAATTTCTGCTCTTTACGTTCATTTCTTAAATCACGGTCATCTTGCTGGTAAAAACCATGGAATTTAATCAGCTGCTGATCACCTTCACTAAATGATCCCGTAACAGCGGTATCTAAGCCTTCCTGAATTGTGCCTCTCAGAAAATTACTGTCGGTTTTAAGATGTTCATTGACTGATAATGGCTCTGCTTGCTCTACACTTTTATTCTCTGACATGGCTACCGCCTCACTCATCTCTTGTGCGACGCTCTTAATAGGCATCGCATCTTATATTAGGTTTAAACAGAAGATCTGATTACCGGGTATCCAGACCCGGCAAGACTTCTAAATATCAATAAACGTCTTTCTGATAACGCTTGTCGCTGCGTAATTGCTCAAAGTAGGCCTCGGCCTCCTCCTCGGTTTTCCCGCCAAACTTCACAGCGATATCCAACAAGGCCTGATGCACATCTTTTGCCATACGCTCGGCATCACCACAAATATAGAAATGCGCGCCAGACTCGAGCCATTTCCACAGCTCTTCACCTTGCTCGGCGATTCTGTGCTGAACATAAATCTTGTGAGCCTGATCTCTAGAGAAGGCTAAATCTATACGAGATAACGAGCCATCTTTCAGATATTGCTGCCACTCAGTTTGATAGAGAAAATCCTGCTCAAAATGTGGGTTACCGAAAATAAGCCAGCTATTGCCTTCGATACCTTGAGCCGCACGTTCCTGCATAAAGGCTCTAAACGGCGCAATACCTGTGCCCGGCCCCACCATGATTACTGGAGTCTCTGGATTTTCCGGAAGTCTGAAATGCTTATTAGGTTCAACATATACCTTAACTTCGGCTCCCTCTTGTGCTTGAGCCAGAAACTGTGAAGCGCCACCAAATCTTGCGGCTCCTTCACGTTCATCTTCGACTAAGGCAACGGTCAAGTGTACCTCTGATTCCACCTCGGACTGACTCGATGCAATGGAATACAGACGAGGTGTGATAGGTCGCAGCATGGCCAACAGCTGAGTAGAAGTTACTTCTGCGCTGTAAGTAGCCACTAGATCTGCTAGCTGATTATTTCGCACAAACTGACGAGTCAGCTCTTTGTCATCACTGATACTCTGCAGCTCGGCATTACCGCTAAGAGCGGCCCAATCTTTAATCAGACCTGGGTAAAGCTGAGTCAGCTCTTTCTTCTCGATTAACGCTTGCTTGAGAGATAACGCATCCTTGCCCACTGTTACAGCTTCATCGCCGTCGAGGGATAATTTAGTCAGTAGCTCTTCGACTAAAGTTGCTGTATTAGTAAACCAGACTCCCAGCGCATCACCGGCTTGATAGCTCAGCCCTGACTCACCTAAGTCGATTTCGACGTGTCGTACGTCACGATCCGATCCCCGCCCTGTTAACTTCTGGCTCACGAGAAGCTCTGCTGTATAAGGTTTTTGCTTGGTGAACTCACTCACTACTGCGCCTGGTATGCCTGTACCAGATAGTGAAACAACACTCGCACCAGAGGTTTCGATCAACGGCTTAACGGCCTCTAAAACACTCTCTTGCCACAATTCAGAGGCAGATTCATAGTCGACATCACATTCAACCAGAGTCTGGAGTGGCTTAGCGCCTAATGCTGATAGGCGATCATCGAAGTCCTTACCTGTCTGACAGAAGAATTCATAACTCGAATCCCCCAGAGCCAACACCGAATAGTTTAGGTTTTCTAATTTAGGCGCTCGCTTAGATGCCAGGAATTTATGCAATTCGATAGCATCATCGGGCGCTTCGCCTTCACCGTGAGTACTCACGACAGCCAGTAATATGGTTTCTTGCTTCAGTTGACGGACCTTGTAATCCCCCATGGAAGCAAGGTTAACGGCGTACCCTTGGGCTTGAGCCTTCGCTGCCAATTCGCTTGCAACCCCACGACCATTACCGGTTTGACTACCGTATAGTATGGTGATGGTTTGTGCCGGAGCGCTTTGAACGGCAGTTTCGCTACCAAGAAGATTGGATCCTTGCTCGGCGGTAGCAGATAAATATCCGCTCACCCACGCAAGTTGCACGGCACTCAGCTCAGCGGTGAGCTGCTTTAACTTATCCACCTGCCCTGTCGACAATGGCGAAGCGAGTGATGAAAGCTCTTTTAACAACATGGGTACGGCCCTATATCAGTGTAATGTCAGTTAGCTTAGCCCCTATAAAGAAAAGCAAAAAAGAATAAAATCTGATTTTTAATACCTTTTTGGAATATAGGACGGTTTATTATTGAACTATTGGGGCCAAGGAATCGATAAACAGCAGTATTTATAAGGATATTAACTTGAGTCACCCGGCTAGACCAAGACTGGATTATCTTCGATAGCCAGAGCACTTTTCTGAAGTTGAGGCGAAAATCAGTGATTGCATTCAGCATAGATACAGATAAGTTAAGAGATAATAAATCTTTTAACTTTCTGTTTTCATTTTATACTGACCAAATAAAGACCTCTAAAAACAACCCTATGAATAATCATTCTCAGCTCCAATCGTCATCACAGCTATTTGCACAGTCCTTTGCCCTAACTCTCACGTTATATAGCGGGCTGGCACTATCATCAGAGCACAGTGATCCAGAAGCGGTGCAACCAGATGAGCCGCTACCTAAGATCTATGCCACACAATTCCAAACGGAAACCTGGGGACTAGGAATAGGCGTAAGAAGGGGCGACATTCCCTTTGCTGTAGAAGATGACGAAGTGTACGATGTGCTACCACTGATAAAATACCGCAACGATTATTTCTTCATCAACGGCATGGAAGCGGGTGTGCACTTTTGGAAGAATGATGAGCATCAGGTTAACCTCTATACTCGCTTTCGTTTCGTCGACATACCCCAGGAGCTACAAAACGAGTCGCAATCTCAGGCCTTCGATTTCGGCCTACAGTATCGATTCCTCCAAGACGCCTGGGAGTTTGATGTCGCCTTCATGTCTGATTCGAATAAACGCAGCTACGGCTACACCCGAACCCAATATCATTGGGAGTATGGCAATTGGTATCTTAACCCCTATGCCGAGTTTCATTGGAAGAGTGCCGATTTTAACCAACACTATTACGGCTTAGATCAGTATGAAGCCAGTGGTGGGATTGAATTTAATGCGGGTATTAAGACCCGATATCATCTCTATAGCAACCTATACCTATTAGGAAAATTTGGTGTGGGTCGCATCGATGACGAGACGGTTAACCTACCGACCATGGATACTCAATATCAATTTGAATCCTTTCTCGGTTTCGGCTTCTTTCCAGATTTCAGTAATAAAAGCACTAAGAATAAGGCAACTAAGTCCGAATCGAGAGCCCCTAATAGCAGCGATAGTGAGTTTATACGCCTTGCACATGGTTGGGCCACGCCTTCGAACCTGAACGCCATTTTCTCCTGGCAAACCCAGACAGATCCCTATAATAATCAATTCACCTCTGTATTCTACGGTACGCGTCTCACCGAGACCTTGTTTAACTTTCCTATTGAGCTCTACTTCACACCAGGCTTGGTTTGGCACCACGACTCTCAAGTACAGAGTAATCTGGCCGAAGGCGTCATTGCCATCAAGGCCTTCTACACCTTCGAATTTGGCCCAAGATGGCGCCTGGGTGTCGCAGAAGGTCTGTCCTATGTATCAAGCGTCACCTATATAGAAGGCTCGGAGCTGGAAGAGAAAGGTTATAAGCCTTCCAAACTACTCAACTATCTGGATTTTTCCTTAGATGTAAATATGGGTGACCTATTTAATAACCGCGCCATGGACAAGATGTGGATGGGTTACAGCATACACCACAGATCCGGCATCTATGAAAAGAGCTCAGCCTTTGGCCGCATCGGTGGCGGCAGTAACTATCAGACCCTATATCTGCAATGGCATTTCTAATATAAAACAAACCAGCAATAGACGATTGGTTTATCTGGTATGAATCAAAAAACGCAAACCAGCTTGCATAAAATATCAGCATCTGGTTATATATTGCCAGATTCAAGAATATTCATGAGTGAGTAACAAGGAGTTGTTAATATGCAAGCATCGGCCATCAGTTCTTTCGCAGGTTTCGATGATAGAAGGATCACTCAGCCAAACATAAACCAGCACTGGCACAGACTATCTACAGCACAAAGATTCGCGTTCTATACCTTAGCAAAACTGGGCTATCAACTGTTATTCGTCAGGCAATCCAAGAACGAAAAGACAGCAGTGGCTAGGCAAGATGGCCAGCTGGTAACCATAGACAGTGAAGGTGATATCGACTTTAATCCCAGTCTGGTGTTACGTGAGAATAGATAATTAGAGTCTATAGATATTTTTAGACACAAAAAAGGAGCATCTAGCTCCTTTTTTGTGCCTGACTAAATTTTTTCTTATGCAGCATCAGCTTCAATACCATAGCCTCTGGAGAGCAATACCACGGCACTTCTTCCCAGCAGGTCATTGAATACGCCCTCCCCCTGTGGCCCCAAGTTTGATATTGCCGTATCTCTAGCCATATCGATCGCCTTAAACATGGTGATATCTTTACTCGAATAACCACACAGGCTAAAAAACAGACGCAAGATTGCACAGAAACGATGGCTTTCAATGGCTTTCATCCAAGATTTCTCTAATGCCGCTGATGTCGAAAAATCCAAGTCATTAATAAAGAGGCCTGCAATATTGGCATCTAATCGAATCAGGAACTCAGCTTTACGAGGAAAATGATGGCTGATGCCAGTGCGACTGATCCCGGTCGCCTCAGACAAGGTAGTATAAGACATGGACTCATAGCCGATCGATAGTACCTGCTGTAACGCCTCATCCAAAATCTGCTTTATGGTTTGTTCCGTTTGCGCTTTTGAACGTTTGGCCATGACAGCTCCCCCAATCTTGTTTCAGTACTTAGTACCCTAAAGTCCTGATAGATGCTATCAAACCAGATAGGCGAATACCTGAGTAACTCAGTTTATCAGCGAGATATCGGATACTTGTTCAGCTAAGGTTCAGCTTAAAAAGCGGGATTTACAGAATCATTAACATACTTAGCGCTTGTCGCCATATACTGAAACTTCTAACGATTTAAGCAAGAGAAGTAGAAGAGTAAGCAGGAAAACTCATCCAGAGTATCTCGAATCACTTGTTCAAATTAAGGCATTCAGCTTAAAAGTGGGATTTACAGAGTCATTAACATACTTAGCGCTTGTCGCCACATACTGAAACTTCTACCTATTTAAGCAAGAGAAGTAAAAGAGTAAGCAGAAAAACTCATCCAGAGTATCTCGAATCACTTGTTCGAATTAAGGCATTCAGCTTAAAAAGCGGGATTTACAGACTTTGCTCTTGTAGCCATAGATTGGCGCCATCTCTTCCGAGTAAACTCACTAAAGTCGACTCAAAATAGCGACGCAGGGCAGGCTTGCGCCAATACATATAGCTGGGAAGATGCAGCGATGCCTGAGTGCTGAAGCTTCTATGTATTAAGCTGGAGAATTCATCCAAAGTATCTTGGCTAGCTTGCTCGAGTTGAGGTAAAAAATCACCCATCAAGGCGTCGAATGTTTCAAAACGATTTAACTCCTCCAGGCTGTAGCGGCTTAATAGCTGAGATAATACAGGCACAGTCCAATGAGACATGAAAGACACATCTTTCATCACATCGATATTTCTTCTGTGATATTGCTGCCAGGCTAAATCCAATCTTAGTCTCTCTTTCGCCGAGCGCCAGACCAGATAGCAGTCCGCCACCCATTCATGTTGATAATCAGTCAGTCCCTCCATCAGCCCCCTATCCACTAAATCTGCTGCTTGCAGATGACCGAGTTCATGCCATAGGGTCAATTTTCGTGGCTCAACTAAGGGAAAAGAATGCAGCTCACCAGAAAGATCCACCAATATGGTCTGCGGGATATGCGAGGGTGAGATTAAAATCAGGCCTGAAACTTGTGTGTCCACAAGAGGTAACACCATGGCGCCTCTTCGAGCCATTACGTGATTAAGGCCATCGATAGTTTGCGGCAATTGTTGCCTGACTTTAGGAGATAAGTTAGCCAAACAGGATTCCAACTCCGTCACCTGACACACCAGTGCTTGCTTCGCCCCAACATCGGTCCAATAAAAGCTAGCACTCAAAGCCAGTGCGAGCAAAATCACAGCTCAACCTTATTGTAGCCGATGATTTCAATGCTCAAATAGCCTCCACCAACCATAAGTTTAAATCTTACCAATTCGCCCAGAGAAACCTTCATAACACTCATATCTTAATCTGTAGAGCAGGCAAGTGAACCAGGCATGATTCCAACTCAGTCACCTGGCACACCAGTGCTTGCCTCCCCTCAACATAATCGATCCAATAAAAGCTAGTACTCAAAGCCAGTGCGAGCAAAACCACAGCTCAACCTTATTGTAGCCAATGATTTCAATGCTCAAATAGCCTCCACCAACCATAAGTTTAAATCTTACCAATTCGCCCAGAGAAACCTTCATAACACTCATATCTTAATCTGTAGAGCAGGCAAGTGAACCAGGCATGATTCCAACTCAGTCACCTGGCACACCAGTGCTTGCCTCCCCTCAACATAATCGGTCCAATAAAAGCTAGTACTCAAAGCCAGTTTGAGCAAAATCACAGCTCAACCTTATTGTAGCCGATGATTTCAATGCTCAAATAGCCTCCACCAACCATAAGTTTAAATCTTACCAATTCGCCCAGAGAAACCTTCATAGCACTCATATCTTAATCTGTAGAATTAATCTTCGATTGTACCCAACTTTATTGACCAATAGCAGTGAGAATATTCGGTGTTTTTCAACTTCTACTGGGGTAATTACGTTAGAATAAGTGCTCATTTTTCTCATGTTAGAGTTATTCGTGGTAGAAAAAGCCCAATTTTCGACACATCTATATCACCCAAAATACTGGCCACTCTGGTTCGGTATAGGCTTGATGCGCCTGACACAAATACTGCCCCTATCAATACAGATGAAACTAGGAAGTCTTATCGGGCGCTTAGCCAAAGCCGTCATGGGCAGTCGAGTCCACACTGCCAAGCGTAATTTGGAACTTTGCTTCCCCGAAATGAGCCCAAGTGAACGACAAGACTTACTGAAACGTAATTTTGAAGAAACCGGTAAGGCCATCTTCGATACCATCAACGCCTGGTGGTGGTCAGATGCTAAGATTCAACGCCACATGAGTATAAAAGGCCAAGAGCATGTCGAAAAGACACTCGCTGACGGCCATGGAGTGATCCTGTTCGCCGTGCATTGTCTGCCGCTGGAGATGGGGGCACGAATTTTTGGCCAATTTCAACCCGGGGTGGGCGTCTATCGTCCCCATAACAATCCAGTGATGGAATACCTGCAGGTCAAGGGGCGCTTGCGCTCCAATAAGGCTCTGGTGTCTAAACGAGATCTACGAAAGATGGTGCGTTGTCTGAGAAGTCCAGATGTTATCTGGTATACAGCGGATCAAGATTTCGGCCGTTCCAGTGCCACCTTCATTCCCTTCTTCGCCATGCAAGAAGCGGCAACTATCACAGGTGCCACCACCTTGGCTCGCTTGGGCAAGGCTAAAGTATTGCCCTTCAGTGTGGTCCGTAACGCCGACGATAAAGGCTACACCATAGAGATCATGCCAGCCCTCGATAACTTCCCCGGTGAGGATGAGATTGCAGATGCTAAGCGAGGCAATAAGATCATCGAAGGGATCATCGAGCGAGAACCCAGCCAGTATATGTGGCTACATCGCCGCTTCAAGACTCGTCCTAACAAGGATGACCCTTCGGTTTATTAGCCTCTGTTCTCAGTAGTTTCCACGCTCTGAGAACAACTGAATATCACCACAAGTGATCCCTAGGAGCAGATATGGCACTGAGTCAAACCGAACTTACACAGATAGCACTGGATATTACCTCGGGCTTGTCCAACCGCGATCGATTTTCCAGGCTGCTCGATACCATAAGGCAGAATCTAGATTGTGATGCGGCGGCGCTACTCGCCTTTCAGGGCGGGCAATTTACTCCGTTAGCCATAGATGGACTCAATGCCGATGTACTGGGAAGACGCTTCCTTGTGGATGAACATCCAAGATTAGAAGCCATTGCTCGTGCAGGGGATATTGTCAGGTTTCCCTCCGATAGCACACTCGCCGACCCCTATGACGGCTTGATCCCTAATCAAGGTGATGAACTTAAGGTCCATGCCTGTATCGGTCTCCCCCTGTTTGCTAATGAAAATCTTATCGGCGCCATCACCATAGATGGCTTCGACCCCCGCCAATTTGATCAGTTTTCCAATAGTGAGCTTAGAAGTTTAAGTGCCATCGCCGCAGTCTCACTCAGTAATGCCCTGATGATCGATAGATTAGAGAAACTTGCGGTGCAATCGCAAGACTCGTTACCTGCGATGCGGCTAGGCATAGACACCAATACAGATGTGGAGATCATAGCTCAATCCGAGATAATGCAATCACTCCACAATGAGATTGAAATGGTCGCCGCCACAGATCTCAACGTGCTTATCTTAGGCGAGACGGGCACAGGTAAGGAACTGGTTGCCAAGGCAGTACACCAGGGCTCCGAGCGTAAGGATACGCCACTGGTATACCTCAACTGTGCGGCTTTACCTGAATCGATCGCTGAGAGTGAACTGTTTGGCCATGTAAAAGGCGCGTTTACCGGTGCCATAAGCAATCGAAGTGGCAAGTTTGAACTCGCCGATAAGGGCACCTTGTTTCTCGATGAGATAGGCGAGTTACCTCTCACCTTACAGTCCAAGCTCCTTCGAGTATTGCAGTATGGCGATCTGCAGAAGATAGGCGATGATCGCAGTCGAAAGGTAGATGTGCGAATTATTGCCGCCACCAATAAAGATCTAAAGCAAGAAGTGTTAGCCGGACGATTTAGAGCCGATCTCTACCACAGACTCAGCGTCTTCCCCTTGATGGTGCCACCGCTGAAAGAGCGAGGCAATGATATCATCTTGTTGAGCGGCTTTTTTGTAGAGAGGTGCAGGCAGAAGCTAGGCATTAATAATCTCAGTTTAAGCCCGGCAAGCCTGAGCCAGCTCAAACAATACTCATGGCCTGGTAATGTCAGAGAGCTAGAGCATGTCCTTCATCGAGCGGCCGTACTCGCTAGAGCGCAATCTCGCGGTGGACTATGTCAGATATCGCCTCATCATCTGGAGCCAATAACCCAAGCCGATGAACCAAGAGTTTCCCGCCAAACCACCAAGGAGATCAACAAGTTTCATATAGGCGATAACAGCCTAAAAGATGCAACTGACGAATTTCAATCTCAATATATCAGGCAGGCATTAGCCGAAAATAACGGACAATGGGCCGCCACAGCCCGCAAGTTAAAGCTAGACTCTGGCAATCTGCACCGCTTAGCTAAGCGATTGAGGCTGAAATAAACTGGAGTTCAGCATAGAAGGCTAGATCTACTGGATAAAAAGCTGTTATAAAATAGCCTATAACAGCCAGATTAAGCGATAACATGAAAACGGAATTCAGTCTAAAATATTGTCTGCTAGCTTACTCTTTGTGCCTATACGCTTTTATCAGCCCGAACACCTTGGCTGAAGAGTTGAACCTGGAGCAGCTGGCTGCGCCTCTTTACCATCTAGAGCAGAAGATCAGTTACCAAACGTTAGACAATGGGCTCCAGATCAGATTACTCCCCATGGATAACACCTTGAGTGTGTCTATTGCCAGCCAGTTCAGTGTCGGCTCCAGGGATGAAGCGCCGGGACAAACCGGTTATGCGCATCTCTTTGAACACATGCTGTTTAAGGGCAGTAAAAATGCCCCCGGCGACAGCTACGCCCAGACGATGAGTTCACTCAGTGGGCAATTCAATGCCTCCACCTTCTTCGATTTCACCAACTACTATCTGACTATTCCATCTGCAGCACTCGAGCTCGCCCTATGGCTAGAAGCCGACCGCTTCATTCGCCCAGCCTTAACTCAAGAGACAGTCACAAATCAGCAGGCGACCGTGTTAGAGGAGATGGCTACCAGCATAGATAATCAGCCCTATGTACGCCAAGCGATGGAGTTTCTCTTAAAGCAAGCCCAAGGCACGCCCTATCAACACGCGGTCATCGGCTCTAAACAAGATATAGCGCAATCGACGCCAACCAGCCTGAACCAGTTCCATCAAAACCATTATCGCCCCGACGCAATGCAGCTCAGCATAGTCGGTGGCCTTCCGCCGCAGACCACAGAATGGATTCAATCACTCTTCGGTGACTGGGCTAAAGCTTCCACACCCATTAACGCTCATCAAGAGTACATTTTTGACAACAAATCTGTTCGCGCAGAGATAGTCGATAACCGGGGTCCCTGGCCCGCATTACTGCTTGCCTGGCATACGGTAGGACAAGCTAATCGCGATGCCGCCGCCGTCACTTTACTCGAAGGCTACCTGTTTCAAAATCGAAATAGCATCATCAAGCAGAGTGGCTTGAAGGATCCGGAGCAACTACTCACCTACTCGATACCCTTGTCCATGGAGCATATGGGAGTCACCAACCTGGTCATAGTGCCGAGGGCAAAGACCTCCCTAGACAAGCTGGCGGGGAATATTGAGCAGATGATAAATCAGCTAAGTAGCCAAGGAATAAGCGAGAGTGATTTGGACCACTTGAAGGCCGAATGGCTCAACCTTAAACTCAGGCAAGTCGATAGCCCTTCAGCATTAGCAAGAGCCCTATCGGCAACATTACCTCAAGATCGCCTTGTTCCTCTAACTGGCCCCTGGGAACGCATCAATGCGGTGACAACGGCCGATATGCAGAGGGTAGCCGGTCGCTACTTTAATCATGGCTATGTCAGGCTAGACCTGCTACCACCTTGGTATATCAGATGGGGTAAAACCTTACTGGAATGGCTTCCCGGTGGGCTAACCGACAGCTTAGAGGATAGCGTCTTATGATCTGCTTTAATAAACATAGCATTAACTCGCCAAGATACCTGCTTAGCATCTTGCTGTTACTGCCGCTTCTAGGCTGCCAACAGACCAAGTTAGTGTTCACCGACGAGCAAGCACCAGTCACACCGACATTTAACCTACTCGAAGGAGCGCCGCAGCTACATAGAGTCAAACCTGAATTGAACTCGGGTACCGAGTCATGGGCACCTCAAGTTCATCCTCTGACGACTGATTTTACCCTGCACCTCTTCCCGCCTAGCCCATCAGAGCTTAATTATGTCGAGCTGGTACTGATAAATTCAGACCAGCCCTTTAATAACATAGATATTCTCAATACCGCACTCAATGAGCGCGCAATCTGGTTAGCGTCTCAGCATCCAATCTCATGTATCGAGAGCCTTCGAATAAGAGCGGGAATGCACAGCATTAGCATAAAGATGGCCTGCCCAGCTGAGGAATTACCACAATCACTGAGCATACTCAA
Source organism: Shewanella sp. YLB-07 (assembly GCF_009377275.1). Classification (NCBI taxonomy): domain Bacteria; kingdom Pseudomonadati; phylum Pseudomonadota; class Gammaproteobacteria; order Alteromonadales; family Shewanellaceae; genus Shewanella; species Shewanella sp. YLB-07. The sequence continues at coordinate 105,372 of NZ_VOQB01000004.1, read as the reverse complement.
TGATAGTTGGCAGGATTCGGCATTTGAGCATGTTGATATCGATAATGTCCGTAGAAAGCTAAAGCTCAATAAGCATATCAATGCCTATAGCGGTGCAGAAATTGATAAAGTATGGGCCAATATAATATTAGGAAATAAGCATCCTTATAATCAGGCACTCAACAACTTAGTACTGCAAGATGAGCTAAGCCTTAGCAGGCTATCAAAGCTACAGCGAGAGATGCGAGCAGGCGCTAGATGGCATCTGTTTATGTCGCTGCCCGCGAATCATCGAGTATCCGATCTTGCCCAATCCAATATTCTTACTCAGGAATTCTTAATAGAAGAGGCTAAGCGGCTTGCTAAACTGTTAACCAGGTCTTCTCCTGTTGCAGCTAAAGACGGGCATGCAGGAAGAGAAGATGCTGCGGCTTTAGTCAAAGTAGCACAAGCGACAGATACAGCTGCAGAGTCTTTTATCAACACAGACAAGATAATCTACTTGATAGATGCGCCTGGAGCCGTGCAGACGCAGGTGAGAGTGGGATATAGACTGCCACTTTCAGCTTCGAGTTCTGGCTCTAATTCTGACACAATGAAGAATGACTTCTCGTCTAGCCATCCTCTAAGCTGCCAGTTACTCGCCGATTGGTTAGGTCGCAGTTTTTCCGGTCGCCTCTACTACGACTTAAGAGAAAAACGAGGGCTGACTTATGGCATCTATGGCCGCTGTTTCGATAACCCTCAGTCGCGTACACTCAAATATTATGGCAGCACACAACTGCAACACACAGGTGCATTTGTAGCTGGTATTTTAGCTCACCTTCAACTCACTACCGAACAAGAAGTTACAAGCGCCGAGCTAATGGCGTTGAAGACCTATGAAAAAAGTAAGTACACGCTAACCATGCAGTCCCAGTACTCGAGTAAGATACAGTATATTAAACAACTGACACTCAAACGCAGCAGCCAAGACTTAGCTAATATTCAGATTCAGATAAAAGAATTGACCGGCAAGCAGCTAATGCAGATGTCTCAGTCTATTTTCGACTCACCTCCCTACATCTTACTCAGAGGCGATGCCGATAAAATTAGTGGCGATCTAAAAGATAAATTACCCGACTGGCACATTGAAAAGGTTGAACCTTAAGCTACTTTGAGTAGCTCAGCTGCTATCGGATAACAGATAATGCCAATCGATATAAGAGCTAAACATTAACAGAATCAAGTCATATCAGTTGTCCCTACTTTAAAACGGCACAACTGATATACTTGCGCCCACCCCAATCGATATATCCAGTCAATATGAGCCTCTCTCCTCTCGTTAAATATCGGCAGAAACTCACTCAGCTAGATTTTAGCTTCGACCCTCAGCAAGAGCAGGCGGTGGCTTTACTCAATACCCTGTTCGAGCAACTCACCACACCTCAAGGCATAAACCCGTCTGACTCAATTAAAGGAGTCTATCTCTGGGGGGATGTGGGCCGAGGTAAGACCATGTTAATGGATCTTTTCTGCGACGCACTGGATGATGAGCTGACGCTGAGGCTGCACTTTCATCGGTTTATGGCGCGGATACATAAAGACATGTTAGCCGAATCAGGTAAAAGAGATCCCTTAGTTCGCATCGCTAAACACATTGCCAAAGAGTGCAAGGTGATCTGTTTCGATGAGTTTTTTGTCTCAGACATAGGTGACGCCATGATCCTCGGTACCTTGTTCGAGGCGCTATACAAAGAAGGGGTTATATTAGTCGCCACCTCCAACATACCTATCCCCCGCCTTTATGAATGCGGGCTGCAGAGAGACCGTTTCCTGCCTACGATTGCTTTGCTACAGGCCCACTGCACCGAGTTTCACTTAGATGGCAAGGAAGATCATCGACTGCGTTCCCTGGAATTTAAGCAGATCTACTTCTTGGCTCAGCATGCAAAATTTAATGAGTTATTTGGCTCGAAAGCTGACGAGAACACCTATAGCAATGAATCGATACAGATCTTAGGCCGCAGTATTCCAGTCATCAAGGTCAGTGATAATCAGGCCTGGTTTAGTTTCGATGCCTTATGTGACGGTCCCAGATCTCAGCTGGACTATATTGAGCTGGCCAGTCGCTTCGATACCCTGTTTGTCAGCGATATTCCCGTGCTCGGCGGTCTCCCCAAGTCCTGGATCCGCGCCAGGGGCACAGAAGATGGCGCTATCGCCACCGAAACAGGCGAACGTCAACTCTCTTATGCTGTGGGTGATGACCCGGCCAGACGCTTTATCGCCCTAATAGACGAGCTTTACGATCAGCGAGTCAATCTCTACCTGTCAGCCGAAGTCCCCCTGGAGGAACTGTACAGTGAAGGCGCATTGAGCTTCGAGTTCAGACGAACTTTCAGCCGCTTACAGGAGATGCAGTCCACAGAATATGCGGCTAACTCGAAACGACTAGTGGCTTAATACAAACCAGGCCCCACATTTTCCCGCCTACCCAGCCCAGAGAAACAAGGTAAAGGTGTTGGTTTAATGCTATTTTTCCCTTCCAAGCCCCGAATTCAAGATAGTGAACTAGTATTGAAAGGATAGATTTTATCCAAGGGGCCACAATGATTCAATTTTCCAGTATCCGACACCAGATCTTACTCTTCGGTACCGCGAGTTTACTCGCGGTAACCTTGGCAATCATAGGCTATGGCTACCTGTCGAATCAATCACTGCGCCATGAAGTACACACCAGCGTACTCAATCAGGCTCAGGAACAAGTCATTGAAAATATTAATTTATCGGCGCAGCAAGAGGCGCTGAAAATCAATGCAGCCTTCGACCATGCCATGGATATTGCCACCTCAGTTGCAGGCGGCTTGTTCCCTGAAGCACCAGGGCTTAGTCGCGCCCAAGTCAACAGCATGCTAAAGAATTTAGTGGAAAATAATCACGACATCTTAGGTATCTATACAGGTTGGGAAGCCGATAAGTTCGATGGTTCAGATGCTGATAATACTGACAATAAATATTCACAAGCCGATGGAAAGTTTGCCCCCTACTGGACACGTTCGCCCTCGGGTAAGATCGATATCCAGCCTCTGAGTGACTTCTACACCGAAAAATTAACTCCTACCGGAGTGAGAAACTCCGAGTGGTATCTGTGCCCTATGGAGAGTCGTGCGCCCTGTGTTATCGATCCCGCCTCCTATAAGGTCCAGGGGGTAGATACCCTACTCAGCTCATTTGTTGCACCTCTCATTCGTAACAGTCGTTACGTTGGTATGGTGGGGGTCGATTACTCACTCAACTTCCTGCAGCAACTGGCAACTAAAGCGGCCGAAAATCTTTATGGCGGCGCAGCCAGGGTGATAATACTCAGTCCCAGAGGGCTCGTCAGTGCCGACAGTACCAATAAGGACAACATCAGTAAGGTCGCCACTAATACAGACATTACCGGCCTGATATCAACCAGACAGAAACAGCAAACATCTATCAGTGACACCAGTATCATCGCCAGTAAAACATTTGCGGTGACTGGGACCAATGCTCAATGGGAAATACTAATACAGGTGCCAAAAGAACTGGCACTGAGCAAGGCTTATGACATAGTCGAGCAGCTGGAAACAGGCTTTGCCTCTAACCTAAACGGCCAACTCGTCGTGGGCTTTATCTCAGCTCTTTTTGGCATGCTACTCATCTGGTTTATGTCCGGCTCTATCAACCGCCCCATTCGTGAGTTGGTTGATGTGGTCGCCAAGTTGACCCAGTCTGGTGGCGATCTAACTCAAGAGATAAAAATTAAACGCAGCGACGAAACAGGCCAGCTTGCCACACACCTCAATACCTTTATTGCTAATGTTCGCTCCATCGTCTCTGATGTTGCCAACAGCATGACCGAGCTAACCCTGAGTTCCGAGCGCAATGCCGCCTTGTCTGAGTCCGGCAGAGAGCAGATAAGCAAGCAGCAGATGGAGATAGAACAAGTCGTTACCGCAACTAATGAGATGTCGTCGACCGCCCACAGCGTCTCCGATAATGCTCAGGTCACGGCCGATTCAGTGTCTACGACTCAGGAATCTGTTTCCAGAGGCCAGGAGGTAGTCAAAGCCAACGCCGATGGATTACAGTCTCTGTCCGAGCATGTGAACCATGCATCCAATGAGATAATCGATCTTGAAAAACAAACCGAGAGTATCGGCTCAATATTAGATGTGATCCGCAATATCTCAGAGCAAACCAACCTATTAGCACTCAACGCGGCCATTGAAGCCGCCAGAGCCGGCGAACAAGGTCGAGGATTTGCCGTGGTCGCAGACGAAGTCAGAGTCTTAGCAACCCGAACCGCAGACTCTACCGACGAGATCCAACAGATGATAGATTCCCTGCGCAGCAAGAGTAAGCAAGCGGTGAATACCATGTCACAAAGCAGAGAACTCAGTCAGACCTGCCTAACCCATGCTAAGCAAGCCGTAATTGAACTTGATGAAGTCAATAATCAGAGTAGTAAAATTCAGGATATGGCACATCAGATTGCCAGTGCGGCAGAGGAGCAAGCAGCAGTGACAGAGGAGGTCAATCGCAACATAGTGGCCATCAATGACGCCGCCGAATCTCTGGCTCAAGGAGCGGTTTCGGCCCAAGAGGAAAGCAGCAGCTCTGCCAGACTGGTAGACGAAGTCAACGAAAAAATAAACCATTTCCGTTACTGATCCCCTCTACGCCCCGTCACCAAAGGGCTCGCAATATGAGCCCCTATCCCCGTAAAGATATTGCGTTCATATACACTATTTTTGTGAATTTTGTTTTAGATTTTTTCTAAACTATTTTCAACATAATTGTTGCTTTTTTATCGAATCGAACAAGACTTAAGAGGAGAACTACATAAGGAAGGGAGTTAGAAATGAGCAGAAAACTCTTGATATTATTATTTGTTTTAACAAGCATTTTAACCGCCTGTGGGCAAGATCCCCTGGTAAAACGTCAGGTCATTGCCATTGCGCCTATGGATCAAGAAAACCTATTTTTACAGGTAGATAAGCACATAAGCCTCACTCCAAGACCCAGAGAAACCTTCCCTTTCCCAATCAAACTCGGTGAAGTTGGCCCAGCCGATAGTCTCTACTCAGGTAAGCGCCAATACCCTTTCTACTGTATGACAATCGATGCTGGTTTGGGTCAGCCCCTTGTTGATAATCAAGAAGGCTATGGCGTCACAGTTTACGATGAAAACGACGAGATAATTGGTTATAGCAAAGACTGTATGGTCACCTCAAGAATAGACTATTTTTATACCTTAACAGGCACAGATAAAATACGAGCCTACGATCTCGACAACCCACCAGCAAGGGCTGAGATTGCGACAACTGAGATCGACGGTAAGCCAGTCCCGGAGATCTTCCGTTTAGAGAGAGGTAGCATCAACCGCTATATCTATTTTCTCACCATGCTAGTGTCCGAGACCAGCTTAGGAGTCAGAGACACTAAGCAATATTGGAATAATAAGCTCATCTATCAATTCAAAGGCGGAGCCAGCATAGGTTTTCGACAGGGACGTATGGGGGCTGAACGCCTCATTAACAGACGCCTCACTTTGCTCAGACAAGGCTACGCCGTCATAGCCTCCAGTGGCAACAATACCAGCTACAGCTATAACATGTTGCTCGCCGAAGATACAGCTAGAAGAGTCAAGGCACAGTTCACCTCCCTCTATGGCGATCCCCTCTATACCTTAGGCATTGGCGGCTCGGGTGGCGGACTCGCACAATACCTTATCGCTCAAAACAGCACTGGGGTTTTAGATGGGTTAATGCCAATTTATAGCTTTCCGGATATGGTGTCACAATCGATATTCCTGCTCGATTGCGACCTGTTACAGCACTACTTTAACGTCACAGATAACGCTAATAGTAAGTGGAAAGACTGGGAGCAGAGAGAAAATATCGAGGGTATGAATGGTATTAATGGTTTCGACCATCCCTATACCTTCTTAGTCCCTCTCAATCAACTGTTTGCAGGTGCCTGGCCCTCCATGCCCAATGGCAGCAGCGAGTGTGTTTATTCTTGGTTCATCGCCGCAACTTTCTTCTACAACCCTAAGCAAGGTTTCGTCAAACCTTACTTCTCCGATAAGGTAAAAGAGCAGGTTAACTGGACCTATTGGCAAGATTTAGCTCAGATTTATGGCACTGATCGTCATGGATTTGCACGAACAACTTGGGGTAATGAGGGTGTTCAGTATGGCCTGAGAGCCATGCAGAGGGGAGATATCAACATCGAAGAGTTCATTCACCTCAATCAGTATATCGGTTCCTGGGTGCCACAAGATAAAATGCGTAAAGAAACGGCATTTACTCCTTTTGGCATGAAGTTCCCCATCTGGCTAAGCCTGTGGAGTCGCAATAATATCACGGAGCCGAAATCCCATATTGCTAAACGAAAACCATCCGATCCACAAGCGATCGTCAATGGCTATAAATATGGACAGATATTCATAGGTAAGGCGGAGCTTCCTATCTTGGAGATCCGTCACTATTTAGAAGACGATCTCAATATGCACCACACCTTAGCCTCCTTCGAAACTCGGCTAAGAATCCAGGAATATCAAGGGCACAATGAAAATCAGGTGGTTTGGATATCCCATAAAGATCATATTCCTATCGATAAGGGCATAGCGTTTCTTGATCAATGGCTATTGGCCATAAGAGCCTCCGAAGATAAAGATCCTATCACCAGCAAACCCGCAGATTTAGCCGATGCCTGCATAGATTATCAGGGAAAGGTACAATTTGAGGGGGAAGATGTGTGGGATGGCGAATGGAACAATAAGCCATTAGGAAAATGCAGCAAAATATACCCCATATACAGCAATATTCGCGTACAGGCTGGGGGCCCTTGGGCCGGCAGTATCTTCAAGTGTGGTCGTATTCCTGTTGGCGATGCCATAGAGCGAGGTTTATACGGTAATGTCTCCATACAGGCTTACCAGGGTCAATTAGAAAATATATTCCCCGATGGAGTATGTGACTATAGTCAGGGAGATATAGGCAAGCCAGATCTCGGTTTAACGCCGACGTTACAGGCCCATAAGAATAAGCATTCCAATCAGTCATCTCTGCTTGGCAGTGGACAAAAATTGGAACGCTAATTGGATATTGATGTCATTGTTATTCTGCGGTTGATCTTAGTACTTCATGATAAGCCGCTTTGGGCTAGCTTACTCTGGGTAAAGTAAGCTTTAGAAAATAGTTCAGGGTCACATTTTACAGATGTCATTAAACATGGGGCAACTTAACCATACTCAGGTTCCCGCAGCCAAAATGTGGTGTATAGCGACTCAAAACTTAAGTTACCTACTCCTGATGGGGGGTAAAATTAGTGCTTAAATACTGTCGGCTATAGAGTACGGCTAAGCCTATCAAGGGCATTAACATGGTGAATTGGCCACCAATAAACACAAAATCGATTAAGATTAACGCCGACAAAAATATCATCTTCTCATCGAACTCCCGCTTCTGATTATCCCCGCTAAGTGTCAATGAAATAATGGCAATACCTAAGAGGAAGATAGCCGTATTGAGCACACTGGACAATCGTCTCTTCTCAAGCTCGACCTTGTAATTAGGGTCCTTGTGTAGTTCCCTCAAGGCTTCGAGCCTAGCTGTAACACTCGCTCGCGTATTCACGTTATTACTGCCTTTAATATCACCAGTTTTAATACTACTGGTATTGGCCAGATTAGCTTTAACACCCCGGCCTAAATTATTTGTACCTACCTCGGCCATAGCTGGATTAGTCACACTGGAAAACTCATTGTAACTACTTATAGTGATTATATTTTTTGTTTCATATGGCCTTTCTATCTGCCCTTGAGCCACTTCACGAATATCAGACAATGAAACTCTGTGATCTACTACGGCTCTGCCATAGGCCTGTTCAGTACCATATACATGGGCCTCATCAGACAGGGACACATCTTCAAGTTTTCCGGTGTAAAGGGTGACAGCTAGGTAGCATAAGACAATGGCTAAACCTAACACCAGGTTTCTTCTTATAAAATACATACCACCTCCATAGCTTTCGCTAATTATCCCAGATAAAAATACAGCTAGTCACCGTTAGCCATAGTATAGTCAAAGAAAACGAAACCAAACAAACCAGCAACCAAGTAGTAACATATTGATATCCTAACCTTAGAAAGACAATCTATTATGGCTGGAGGTAACAATTTGATGCATTGGTTGCATTAATCATAAATAGGTGGAATTCAGCTAGCCGTACACTAGATGACTATGGCAGCACTCCCTTAGCGCTAAAAATAATGGCAGCAAACAAAAGATAAAAAATAAAACCCTTTTCTGTTTTCCTTGCGTTTATAACTTCAGAACTCGTATTTAACTTTTTATTTCTAAGATTGGAGTCGAAAACCATGAATAAAACACTTTTAGCCGCACTGGTATCGAGCAGCCTTATCTTTGTCTCTCCCCTCATTCAAGCTGCAGAGCTAAGTTTCCCTCATTTGGAAACGGTGGGAAGTAGCCAACTCCAGGTTGATGCCGATATGGCTGAGATCAATGTCGAAGTCACAATTAAGGAGAAGACTGCCAAGGCCGCGAAAGACAGCTCAGACCTGGCCGTTGCCAAATTTATTGCCCGCTTAAAGTTGGCTGGTATTTCGAGAAACAAGATCCAGAGCGCCAACCTGAACCTGCAGCCACAATATCATTATCAGAAAGACAAGCCCGCCGAGTTAACAGGCTATAGCGCAAGCCGTAGATTAATTGTCACAGTCGATGATCTGTCCAACCTCAATAAGATCTTAGACTCGGCGCTCGAAGAGGGCATCAACCGAATAAATAACATAGCGCTCAAGACAAGCAAGGAGGAGGAATATATAGATAAGGCTCGTCTGGCAGCCATCAAGGATGCTCAGCAGAAAGCCAAGAAACTCGCCGAAGGGTTCGGTGAAAAGATCCAGGGGATCTGGGAGATCCGTTACTTAGATCAACGCCCGGTTCAGCCTGTGATGTTACGCATGAACGCCGGTCCTAGCTATGACGTAGCCGAAAGCTATCAACAAGGCCAAGTCACCATTCGAGACAGAGTCGAAGTGATTTACAAACTAAAATAAAAGCTAATACCCTCCTACTTATATAAAATTAGTCATCAATGAGCCCATGAATCGATTTTCATAGGCTCATTATAATGATCTTCCTTGATAGGTTATTTAAAAAAGGTCAGGCTATTACTACCCTCGACACCACTGAGAACCACATATTGCCCACTAACTAAAGTCAATCCCTGTGGGTTTTCAATCTCAGAGAAATCCATTGCAGCTTCCAAGTTATTATTTTCCATATCCATAACCAAAATCTGATTGCCACTGTGATTAAGCAGGTACGCCTTATTCTCAGCTACCACTAAACCTGTGATCATAGGATATTCACCAGCAGTATTACCTATTTTCGCTTCACTATTGAGTTCAAAATCTTCACCACTTAATCGTGAAACAATAAAGTTATTACGCACCTTAACTGGCAAAGTGATAGTGAGATACTCTTGCTTTTGTACATCCCACCCCAAACTACCAATGTAGTTATACTTAGCTCTAACCGTTGCAAATCGGCTACGCTTAAGCTCTTTCACACCGTCAGTACCATCCATAAATAACCAATAGCTATCTTCAAATTTTGCAGTTTCATCATAGGCCAGACGAACAAAACTCTTATGATCTGTGATAATTAGTACGCTCGAATCACTATCGAACACGACGCCAGTAAGGTTAGAAATCTCTACCGAGAAGGCGCCATCGATCAATACTGATGCCAGTACATTTTTCAAATCACCACTTAAGAAATAGACCCAGTTGTTGCTAGTCACAACAACGTACATATCACGAGTCGGACTATAGCTGACCCCGGTTGCAAGCCCTTTTATCTCTTCAGGCAAGATCACTGACTCTGAGGCGGCTAGACTCGCCATATTAGCAAATATTGGCGTATTACTGGAAACCATATCGGCAAAGTCGGGGCGCTCAATCGCGTAACTACCACGAGCAGAGAGGGATGAAAGCTTAGGCCAATGATCCATTGACCAGACGATCCTATCTTTATCGAAAGACATTCGGTACGGATCGCCTTGCCCTATGAAAGGGAACGGGCCCGTTTGGGTAAAAGCCTGCACAATATTAAAGCCAATCACCACCAAAAATACCATGACAGTCGTCTTGTTAAGGCCCGTCCAACGATGCTTATCCTCTTTTTCACTAAGCCGATCTCCTTGCAACACCAACAGCACAGAGGCAAACAACAGGACAACGATGAATACGACCATGACCCAGACATAGGTATGCACACCAAAAATTGCCGGACCGAAGCCTTGACCAATATCCCTAAGAATATGATTTGAACTGTGGCGGTAGCCTGCCCACAAACCATAAACAGATGCAAAGACCAAGGCACCTAAATACTTAGGTTTAAGGCCGTAACGCATGATAAATATTGCAATCAAGGATACTAACACCATGGCGGTACGTTCTTGCCAACATAAAATACATGGGTTATCTCCGAGGCCGTAACCCAGCACGATGCAAGCTATCCCCACGGGTAGTGCAATCAGAGCCAGCGCCGCTAGTGACACAATTTGATTCACTGTTGTTTCTTTCATTTTCATCATCTTATAAGTTCCCAGCCGGTACTAACATATCCCAGGTACCGAGTAACCAGATCAATACACTCATCGCAATACTCGCAAACAAGCAGATATTAGCCATGCCCTGTTTATGGGGTTTGAAAGCCACCAGAAAGGCGGTAAAAAAAATGAGACAGAAGAGCAGAAATTCCATAAATGTATCCACTTTGGTTTCAAGATTAATGAGCCGCGCAGGCTAAGCTGTCGACACTATGTTTCCAAACTAAGATAACAATTCATCCAAGACATAAATGAGACGCTGAGCAAATAAATATCCTGTAAAATCAATGCACTTTTAAAACTTGAGAGGAATATTAGATTTGACCAGATTTCGTGATCAGGCCATCAATAACAACATAAGTAAGTGTGATATAAATTTTAATGCTATCAGGTGTTTACTCAATAAAATCTCAACTAACAATGGCCATACATATGTGACAAACTAAAGAGGCGAATAAAAACGAGAAATAACCATTAATAAGGGGGTCTATGTGAAACTTCTATCGGTAATATTACTTAGCCTCTGTCTGACTAGCGTGGGCTGCAATAAACCCATAACCAAACAAGAGTCAGACTCGATTCATCGATATGTCGCAGACAATCTCATCGATGCCGAACTGTCAAAGGATGCCAAGCTTGCAGTCACCTTGAGCCGCACCCGTGAGTTATCGGTGTGGAATAACGCCTCAAAATCTCTGTTGCATCAATGGCAGGTAGAAGACTTCGATGAGCCCACTTACCTAGTGTCACTCTCCGGAAATAATAAGTATCTGGCGGTAACGGGAAAGCATCAAGTATCGATATTTGATCTCAAAAGCGGCCGACTCGAGGTCTCCTGGCTTGCACAGGGCTTTGATAGTAGTGCCAGTATCTCCAGCCTGTATTTGAGTCAAAGCGGAAGGCGAATTTTACTCGGTATGAATGAAGGTTCGGTGATCACAGTCGATCTCGAAAGCAACCAATTATCTATGTTTCAGCTCCATGACGGGCCTGTCAGTCATGTTGAATTTCTCTCTTATGGCGAGCGAATATTGTCGTCAGCCTACGATGGACATGCACTCATTTGGGCCAGTAGCAATGGACAGGTTATTAAGGACTTTAGCTTGGCCCAGCGTATCACCAGTATTAGCTTCGATGAGGCCGAACGTAGGATATTTATCGCCGATGTCTTAGATAAGCACATCATAGCCGACTCACATTCTGGTGAAAGTATCAGTCAATTAAGTTTCCTGGGACGCTATCGCTATTTTAGACAAGCGTTATTTGCCGACCGGGGCAAGACGCTCATCACAGCTAGCTCAAAACAGAAGATAATGAGCTGGGATCTAAACACAGGCAAGGAAAAGAAGCACTGGAACATCACAGTTTTTACCGCCGGAACCACAGTGCTCGATATGACCATCAACTCCAGCGGCCAGCTAATGACCCTAAGCTCGGATGGGGCACTGGAAATATGGGACTATTAATCCCATTCTCATAAAAATAGCAATCTAATTGAATTTAAGTGAATTAAAACAGATTTAAACCGAACGCTTGCTTCACGGAAGTTAACACTCGATGTGACTCTTCCTGAGCCTGCTCGGTTCCTCGCTTTAATATGTCAATCAGCTGCGCCTTATCATCGATAAACATAGCTCTGCGTTCACGAATAGGTTTCAAGGTTTCCTGCAGACACTCCTCCAAAATTTTCTTGGTGGTGCCATCCCCTAGCCCACCACAGCGATATTGCTCTTTAAGCCTAAGGATATAATCGATATCAGAATGAAACGCATCTAAATAAGTAAACACCACGTTGCCTTCCACCTTACCGGGGTCTTCCACTCGCAGATGGCCTGGATCGGTATACATGGACTTAACCGCCTTAGTTATTTCCCGCTCACTGGCACTAAGCATTATGGTGTTGCCCATAGATTTAGACATCTTGCTGCGACCATCGGTACTGGGCAAACGTGATACCTTACTCAGCAGGGGCTTACACTCGGTCAAGATGGCGCCGCCAGCTATATGATTCAGCCTTCTGACTATCTCATTGGTTTGTTCCAACATAGGTAATTGATCTTCCCCAACGGGAACCAGAGTGGCATTAAATGCCGTGATATCGGCCGCCTGACTGATAGGATAGGTTAAGAAGCCCGCCGGAATACTGCGACCGAATGACTTAGATTGGATCTCATTTTTCACCGTGGGATTGCGCTCTAACCTGGAGATAGACACCAGATTAGAATAATACATAGTAAGTTCAGCCAGAGCCGGGATGGCGGACTGCAGACAGATCCTGGTCTTTAGTGGATCGATACCAACCGCGAGGTAATCAGCCACCACATTAAGAATATTTGATGCGACCTTCTGCGGTTGATGACCGTTATCGGTCAAGCCCTGCATATCTGCCACTAAGATCGTCTGATGATACATATCTTGCAGTTTGACTCTCTGCTGCAAGGAGCCAACATAGTGGCCTAAGTGTAACTGACCCGTGGCACGATCTCCCGTAAGGACTTTCTCTTTTTCCGTGCTTAAATCGGCTTCGACCTGAACCGATTCATGTTTATCCAAACAGCTTGGTTCGACCGAATCGACTCGTTTAACCTTGGGATTAACATTTGATTTTACTTGCATAATTGACTCCTGATTAACACCACCGGAGACACTATGACTGAGATCAATTAGCTACCATCCGGCGGCTAATGAACATGATGAGATGTGCCGCTCTAAAGAAGAGAGCGCCACCAAGATAACTGAGGATTGTAACTAAGAGATATGGTTTTCATTACCGCAGGTTACCAAGCTCATTCAACGTGAACAAGCTAAACAGAGATTAAAGATCATTTACTTCTCTTTAATCTGTTCCTTTGCAGAATTAACTTTTTTATTCAGTTTTAACTTATTGGCTAAGGGCTCTATGGCGCCGCCTTGGAGTACTATCGAAAACAGCACGATAAAGAACACCATATGCACCAGGTCTATCGCCCCTTCGACGCCAGCGGCGGCTGGAATTAAGGAAAACACTATGGGTGTAGCCCCTTTGAGACCAATAGATGAAATAAACAAACGCTTGCGCCAGCTCGCTCCCCTAAAGGGCAGATAGCAGAGTTGCACCGCCAAGGGACGAGCCACTAACATGAGTAAAGCAGCAGGAATAAGCGACAGGAAGAACACAGAGAACAGAGTCTGAGGAAAAATCTGTAATCCCAATATGATAAACATCAACGACTGAGCCAGCCAAGAGAGGCTATTGAAGAAGTGCTTATTGACCTCCCTTCCTCGTTTAATGCCGTTACCTATCACCACGCCCACCACATAGGAGGCGATTAAGATGTTGCCACCGGCCAAATCGCTGCCATAGGCCGCGATGATAAAACTCGCCAGCACGAATACAGGGATCAGGCCATACTCCTCTAAGTGTATGGTGTTGAGCAGATAGACCGCGAGCCTGCCCACCAAATAAGCAATGACGACTCCTGCGCCTAACTGGATCAGCAGAGTCTGAGCTATTTCCCAACCCGATATCGCCTTCTCTGGTGCTAAAGCGATGCCAGTGAGAATGACCACCATGACTAGAGCTACCGGATCATTAGTCGCCGACTCAAATTCGAGCACAGTATCAGTCTTCTCTTTTAGCTTAAGCTTCTTAGATTCTAAGATTGAGAACACGGCGGCGGCATCGGTAGATGAGACTATAGCGGCAAATAACAAGCAGATAACCAGGCTCCACTCGGTCAGCGGATATAACAGGGCCGCTAGGATCAATGTGGTGAACAATACCCCGAACGTCGAAAGCACCCCACCCTCTTTATAGGCTAACTTGATGCTCTCATTTGAAGTGTTAATGCCACCTACAAACACGATAATATTCAGCGCAACTGCGCCAACCATAGAAGTGACTGCCAGGTTATCGTAAACGAAATCAAACTCACCATTGCCAAGTGCTAAACCCACACCCATGAAAATCAATAGAGAGGGGATCCCTAAGGTTTTCGAGGGGTGATGCAATAGAATGCCTATTGCGATCAACAGGGCGATTCCCAGCAGGAGTATTTCGTATGACATATCTATCCGAGTCCTCTAAGTAAAAAAATAAGAGTGAGAATTCAGACGACGGTAATACCAGTCTAATTCTATTTTACGTTTATGGGGTAATAGGTTAAGAGTGAAAACCTGAGTATAGGTTAACTTTTTATTAATAATACGAACAAAACAGTGATAAAAAAATGATGAAGACCTGTCACCAGTCAGTGACTTTGAGACGGTTATTCTACACTATTTATCGCCATTTTTTAAGATGTTAACCAGTAAATTAACGATCTATAATGTATCGTTTTTGGCGATTATAACCACACGGTAAACAGGTATAAGCTAAAAAAGGCGCCAGAAACTCATGTCTCTGACGCCTGATGATTCTAAAACCAATAGATATAAGTTCCAATAACTCGGTTAAGCCTTAACCTTCTTATTCAGGTAAGGCATGACCAAGAGCACCACTCCAACGATGAGGAATGGCACACTCAGCCATTGACCCGCACTCAAGGTCATCTCGTCGGCGTAAGCCGCCTGCTTAACCTTGACGAACTCTATGGCAAAACGAGCACTGAAAACAAGTACCAGGAACAGGCCGAAGATAGCGCCTTCTTTCTGCTTCATCTCGGTGAATTTGTAAATTGCCCAAAGGCCGATAAAGATAGCCAGATAAGCGAAGGCTTCGTATAGCTGGGCCGGATGACGAGGTAACATATCGACGCGCTCGAAGATAATTGCCCAAGGTACATTGGTCGGCAGGCCTAATATCTCAGAGTTCATGAAATTAGCCATGCGCACGAAGAAACCAAAGATTGCAGTGGCTATGGCCAATCTATCCAACAGGAATAGGAAGGGCATATCCACCTTACGGCGGTAATAGTAAAGCGCCAGAATTGCGCCTAAACCACCACCGTGGCTGGCGAGTCCTCCTTCCCAGATGGCAAAAATCTTCAGTGGATTACTGAAATAATAGGACGGGTCATAGAAGATAACGTGAGCCAGACGAGCGCCGACGATAATGCCTATTACACAATACATCAGCAAATTATCTAACGACTCGACGGGCAGCTTCTCCTTGATATAGATGCGCTTCATCACCTGAAAACCACAGGCGATAGCCGTAGCGAATAGGGCACCATACCAATGCACTTTAAGCCCCATGAAGGAGATCAATACGGGGTCGACGTTCCAAACAAAATGGTCCAAAATTCAGCCTTCCAGTTTCTTTTTAAAAGTAGAGAGATTTAGGTTGTTTGGGCAGTTTTACGCTGAACTTAGTGACTTGGCAAGTTTTCTTAAAATATCTCCATGGCTATTTGAGCCAGATGGGAGATTATGACTAAACTTCGATACCTTCTACTTGGCTTCTGCGCTCCAATAATGTCACATTTCTCCAAATGCCGTTCATCTTGCCTAACCTATCTCTGGTGCCTAAAACGCTAAAGCCACACTTCTTATGAATATGCAGACTCGCTTCATTTTCAGGAAATATCCCAGCCTGAAGCGACCAAAGTCCTGCGACTTCAGATTGATCAATCAACTCAAGTAGCAGACTAGTTCCCACTCCCATCCTCTTAGCCGAACTACTGATGTAGATACTCACCTCAGCGACACCAGCATATACCGCACGGTTTGAGACACTAGACAAGGCCGCCCATCCTACCAAGTTGCCATTTCGCTCTGCAACTAACCGACACTCCTTCAGCATAGCCTCATCCCACTCCGGCCAGCTTTTAACTTTTTTCTCAAACGTCGCGTTACCAGTTTTGATCCCTTGAAGATAAATACTCTGCACTTGCTCAAAATCGCTTTCAACAAATTCTCTAATCTGGACCATTATCTATGTTCTTCCTTCTGACCTTAATTAAACACAGCTTTATAATTCTTTATAGAAGAGTACTGTGGTATCTAGTCCGCCCGTTGAACTCAGCGCGAAACCTGGAATTTCACCCACTTTCACATATCCAAGCTTAGAGTACATGCTTTCTGCGATATCCCCCTTCTTGGTATCGAGTACCAACAAGCTCCGGCAAAGCGTACTAGCTAACACCTCAGCCTCCTGCATCAAGCGTTTTGCCACTCCTTGCCCCCTTGCTAAAGTGTGCACCATCAGCTTTTCTATTTCTGCCCTATGCAAGCCGTTCGCCTTATTGCAAACTGAAACTTGTACCGTGCCCACCAGCTTTCCACTCAAGTTCGCTACCAGTAGATAGCGGGTGCCCTTAGTGATATCTGCTTGCACTCCATACCAGTATTCTTGTGACTCTCGTTGAGAAAATGGACCAATAAAGCCCACCGATGCACCACTATCGACACAGTCACAGAGCAAAAGAACTAGCTGACTTTGAATGACGCTATCACTCACACCTTGAGTCATATCTATAATTTCAATAGTTTGACTAACACCACAAGCTTCACCCACTCAATATCTCCTTGTTAATAACCTCTACTCGATACTTGCTTCAGCAAAAAATAAGCCAACTAATACTAATACCAACATCAGAAAATAAGTGAGCGAGCGCAGGATGCTAATGCCTATTATTAATCGATAAGAAAATCCAGGAAGGGGGGAGATGTAATGAGAGCTGATTCGAATCAGGTGACAGCGGCTGAAACTAGAGTTAGTGGAGCTTAGTGAGCCAAACGTGATTCGGCTCACTATATTTTCAAAGTGATGTCAGTTTAGCGAGCAAGAGCACTAAATAGCTGATTAAACTTTTCTAAACCTTCGTAGATTAATTCATCAGATATGGTCAAGGCTGGCAAGAAACGAATAACATTACCGTAGAAGCCACAGGCAAGCAGAATGAGGCCATGCTCGGCCGCCTTACCTATGATCGCTTGGGTCAAGGCGGTATTAGCCTGCTCGCTATCACCGTCTATAACCAGCTCGATGGCGATCATGGCACCTTGATTTCGCACTTCACCGATCAAGTTTGGATAGCTGGCTTGCAAAGCAGTCAGCTGCTCATTGAAAATTTGACCTATTTGATCTGCACGATGAATCAGGTTTTCCTCTTCGATCACCTCAAGCACCGCAAGTGCAGCAACACAGCCAACAGGAGATCCACCATAGGTACCGCCAAGGCCACCAGGCAGAGGCGCATCCATTATCTCACTCTTACCCACAACCGCGGCGATTGGAAAACCGCCGGCAATCCCCTTAGCCATAGTGATCAAGTCAGGCTCGACATCGGCATGCTCGAAACTGAACATCTTGCCGGTGCGGCCAAAACCCGTCTGGATCTCATCGGCGATCAAGACGATCCCATGTTGATCGCACAAGGCACGCAATGCCTGCAGAAACTCGGCTGGTGCGGCATAGAAGCCACCTTCGCCCTGAACTGGCTCGACGATTATCGCCGCCACATCGCTTGGGGCGATATCCACCTTGAACAGATTTTCAATCGCCTTTAGTGAATCTTTTATCGCTACATCATGAAATGCCATCGGAAATGGTGCATGAAAAATATCACCGGGAAACGGTCCGAAAAGATGTTTATAAGGGCTAATTTTCCCCGTCAGCGCCATGGTCAAATTTGTACGACCATGAAAGCCACCATTGAAGGCAATAACACCGCGGCGGCCAGTATGCGCCCTGGCTATCTTGACGCAATTCTCTACCGCTTCTGCGCCAGTTGTGACAAAAATAGCCTTCTTCTCGCTTGGTCCAGGTGCAATCTGGGTCAGCTTCTCCGCCAACTCCACCGCAGATTCATAGGGGTTGATCATCACGCAGGTATGACTAAACTTATCCAGCTGGTCCTTGACCGCAGCGACAATCTTGGGATGACTATGACCGGTATTACACACGGCGATACCCATGCCGAAATCAATATAACGATTACCGTCCACATCCCAGAGCTCAGAATTTTTTGCTCTATCAACATACACAGGATAGACATTACCCTGACCACGGGCGATAACCTTAACCTTTCGTTCTTGTAAGCTACTGTTTGTCATTATTATAATCCTATTTTTTCAACCCTAAGTCCGAAAGCTAAGATGACGGCCTTTGCCCTATCGCTTCGCCTGTTCGACGGGCATAGCCCTAGTAGCACAGCGTCATCTCAGCCACACCAGCGCAGCGTCGTCTCAGCCACACCAGCGCAGCGTCGTCTCAGCCACACCAGCGCAGCGTCGTCTCAGCTGTTACTTATCTATTCCACCCATACACAGATACTTGATCTCCATATAGTCGTCTAAACCATACTTAGAACCTTCGCGGCCATTGCCCGACTGTTTAACCCCACCGAATGGTGCCGCGGGGTTGGAGATAATGCCTTCATTGATACCAACCATGCCGTATTCAAGCCCTTCGCCTACACGCCACACCCGGCCAATATCGCGGGAATAGAAGTAAGCCGCTAAGCCATATTCGGTGTCGTTGGCTAATGCAATGGCTTCCTCTTCGGTATCGAAGCTGATAATTGGCGTCACAGGCCCAAATATTTCATTAGCTGCCAAGGGCATATCATTGGTGACACCAGTCAGGATTGTTGGCTCATAGAAATTGTTACCTGCAGCGCTGCGTTTACCACCGGCAATAATTTTTGCCCCGGCGGCGACGGTTTCTTCCACGAGCTTATGCACGCCATCGACCGCTTGTGATGTGATCATCGGGCCTAAGTTAACGCCATCGGCCAGGCCATCGCCAATCTTAAGCTCGGCCACCGCACTGGCAAACTTATCGGTGAACTCCTGAAGCACGCTACTCTGAACGAAGATGCGGTTAGTACAGACACAAGTCTGGCCTGCATTACGATATTTAGACACGAGTGCGCCTTGGACTGCGGTATCGATATCGGCATCATCAAATACGATAAAGGGCGCGTTACCGCCGAGCTCCATCGACACCTTCTTAACCGTAGTGGCCGTTTGGGTCATCAATATTTTGCCAACCGCTGTCGAACCGGTGAAGGTGAATTTAGACACGTCCGGATGCTGAGTCAGTACCTTGCCCATACCGGATGAGTCCAACCCCACAACCACGTTGAACACACCGGCTGGCACGCCAGCCCGCTCGGCAAGTTCGGCCATGGCGAGCGCCGACAGCGGCGTAGACGGTGAAGGTCGCACCACGAAGGTACAGCCCGCTGCCAGAGCCGCTGCCGCTTTACGGGCGATCATGGCATTAGGGAAATTCCACGGCGTAATAGAGGCGACGACGCCCACTGGCTGCTTGATAACGATAATACGTTTATCACCGGCTGGTGCCGGAATAGTATCGCCATAGACTCGCTTACCCTCTTCGGCGAACCAATCGATGAAGGCTGCACCATAGGCAATTTCACCTTTAGCTTCGGCTAACGGCTTACCTTGCTCTAAGGTCAAAATACGGCCCAGGTCATCCTGACTCTCCATCATCAAGTTGAACCAGCGACGTAAGATAGCAGCACGCTCATTGGCCGATTTTTTTGACCAGGCTGGCAGGGCTTTTTTTGCGGCAATAACGGCCGCTTCCGTCTCGGTAATCCCGGCGTTACATACTTGAGCCACGACTTGGTCATTGGCTGGATTAATGACATCGAATCTCTCACTCCCACCATCCAACTGGCTATCACTCCACTGGCCATCTATGTAAGAGCTGAGCTTCACTAATCCTGAATCGTTAACTTGTTGCATAATCACTCCAGTGTGCTGTCATCTTGTCAATGGCACCCGTTTCTTCTCCAAAAATGAAACTGGTACTAAAAATTCATATAGCTATTGAATAGCAAATTTAACTCGGGTTAAATACAAAACAATAAACCTTATGTTTTATGTCTGTAAAACTATATGCGGTTAACTAGGTGGCAATTTGAAAAACATTAGCAATAAAATTAACAGTAAGCGCTCCATCATCCCAAAAGCTGTCACCGAATATGACCTACGCCTGCTGAGAATTTTTCGTACTGTGGTCGAGAATGGTGGCTTCTCTGCATCTGAATCAGAGCTCGGGGTGACCCGCTCAACCATCAGTGTGCACATGTCTAACCTAGAGAGCCGCATGAAGCTCAAATTATGCAGTCGAGGACGCGGCGGGTTCGCGCTGACTGAAGACGGTCAGGCGATCTACCATGCCTGTATCGAACTATTCGACTCGCTTAATGATTTCTCGAGACTCGTTAATAACTTAGGTGAAGAGTTGAGCGGCGAGTTAATCATACTGTGCGCCGATCAGCTCGATACACGTATGCAGCTAAAACTAGCAGAGGTAGTGAAGAAGATACATAAGGCTCAGCCACAGCTGCATCTGGTACTCGACAATGAAGCCCTGAAACACATCGAAAAATGCCTGCTTAAAGAGAAGGCCCACATAGGATTACTCCCCAGTTATCAGCAGATCGAAGGGCTGGATTATCAGACCATTTATAACGAACCCATCTACTTATGTTGTAGCCATGCTCATCCATTTTTCCAACTTAAAGATGATGAGATTAGCCTTGAGATGCTAACGCAGACACCCGCCATTCATCCCGGCATCGATATAGATGCAGAGGGCAGAGAGCAGTTAAAGCGACTCAATCTATGTGCCAAGGCTTATCAGTTTGATACCCGTAAAACCTTAATTCTCTCCGGCTGCTATATTGGCTATTTACCACTGAGCTACATTCAACAGGAACTCGAAGCCAAACAACTAAAGATTATTCATCGAGATAGCGCCTGTTATCAATTTAATCTTTCACTGGTGTCTAAACACAACCCACGCGAAACCAGTAAAATTGAATTACTCAAAGCAATATTCGATGAAGTATTTAATCGAGAGTAATCAAGAAACATAAACGCTTGCAGTAGTGACTCAGGCCAATAGACTCAAAAATAGGTGAGATGAAAGCTAGACCTGCTCGCTAAACGCTAACTTGATGCCGAAACAGATGAAGAGTCCACCGGCGAGCCTATTGAGCACATTAGAGATTCTGGTGCTTTGTTTCACTTTACGGCTCAATGACGATGAAGACCAGGCCAGAAAGTGGCACCAAAGCATGCCGTTGATATTAAAAATCAGGCCTAAGACAATAAAAGAGAGCGCTTTATTCGGTGCATCATGGGTAATAAATTGTGGCACGAAGGCTAAGAAAAACAGTGCGACCTTAGGATTAAGTACATTTGTCATAAAACCCTGATAGAAGATCTTCTTCAATGGCGCCTGACTCTGTTCTCTATTTTTGACCGCTGGCCCAGCTTTACTGAGCAGCATAGAGACCCCCATATAGATAAGATATCCACAGCCGAGGATCTTGATGATAGTAAAAGCCATCGCTGATGTCGCCAAAATAGCAGATAAGCCAAAAGCTGCCGCAAAGATATGCACTAAGGTTCCACTGGCTATTCCGCAAGCCGCGGTCGAACCCGCCCTAAAGCCTTGGGAGGCACTACGGCCTATGATGTATAAAGAGTCAGGTCCGGGAATGATGTTTAACATGATGCCTGAAATGACAAATAGCCAAAGTTCATTAATACCTAATTCCACAATATCTCCTTCCCCCGAAACAAGGTCACAGTCTAACTCAATATATGACAGCTATCATCAGCAGGTTTTCCATCATTTATGATCCCTATCAAAAAGAGCACTAGCTCAAAATAGATAAGCCATCGACAGCCCGTTACTTTATATAAAAGATGGGCGATATACGCCTGATAAAACCGCAATTATTTGTCATATTTTTGACGCGCAAGTAAACAAGAAGATGGACTTAATCTTATGATTATCAGTTTTTTGTTCGAAAAACACTCCATTTGATAGGTTTTCGCACTGGCCAGCATAGCTTGAAAATAGTGTTCATTTACAAAGTGATCAGACTCAAAGAGCTGTAAAGAAAGAAGTTACTTAGTCTAATTAACTGAAATGTAGTACCCCTTTGCTACCCTTTCGTCAGTCAAGTCACTTACATTAGCCCACCCTTTCATTATCGGCAGTAACTTTTGACTACGGGCACAAATATGATCAATGTATTGACACGCTTTAAGGCACAAAGTGGCAAAGAACAGGCGCTTCTTGAGCTCCTCAAGAGCTTAGTTCAACCGACTCGAAATGAACTGGGTTGTGTCAAATATGAACTTCACCAAGAAAATGAAAAGCAGGGGCGTTTCATTTTCATCAAGAGCTTTGTCGACCATGCTGCATTCGAAAAGCATCAAAATACCGGACACTTCAAACGTCTAAAAAAAGAGATGCCTGAACTCATTGCTCAAGAACCTGAAATTATCATCTTATCCCAACACGCATAACCGGATAATAAATCATAAGTTGTGGTTACTAAGTAAATTAGAAAGTTTGTACACATCCCTGAATGGTAATAAAGACGATGAAGATATATAATACCTTAAAATTCAACATATTAAATAACGTCAAGTGTGCGAATCAAAGTTATGGATAATCTGTTTTTCGACAACCCCACCAGCCATTACTTGCCTATTCAGAAATCCATCCGAATCCAGGGGCATGTGACCAGCATCTCATTGGAAAAGCTGTTTTGGGATCTGTTAGATCAGATTGCAGAGAGCCAAGGTGTGAAAAGAAACCAATTTATCGCGAGCCTATACATAGAAGCACTAAACCATCACGGTGATGTAAAGAATTTCACTTCATTGCTTAGATCGGCCTGTGTCCAGCATATCTTGTCGAAGGAGAATGTTTAACTGTAACGCCATACACAGGTTCACCTTAGACTCAGTAATTCCATGTCTAATAATTCCATACCTAGTAGCTTCGTATCGATCACCACCATTCTCTGTGGTAGGTTTTAGGCCATAAGTCATATTACAAACTAATCGATATTAGACTGTTTCCACTCTTGGATGATCTGCAGATAACTGCCATCTTGCTTCATCTGCTGTAAAGCCTGGTCAAATTTATCTCTGACATGGCTAAGGTGACTCTTCTTAGAGAAGGTCATATAGGTCGGCGTCGATTGCACCTCTTTTGTTAATCGCTTGATGTTCTTACACCGCTTTAGCGAACCACTCTGTATCGTTTTTATCTCTTTATCGACATAAAAAATGGTATCTTTCTCGGCGATAAGTATATCGATGTCTCCGGTACACAGCTTAAGTAACAAGGTTGAAGATTCTACATCGACACTCACCCGCTTGATCACCTTGGTCTCCACCGCATTATCGAAAATAGTCCCATAACTAAAATCTTTCCTCATACCAAAATGGTAATCACTAAGTGCTGTCAGGTCACCATCGAACTCAATATCAGAATCTTCCGCCACGAATAGCATCACCACTTCCTGCATCAATACCTCCTGACTATAATCGGCATAGACTTGCCGTTCAGGCCTGATGAGTACCTCAAATAAGCCGTCGATCTTGCCCTCTTTCAACAATTTAAGCGCTCTGGACCAGGGAAGAACCTTAAAAGCTATTGGCTGCTCAATGCGCCTAAAGACCTCCTCAACCAATTTCACCGAAATGCCATCGAACTGGACTCCACCTTGTGGATCGTCTCGGGTGAACTCATAAGGGGGATATTCGACGATGGCAATGTCGAGAGCATGATCGGCTCTCACTTGCAGGGCAAAGAGGTTGCACACAAGCAGTATGATTACCATGGTGACACCCATGATGGCTTTCTTCATGATTCACCTTAGTCAGCAATAAGCTAGATCACAGTGAGGTTTATGGATAGTAACTACAAGTTTAGACCAAATCCTTCTGTTACTATCACATACTGCTCTAGGCGGTCACATACCTTTCTAGGAAAAATAATCCCTCAGAAGTAATGAGGCTTCACTGTCTCTAATAAAGCCATCGATGAAGATCTAATACCAAGCCTATTTAAACTTGTTAAGCAGTTCGGCGTTAAAGTCCTCAATCGATACGATCAGGTTATGCTCACTGATTGCGGCTTGAAGATCATTAATATCTTTCTCCAATTTTCTCAGGGTAAGCGTATTGTTATCAAGCTGATAGACCTGTTTCTGAGTCTGATAATAGAAACTTAATATGACCAAGGCGTCGATATCATAGTTAGCAGCGGCGGCCTTGATCTTCTTCAGTCGACGATAGACACGGTTATGCAGCGCTTTGAGCCGCCAAACATAATAGACCTCTGCCAAATAGGGTTTGTCTTTGACCTGCATAAGCACCACAACAGAAATAATGGCAGCCATGACAACACCTAGTAAATTTAAGTGAAAATTCCCAGTCGCCTCACCGCTCATGTCCTTAGCATCAGCAAACAAGGCAATGAGCCCAGTTCCAAAAGCCAAGGATAGTAAGATGAGACTGGTAACCAGCGCGATTGTGACGACATTCAAGTGCTTACGATATACAACTTTATCTATCTCTTGTAACTTCATTATTTGACCCTTTATTTTTCAGGCTTAAATTTTAAGTTGTTAACCCTCACTTGTATAGCTTGAGCTTGCACCTTTTAACTCACTTCTATTAAATGAAATGCAGATGTCCACAATCGGTTTCGGAGTTCCCATGCAATACTAAATCATCGCCATGTTCAGCGTCCTCATATTGAGCGTTACAGCCAACGCGAGCGAGCAATATATCTGTGCTCTAGACAATCAACAGAGAATTATTGAGGTGATCTACAGCAATCCATCTGAGGCTGTCCCCTGTCAGGGGAAATACCATAAGCATAACCAGATAGCGAGCCTAAAGAGATAAACAAAAGACTCGCCTTCTCCCCAACATCTTGTTAACAATAACTATCTAGTAAAATATGTGTCCCAAGATCATGTCATTAATCTTGATTAAACAATGGGATAGTGAAAACGCATGCTGAGCGGACAAGTAAAAACAAAATGGAAGTAAAAACATCTAGACGTCTAAATTGACAGACGTCTATTTATCTCATATCCTGCCGACTAATGAGATCGACCATTCTGCTTATATCGACTGCTTTTGAGCTTAAGAATTAACAATTCACTCAAATTCTGGTCAGGAATAGACAGCGTGTTCCAGCTAGGAGGCATGGGAACTAATGGTTCATTTACGTGACTGGATGAAATTGAGTTAGAACCCCTCCAGCTTACGAGTAATAGTTTAAGACTAAACGTTTTAAAATAAGTGACTAGATAAGAGAGAAGACTTTGACCACATCGACCAATGCCTCAGCAAGCGCTCAAACAAATAGTACCAATACACCAACGGCCTCATTTGTTGCCCTACTGCCGTTATTTCTATTCCTCGGCCTATTTATCGGCGCCGGAGTTTACTTTCAAAGTCAGGGCGTTGATTTTGCTTTCTATCAACTTCCAAGCGTCGTAGCCATACTGCCTGCAATTATCTTTGCCTTAATCATCTCTAAACAGAAGCTTAACCAGAGCATAGAGACGTTTATTGCCGGCATAGGTCATGCAAACATCATAGCCATGTGTTTGATTTACTTGCTTGCTGGTGCATTTGCTGCCGTGGCTAAAGCCACTGGCGGTGTGGATGCCACTGTTGCTTTAGGTCTGTCACTTGTGCCATCTAACTTACTCTTACCCGGCTTCTTCGTCATCGCAGCTTTCATCGCTACCGCCATGGGTACCTCTATGGGAACAATAGCTGCAGTCGCGCCTATCGCACTTGGTGTAGCTAACGAGGCTCAGATAGAGCTAGCCCTGATGGCTGGCGCGGTAATTTCTGGTGCACTTTTTGGTGACAACCTCTCTATCATCTCCGACACGACCATAGCGGCGACACGTACCCAAGGCTGTGAGATGAAAGATAAGTTCAAAGAGAACCTTATTTTCGCGATTCCAGCGTCGATTATTACCCTGATAGCCTTCACCTTCGCGGGTCAAGGTCAGGCCGATGTGGCCGCTCAAGAGATAGACTTTGTTAAGGTCATACCTTACCTAACCATCTTAGTATTAGCCGTCTCAGGCCTGAACGTATTTGTAGTACTGACTATCGGTATCCTGCTTGCTGGTATCACAGGTTTGGCCACTATGGATTACGGCGTCATCCAATTCGGTCAGGATATCTACACAGGTTTTGGCAACATGCAGGAGATCTTCATCCTTTCTATGCTAGTGGGTGGTCTAGCGGCACTGATGCAGCAGCAAGGTGGTCTGGCATTCGTCAGTAAACAAATTGAAAAGTTAATCGCGAAATTCTCCAAGGCCAAAGGTGGCGCTTCGACTCGTGCATCTGAATTAGGCATGGCAGGCATCGTTGCCCTAACTAACACCTGTGTCGCCAATAACACGGTATCAATCGTGGTAACTGGCGGTATCGCTAAAGAGCTGGCACAGAAACACGATGTAACCCCTAAGCGTGCAGCCAGCATCATGGATATCTTCTCCTGTATTATTCAGGGACTTATTCCTTATGGTGCTCAGGCCCTGCTTATCGCATCGACCTTTAGCATCTCGCCACTGGAAGTAGTAACTCACGCCTGGTATTGCATGATCTTGGCCCTAGTTGCTATCTCAATTGTCATCTTCCGTAAACGTGCCAGCTAAACCCGCTATGCATCTTAAAAACGGCTACAACTTATGTGGTATTGCAGATGCAGCTTAAATAGGGCAAATTGATATCCAGTTAAGCTAAACTTAATATTGCTCCCAAGAGCTTGATTTAGCTGAAACGATAGGGATATTCAATTTCGACGTAATTTGTAAACGTCGATAAAAGTAAAGGAGTGCAGCTTACTGCGCTCCTTTTTTATTTTTAAAATCCATATGCCGTACTGAGAAAAGCTGAAAACCGATGCAAGGTGAATTAAAAACACATTCAACCCATTATGACCTACACAGATTAGTGGTACTGATGATCTTAGTCGGTGCCTGTGTCACATCGGTGGGGATCTCCATCTCTGTCTGGGCTGAATATCAAGATATCGGCATGCAGGTCTTCTTCAGACGTTCAGACTTACTCGGTGATTATGTTCACTCCCCTCTAGCCTATGTCTTTAACATGTCACTGATTATCGCAGGCTCTTGCATACTGCTCGCCATGTATGGTCTGTATTTGCTTAAGCTAGGCGACTTTAGCCACTTTTTATCGATCACAGGCTCTTGGGTCGGCCTGTCTATTATGCTGATAGGCGTCTTTCCCATTAATTATTTAGACGAACATAGACTAGTGTCCACCAGCTTCCTATTGGCCACATTTGTTCTACACCTAGTTACTATTTCCACTAGATTTACCCATAAAGAGATCTGTTCAAGACCCCTGTTTATATTGGCCATCTTTGGTTTTATCAGTGCATCTGGCCTAATCTATCAACTGGACTGGAACATCTTAGACTTCGCCCCTTGTTTGCATGAAGAAGGCGACGTCTGCTGGGTAGCGCTAAATATGTGGTTACAAACCAATATCACCATGCTCTGGTGCGTGTTACTGGCGCTAAATATCAGAAAGTTGGCCATTAAGCAGCATGATGTCGAGTCACAGAAGCAGATGTCAGGTTGGTAGCCCCCTATAAAGGTATTAAGCTTTAGGCTGCCAACCTTGAAACATGTTGGCAGTTAAGCTGGTTTAGGTGCTAACCTTGCGACTCAACTCTGTTTACACCATCACGACACGGATCAATGACACAAGAGAAACCCACTATTCGTCTGGCTAAATACCTTGCCATGACAGGGCTCTGCTCCCGCAGGGCTGCGACTCGTTATATCAGAGACGGTCATATCACCATAGATGGACGCCTCGCCAACCATATAGATACCATCAGCTTAATCGACAGCGGCTCAGGTTTTATCAGCCAAGAAATACTCAAATTCGATGATGTGTTTATTCAGGGAATCGAGTCTAAACAGTACTGGATGCTCAATAAGTCTGTCGGTACAGATTGTCGTCTCTTGCCCGATGACCCCTGCTCTGTGTTACATCTACTGCCAGCTAACCCCAGGCTCTATCCTGTTGGACGTTTAGACAAGGACTCTCGTGGTCAGCTGCTATTAACCAACAATGGTGAATTAACCCAGAAGTTGATGCACCCGGATTTCGGCCATAGCAAAACTTATCAGGTGCAAGTTGATCGCAATTTCGATGACAGTTTCTTAATCAACATGGCCCAAGGCGTTAGCTACCGGGACGTCACTACCCTCCCCTGTAAGATGACCCGTCTTGATGATGACAAGTTTGAGATCATACTCACCCAAGGGCTTAACCGACAAATCCGCCGCATGAGCCAAGCATTAGGCTATAAGGTGATAGATCTTAAACGGATACAGATACAGACACTTAAGCTAGGTGAGCTTAAGGAGGGAGAGATGAGGCAGCTGACGGCTTCTGAGCTAATCAAGCTTAAATCAGCCTTGGAATGAAGGCTGGTTTCATTTTTTGTTTAGCTTCTGGCTGAGTTTTATTGAGTGTAGTTTGAAGGTCGCCCCTTCATTGTAACCTAACGCCTCTCCGGCGAGTATTGTGCACTCTTTATTTTGAAAAGGTTCTGCGAGTCGCTGGTTCTTGATTTCATAAAGAGTCAGTCTGACCTCCAGGGTCTTAAGCGTTCCAGACGCTTTTAAGACATTTCCCATATCCCTATGGATCAGCGGAGGAAATGCCAAATTTTGTATGGAACAAAATTGGCCATGTGAGCTCTGCCAAATCATCCTTGTTTTGGAAGCTAGCAACCGCATCTACACTTAGTTCTTCAAAAGAAGGTTCTTTATTTAACCTTGCCTGTAAACAATTTTAATCATGAGAACTACCTAATTCGCTACGGCCCCTTTGTTCCTGAAGTGACTTGGACATCCCACATTATTGTATCTTCGATAGCCCCGTCACTCGTCCCTAGTGTTGTGCGGAAGTAACAGTATTTGCATTATGAAATATTGCAATGTGTACTTTGCTATATGCATTGCAAATTACACTCTTTATCGTTTGTTGAGAACACTTCTAAACCGAATTTACCATCATTCCACATTGAAACCAGCTACTTTTCTCTTTAGCCAACAGTGACTTCCTGTTCTTATTGGTTTTAGCTTAACATCTTGTTCATTAATGTTTTCCAGTTGGCTTAAACATTGCTATTTAGAATTGAAGATTGGTTTTCGTGAAGCTATAAACGCTGTGCTTACCGAGTACTAACTCAAATTTGCTAAAAGGATATCGAGCAATGGGTAATCTAAGTCGATTAATAATATGCTGTTATGCAGTGTTGTTTATGATGCTCTTTATGGGGTGTTCTAACTCAGATGTAGAGGAAGAGACTGAACCAGATGTAGAGGTACATACTGAACCAGAGCCTGTGTTATTACCATCTTTTGACGATGTTGTAATTAAAGATGGCTTTACGTTTGATATGCAAAGAGCTGTAAAAATTGATATTTCTTTTAGTCAGATGCAAGGATTTACGGTTATTTCAGTTTATTCAGCAACGGATCCTGATACTAATACGCCGATCAATCTGCTAGAAAAAGCTGAAATTCACAATGCGATGAAATATACCAGTTTGCTGCCTGTCCCCAGTTATGCAGAATCAATGGTAGTCGTTATTAATGGCGATAGTTATGCAGAGCTTGAGCTACCAATAGATAAAACTAATCATATTCACTACCTAGTTGAGTAAACGATTATGCTTAATATAAAAAAATATTCAGACGTACTTTTATTTATCTTATTGCTAATGATCAGCTTTTGGCATCTTTCTCTTAATGCTGAACCTACGCTGCAGGGCCAGCTTGCTAATGGTGCAACTAAATCATTTGCTAATTTTGGCACTTCAGTGGCTGTTACTGAGTCTTTTATCGTTGTTGGAACGCCAGGAAAACAAAACGATCAGGGGGAAGCGTGTATTTTTTTACGAAATCAATCCACTTGGACTATGACGAGTTGCCTAAACCCTATCTCAGGTACTCAGAAAGCAATTAAACAGTTTGGTAGTGCAGTGGCGATTTCAGATCAGAGTGTCATTGTTAGTGCTGAGCTTCAAGGCGGACAAACTGGTGCTGTTTATATTTTTAATTATGAAAATGGTAACTGGAATCAGCAAGGAGAAATGACGAAACCGGGGACAACGAGCAATGATTTTTTCGGTCAGTCAGTCAGTATATCGGGCGATCTTGCGGTAATTGCTTCGCCAGGAGGCTCGAATGATGATGGTGTTGTTTATGTTTATAAACGTACTGGATCTAATTGGATCTTAAATACCACTATCACTCCAGACTCAGAGTTCAAGAGTAAAAAATTTGGAGCTGCTGTTAGTATATCTGAAGACTATTTAATCATTGGCGATGGTGAGTCAGGTAAGACTAAAGAAGGTTCTGCTTATATTTATAAATATGATGATTATGATGATACTTGGACTAAGCAAGCAACACTAAAAGGAGGCTTAGTGACTCGTGCTGCCAATTACGCATTATCAGTGGCTATTTCTAAAGATTATGCGGTTGTTGGTGCTGGGATGGAAAATAATCCCCATGGAAATAATGAGATTAAAAAGGGGGCTGTTTACGTATATAAACGCAAAGATGATGTATGGACTAATCAAGCCAAGCTAACCGCTAGTACGGGAGTTTCTGGCGATCAATTTGGTAATTCAGTCGCGATTGTTGGCGAGCATATAGTGATTGGCGCTGAAAATAGGAATTCATCATCAGGAAGCGTTGTTCTGTTCCATCTTGTTGGTGATGTTTGGCTGGAGCAATTTTCATTTACAGCGGCAGACGGTGCCTCACAGGATAATTTTGGCCATGCTGTGGGTGTTTCTGAAAGCTATGTTAGTGTTGGGGCGCATAATAAAAAGATCAAAAAAAGTTTACCTGGTGATGTTTATGTATATGCATTGAATGTACAAACACAGCAAACACAAGCTGAAATAGATTTAGAAAATACCTTAGCAACATTGAATAATCCCACTGAGGAAGCGGTTGTAAATCCAGATGATCTTGATGGAGATGGATTATCTAATAGTGATGAAACTGATATTTTAAATACATCACCGACAGATCCAGATACTGATAATGATGGATTAAATGATTTTGAAGAGGTGACTATTTACGGTTCAGATCCGCTTTTAAGTGACACAGACCAAGATACGCTGACCGATTTAGAGGAAGTAATATTTTATAATTCGGACCCAACTTTATTGGATACGGATGGGGATGGGTTCTCAGATGAATATGAAGTAAACATACTTAACACTGACCCAGGATTAATTGATACCGATGGTGATGGATTATCTGATGAAGTTGAAGTGAATGAGTTAGCAACAGACCCGATACTGGCCGATACCGATGGTGATGGCTTGACCGATAATGAAGAACTTAATCTTCATCTTACAGACCCACTCGATGCTGATAGTGATAAGGATAATTTTAGTGATGGTCTTGAGGTTAATCTTTATGATACTTCTCCGTTAGAAGTGGCCGATGTACCAGTGCCGTTAGTCAGTAGCACTGCTTACTCACCCGCGGAGAATCAGATGGGGACAATGGCTTTTGAAGATTTTTGGCCCAGTAAAGGTGATTATGATTTTAATGATGTTGTGATTAATTATAATACGATAGAGACGAAAGTTGATGGACAGATAAGTAAAATCATCCTTAAACTTCAACCGGTTGCGAGAGGGGCGTCATATAAAAACGCACTTCAGGTCAGTATTAACACCCCCATTACGAATATCGAATCCGCAACCATGGGGCCGGTTTCTAATGCTGTACCATTAACGCCGATTGCAGATGGTAATCAGACTATGTTTGTAATTATCGATGACATTGAAGATGCTTTACCGACCCCAAATGGGTTTAAATTTGCTAATACAGAACCGAATAGTCCTAAAGTTACAGGTGCAATGTTTACTGTAACCATCAACTTAAAAAATCCAGTGGATGAGAACATTTTTGGTTCAGCACCTTATAATACGTATATTTCACGAAAACTGGGTAATGGTGAAGTTATTGAAGTACATTTCCCTGGTTATCGACCAACCAAGTATGCATCGAAAAGACAATTTGGTTCAAATCATGATGATACGGATAAAAGCACAGATAAATTTTACCAGACAGAAGATAATTTACCTTGGGCGATGATCATTCCGCAAATATGGGAACATCCAAAAGAGAAAGTGGATTTATCGCATGATTATCCTGAAATTTTAGACTGGGCTTCAAGTCGTGGTAAGAGTAAAAAAGACTGGTACAAACATAAAAAGAATAAAGGAAAATAACTTCGCTGCCGGAGTGAATAACACCTAAGTAGGAATCAGGGTATCAAATATATATTTGATACCCTGAATAACATGGCTATATGTGGCTGAGTTAACCGCTTGTAGCGCCACTTTTAACCCATAAGGCACGCAATCTGCTCGGTGCCAATAGTGGACTGTTTGGAATAAAGGGGTCGTAGTCTGAGGGATCCCCACGAATTTAATAGCATGCTTGGGGAGCCATCACTAAGCTTTGCAAAGTTCTAATTCCTGCTAAACCTAGCAAATACAGCATGAACTGAGATAGGCTGGCGATGAGTAGCAATACGCCAAGTCTGTTCGCAATTCTAGTGCCGCTATCATTCATCTTGAGGCCAGTTTTCACATCCCTAAAGCTTTCCTCAATTTGCATTCTTGTCGCATAAATTTTAACGGCTCTCTTAGCTGTGTCGGTAGACTCACATAATGATGTCGCCAGTAACCAAGGCTCTTTTTCTCGCGCAGCGCTGGCACGAGACCTTTTTGTCTTTTCTAGTATCATCGCCCATGGCATTTTTGTCTTTTCGCCCTTTGGCGATACGTTTAAAAATGACTAAGCGAGTTTTAAAGCTTACCTTTTCACCCATGTGAAAAGTACCCAGGGTCTTGGCGCGTGAACTCGCTAAACCATATAGATTTTTGATCGGATGCCAGTCATTTTCTGCAGCTTCTTGCAGTGAGTGCGGTTTCTGACACGGCCAACATAATCCCACTCAAGGGACAAAACTTGCTTAAACCAAGGAATACGAAAACCGGCATCGGTTACGATGATGGGCTTGCAGTCATTAGGTAACATGGCTTTGAGCTTCGTCATAAATTCTAGGTGAACCTTAGGCTTTTCCTTCAGGTTTAAAGGGAAGATCTCTTCATATAAATAAAGGGGTCGTAGCTAATTAGGGGTAATTACTAAATTTAGGTATTTTTCTTATCCTCACCTTTCTCAATAAGAACCTAACACCTTGATACACAAGGCCCCCCTATCTAACAAAGCTTAAATCGAAGAGATAAACACTCAGGTGTGAATGCGGCTGTGACCTTCGGTTTCAAGGATGAAACCGCAGAGCGCCCATGGATGGGTCCACAGCGTGTCACAGAAGTGTTCACACTTAAGCCCACGGCAGGTGATAGATATCAACGAAGTTAGGCTTACCTAAAACTAACCAAACATCAGCTAAGCCCAATGAACCAATCAAAAAGATATTTGAAATTTGTTATCTGACAAATAAAAAAGCGGCCATCTAAGTGACCGCTTAACTTCAACATTTAGCCCTCGACACGAAGTGAGCACCTAGGTTCAAACTCCTAGGACTTTCTCCTAGAAACTAGCAACCTCGTAGCTAAATGCTAATAAACAATGTCCATCTCTTCTAACAAGTTATCTGCATTATCCAGATACTTCATCACCCAGAGCATGTAACGGCTATCAACCTGAATAGAACGGTTAGACTCAGGGTCGTAACCCCAATCACCGATAATACTCTCGTAAACACCATCGAATAACAGACCTACTAGCTCGGCACGACCATTTAAAGTCGGTGAACCTGAGTTACCGCCAGTGGTATCTAACGTCGACAGGAAGTTAACCGGCACAGAGTCGATAGATTTCATGTAGAAATCACCGTACTGCTTCTGCTTG
Source organism: Shewanella sp. YLB-07 (assembly GCF_009377275.1). Classification (NCBI taxonomy): domain Bacteria; kingdom Pseudomonadati; phylum Pseudomonadota; class Gammaproteobacteria; order Alteromonadales; family Shewanellaceae; genus Shewanella; species Shewanella sp. YLB-07. The sequence continues at coordinate 71,017 of NZ_VOQB01000004.1, read as the reverse complement.
ATGAGCTCCAGCTGCTTAGACGGTGCATCGAATGGATCCGCGCCAGTGTCTTTAGCCAAAATACCTTCTAAACGCGTAAACGGCACAGCCTTCAAACCATCTTGAGGTGAGTAACCTTTCACATGACCCACAGTCACACGCAGACTTGAGTTTGCATCGGCATAAACCGGCTTACCCTGCTGCGTGTTGTAAGCGATAATCGCGTCCATATACTGAGGGCGCACCTTCATCAGCTTACCCGCCAGCTCCTTGTCCTTCTTCTCAGTTTTCATGTCTGTATCATACATGGCCACGGCAAACTGAATGAAAGGATCGTTCGAGGCGTTAAAGTCGGCAACCGACTTGTCTAACCAAGCCAGGCGCGTATCCATATCGCCTAGTGTCGTCTTGGCATACATCTTATCCAGAGTTTTAGACAGCTTCTTCTCATCTAGCTTTTTGCCGATGCCAAATACCTTGTCCAGAGCTGCAATACGCTCACTACTCGGTAATACGGCGTAGCGCTTAAGCATGTCAAACAGCATTGCCTTATCGACACTGGCAGCATAACGACGGTCGATACGCTCCATGCTCGACTTGAAACGGATCATGTCACGTTCCTGGTAACCAGGCTCACGTGCCATATCATCCAGCTGTTTCTCATTAGCCAAACGGTACAACTTACGCGCCGTTGGCACCATAGTGGTGTAGCGAATATAACCTAAGATAATATCTCGAGCCTGATGATCTTGACCTTCGGCGATCAGCTTATCTAGCTCAGCCAGCGTCTTACCGTATTTTACCTTACGCTTGCTATCTTTATTGATCCAGCTAGCCAACTCAGACTCACGACCTTTACGATCATCAAGCATGGTCGACTTACCGTAAAATTCGATCATAGAGGTGAAGTTCTTGGCATAGTTTGCCAAACCAGCGATCAGGCTTTCATACTTGATACGCTCATCGCTGCCTTCAGGTGCTGTCTCCTTGATGATCTCGATGAAACGCTCTCGCAGCACCTTACCTTCCGGGTATGCCCACTCGAACTGGTTCTCAACTTCATTGGCTGTGCGGTAACGGTTAGTGCGGCCAGGGTAACCTGCCACCATAACGAAATCGCCGTCACTCACACCTTTAGCCGAAACCTTCAGGAAACTTTTTGGTTCGTACGGTACGTTGTCTTTGTCGAAATCTGCAGGCTTGCCATCTTTAGACACATAACCACGGTAGAAGGAGAAATCACCGGTGTGACGTGGCCACATCCAGTTATCTATATCGCCGCCATACTTGCCTACACTAGCTGCAGGGTTATACACCAGACGTACATCGCGGATCTCTAGTTGCTTAACCAGATAATATTCCAAACCACCATGGAAACTGTATACCTGACAGCGATAGCCATCTTCGGCCTCACACTCGGCCACTAATGACTTTTCTCTCTGCTCAATGCCCTGATAGAAGGCGTGACCAAGCTTGCTCTCTAAACCTTTCTTGACCTTGCCAGTCACATCCGTCACTGCTTCAGTCACATAGATACGTGAACCCGGTGTAGCCTGTAGCTCCTCGCCATAAGACTTAGCCAGGAAGCCATCTTTAAGCAGGTTTTTTTCCGGCGTCGAGTTATATTGAATCGAGCCATAGGCGCAATGATGGTTAGTGACCACCAGCCCCTTTGGTGAGACGAATGATGCCGTACAACCACCTAGGCTAATGACGGCATTCATTGGAAATTCGGTTAATTTAGAGATAGATTCCACATCAATCTCTAATCCCTTAGCCTTTAATTCATCGGCCATTGCGGGCAGTTGGTATGGTTGCCACATACCTTCGTCGGCCTGTGCGCCAAAAGTGGCAGCTACAGCGACAGTGAGAAGCCATTTCTTCATTTTGTTAAATCCATTTTTTAATTATTAGTGTGGTAATTCTTGTTCTGCTTTGCTTGTACTTGTTTATGTAGCAATAGCATTTAGCCATCTTGCTAAAACTCAGGCAATAAAAAGCCGAGCCAAATATTACTATTCGCGCTCGACCTTATCATATGCCACTGCCATTAAGACAGTCTTTGAATCAATCCCTTACAAAGCATGTGTAAAGGCAATCTGTTGACGTTTACTCTATAACGCAACCAGTAACTGAGCCGTAATAATTACAGCGCCTAATACACCTGCAACACCGAGTGCAGCTGTACCACCAGAGACCTGATAACCTCCCAGATTCTGTTTACGCTGCTTCAGTGCCATGGCAATCGGTAAGAAGATGATCATGATCACCAAGGGAATGGCCGCAAAACCTAATACTTTGAAGAAACCATCGGGATAATAAAGCGCACATAGCAGAGGCGGAATAAAGGTGATCAGCCAGGTCTTAGCTCGACCCCAAAAATCATCTTTAGCTCGTGTCAGTTCGGCCACATAGTCAAACAGACTCATGGTCACACCCAGGAAGGAAGTGATAAGCGCCAAGTTAGCGAAGAGATCGATACATTGCTTCAAGATCTCTGAATTTGCCAGACCTTGTAAGGCCGTGACCAGCAGAGGCAATGAACCTTCGAAGCCATAAACCCTGTCGCCACCTAAAGTGCCTAAGGTCACCATCAACCAGAGAATATAGCTGACAAGCGGTATGGTTGAACCAATAATTAAAATTTTACGTAGTGATACGGCATCGCCATCTAAGTAGCGCACTATGGTCGCGATACACACATGGAAACCAAACGAGGTGAATACGATAGGAATAGCTGCCAACCATAAGTTGTTCAGTTCGCTACCAGAAACAATCTCACTACCTGTGCTGGTTAGCAGAGCAGACATATCCACTTCAGGAAGTAAGAAGGCCACCACGATCACTAAGAGTACGACCATGGATGTAAAGAGGACGCGGGAAACCTTATCGATCCATTTGACCCCAACTGCTATCAAACCGCCGAAGAAGACAGTGAATAACAACACAGCGACCTGGTTATTCATGGTGATACCCAGAGGCTCGAAGCGAGTCTCGAGCAGAGAAGAGCCGCCCATCAGATATACCATAGTCAACGCAAACAGTAGGCTCATAAATGATGCCCCCTGAATTAACTGACCCACTTTCCCTAAAATTTTGCCAGTAATAGCATGGACGTTATCGCCCACTCCAGTGCGTAAGTTGATCTCTAACATCAGCAGAGATGTATAGATGGAGATCCCCCAGATCACAACGAGCAAGAGAAACGCGGGTAATGTACCCAAGGAAGCAGTAGCTAAAGGTAGGGCTAACATACCACCACCGATTGCAGTTCCCGCAACGATAGCGATGGAGCCGAGCATTTTTAAATTCACAAAATTGTCCTGTTTGATATATTTTTATTCTACATTTTTGGTAGGTCAGATTTAGAACGACTTTGAAGGAGAGATCTTCCTCTAAAATGACTGCTAGGGACATTAACAGCTACAAACCTAGTGAGCAAGCCATCTATGGCAGCTGTAAACAAGTTTGAACACTGGCTCAATAAGTTTCCAACAAGAGGGAAACACTTACGTTACCTGAGGTTTTTCCACTCAATAAAATCACCAATTCGAGAACTCAGAGATTGCGACTCGACCCTCAAAATGTATAATGTTCGCCTCTACTTCAGGGGAGTAGCGAGCAATCTTTGTTGTCTGAATCGATTTACTTCGAGGCAAAGATTGAGTGAGTGTCAACATACTTGGCCACAACGCCATGGTGCTCACAACAATATGACGTGATGACTCATATTGTTTTGCAAGACCTGAGTGCAGTGACCGCCCATAAAAAAGGGGGGCCGGTTTTCTGTACTCGGATTTTTGCCCCCCTATAAGGAAGTCTCTTGGAAGCACTACTCGCATCAACCTTTACGGTTGCTATCGCCGAAATCGGTGACAAAACTCAGCTGCTCGCCCTCATACTCGCCGCCAGATTTAGCCACATAAAAGGCAGTAAAACGGCAATTATTCTCGGTATTTTTCTGTCAACTCTGATCAACCACTTTGGCGCCGCCTGGCTAGGTAATTGGGCCGTTGGCTTGATTAGCCCGGAACTAGCCCGCTACTTAGTCGCCGCTTCATTTTTTGCGATCGCTCTGTGGGTATTGATCCCGGACAAGGTCGATTGTGAAGAGAGCCGCTTCTACAAAATGGGGCCTTTCATTGCCACTTTCATTCTGTTTTTCATCGCCGAGATGGGCGACAAAACTCAAATTGCCACTGTGGTATTAGCGGCGAAGTATGATGCCCTAGCTATGGTAGTCATGGGCACAACCTTAGGCATGCTTATCGCTAACGTTCCTGTGGTCATAGCCGGCAACTTCAGCGCAGAAAAATTACCCCTTACCCTGATCCATCGAGGATGCGCCGTATTGTTTGCACTACTCGGTGTAGCAACACTCATGTTTTAATCATCTAAATTAGAAGAATAAAAAAGGCCCTGGTTCCTAGGAACCAGGGCCTTTTTTATAACCTTCTTTTATTACAATCCCAATGCCTGCTTGATACGCTTACCGTAATCCGCATCCGCCTTGGTGAAATGCTCGACCATGGTCTGCTGCACATCCATAGTCGTCTGACTCAAGCTGCCACAGATAGTGGTGATCAATCTAGCCTTCTCATCTTCAGGGAAAATACGGTACAGGTTGCCCGCCTGAGCAAAGTCATCCTGATTATAACGGCTGTATCTATCGGCTTCACCATCGAGACCCAGTGCTGGCTCGGCAAAAGTACTCGGCTCTACTAACGCAGACTCTGTGCTGTTCGGCCCGTAGTTTGGACTCGCATCGCCACCGGTTTGGCTGCCGTTATAGGGACATTGAGTTCCCGCCATGGCACCGGCGCGTTGGTGGTGATTAGCCTTAGTAGCGTGCGGACAATTCACTGGCAGCTGATTATAGTTAGTGCCAATTCTGTATCTCTGTGCATCTGCATAGGCAAACAAGCGAGCCTGCAACATCTTATCCGGTGAAGCACCAACACCCGGTACTAAGTTACTCGGTGCCAATGCGACCTGCTCTACTTCGGCGAAGTAGTTCTCAGGCATGCGATTAAGTTCAAGTTCACCAATCTCAATCAGTGGATAATCGGCGTGTGGCCATACCTTAGTCAGATCGAATGGATTGATATGATATGTATTGGCATCGGCTTCCGGCATAATTTGCACCTTAACCGCCCAACGAGGGAAGTTACCGTCGGCAATGGCCGCGACCATGTCACGTTGAGACGAATCAGGATCGATCCCTTTAAGGATGTCGGCCTGCTCAGGGGTCAGGTTAACTATGCCTTGCTTAGTCTTGAAATGAAACTTAACCCAGAAACGCTCGCCTTTATCATTCCACAGCGAATAGGTGTGTGAACCATAGCCATTCATCTGGCGATAGTTAGCCGGAATGCCGCGATCCGACATCAAGATTGTCACCTGATGCAGGGCTTCAGGATTCAATGCCCAGAAATCCCACATGGCTTGTGGATCTTTCAAATTAGTCTGCGGATTACGCTTCTGGGTATGAATAAAGTCCGGAAACTTGATGCCATCACGCAGAAAGAAGGTCGGGGTGTTATTACCTACTATGTCGTGATTACCACGGGCCGTATAGAAACGTAGACCGAAACCGCGGGGATCACGCTCCGCATCGGCCGAGCCCATCTCACCGCCTACGGTAGAGAAACGAATGAAAGTTTCAGTTTGTTTACCTACGCCATTGAAGTGGTCGGCAATAGTGTAATTGCTCATGTCTTTGGTCAGGGTAAAAATACCGTAAACACCCGTGCCTTTGGCATGCACTACACGCTCAGGAATACGCTCACGATTGAAATGAGCAAGTTTTTCTAACAGATGAAAGTCTTGTAATAGTACAGGGCCGCGCTCACCTGCCGTCATTGAATTTTGATCGTCCGCAACAGGCGCACCATTTTGGCTGGTTAAGTAGTTAGCTTGATTAGTCATATTGTTCTCCAATGCTTTTTATTTGTTAATTTTCTAATTCAGTCGTACTGGTCGATTAGTTCAACCAGTCTTCGATAACATCAAATATTGTAGCCATAGTTATTGATCCGTTTCGCTTTCGTTAAGCCGCTTAGCTCTAGAAGCCTTCACATAAGCCCTGTCGATGAATAAATACTAGTTCAAAAAAGAGATGAATAAAAACGATTAAACTAGATTAACCTAATTCATTTTAAAGATTAAAGGCGTGAGAGGTAACTCACAGATACCTACAAAGAAATACATTATTGCTATTGGAGGTTACGCCTTTCATTGGCGTGAATACTGATTTGAATCAACACAACACCCATACAGAGTTAAGCTCTACTGAGAAGCTAGTCTCGTGGAGAGATATGTTGTTCAAGATGATAAGACTAGAGGTTAAACGCAGGGGAATGAACACTATTACTATCAAAACAGTCGATTGAAAGCAAATAGTTAAAACCGAAAATGACAGATGTTCATTAAAGATAATGAACATCTGCAATACAAAAAGAGCCAGCTAACCTCTACAGTTAGCTGGCTCCTCTTATTCACCGCAAGACTTCTAATTAGCTCAAAACTGTCTATCTGACTCAGAACTACAGTTAACTCAGGGCTATCGATTCAACTCAAGGTTATCTACTAAGCTCTGGCTTATGCTAGCTCAAGGCTGTTGGTTAATCGCCTTTTCGGCTTTATAAATTTTGACTATGTAATAAGCATCGATCAGCACAATAAAGAAGTTTACCAAAGCCACAGGTAAGGCATCAATGGCCAAACCATAAGCGACAAAAAGGCCTGCACCGATCAAGTTCCACCAGCGTAACTTTTTAATATTCGACATCATCAGCGAGATGGCCACAACCACAGAGGCTAAATAGCCGACCCACTCCCAAACTGTTGCACTATCCATTTTACATATTCCCCACAGCTCACAATCGACTCAAACCTAGATAACAAGTTTAGTGCATTAAAGCCTGTAGCTCGCCATTAATAAAGGCGCATATTATGTAACAGATACCTACACATCTATAGTCTATTTACGTTAATAGATCGTCAATAATACTTGGCTTCCAACCTGTATCACTAACGCTTAACCACGGCTGCTGTCATGCGCGAGATACAGCAAAGATCACCGCCGCTGTTATGGATAAGTATCTCCCAAACAGAGCTTCGTTTACCTAAATGCACAGGCTTTGCCGTCGCGGTTAGGACACCATTTCTGGAAGCTTTAAGATGATTGGCATTGATCTCTTGGCCGACACAGTAGTAATTCTCAAAATCTACGGCGAAGTTTGCCGCATAGCTGGCAACCGTCTCAGCCAGTGCCACATTGGCTCCACCGTGGACGATACCTAAGGGATTATGTACTTCAGGAGAGGCTGGCATAGTCGCCACCATATAATCATCACCAATTTCGGTGATCTTAATGCCCATAGTTTGCATCAAGGTGCCCTTGCCATGCATACCCGAATCCATTTTAGCGCAATCTTCCAAGCTCACAGGTCTAAACCAAATACTCATCACTAGATCCATTCTTATAATAATTAAGCCACAGTCTACTGGCTAGCGCTGTAAGTTTAAACAGGTAAGAGGAGTTAAAAGCTATGGCTGGCCTAGTAGTAATACCATTCCATATAAGTATCTGGTCAGTTCAGAGACTCTCAGTTTTTTCAATTCAAGGCGCATTGATGAGAAAATGGTATCAAACCATTTCCAACAAACTGATGAAAACTTCCATACATTTTTTATCGATGAAATCATCAGATGTCGCCAGTTTATACAAATTTAAGTTTGTTATATAAGATCGGCATCATTTAATGAAAGTTAGATACTGTTTTTATAGGTTAGATAGTGTAAAAGCCAGCAACCGAGTGCGATGATAATAAAAAAGTGAGTCCCCCATATAGAACCGACAAAAACTGAGAAGGTGTTGGTGTAGCACCCAATAGAACAAGAAAAACTAGAATATGACCAAGTGAAAAGCAAAAAGAAGAACCTATAAACGGCTAAGATAAGATCGATTCATTACCGTAGAGAATAAAAATAACATATAAAAATAGCCAATTAATCTCGAATCCAGACCCAATTGATTTTTTCTGGCTTTCCTCATCTTGTTAAAGTAAAAATGGCATGAAAAAACCGCCTTTAATGAATTAAAGGCGGTTTAGCATTAACAATGAGTCATCTCAATAATTAGTGCTTACGACGGCGTAAACCCAGTAGTGATAATAGTCCCAGACCAAGGTAACCTAACGAACCACCATCATCTTTAGGAGTTGGTTCCGGCTTTGGCTGAGGCGCTGGATAGCTTAACGCAATGATCACAGGGTCATGATCCGAAGAGCTAAAGGCATTCTCTGACTTCTCTAAGTCACCCGAATATTTGCTAGGGTACTCGAAAAGGTTAGATTCGACCGAGTTGATGTTCCAGTCTTGAATAGCCACTAGCTTTTCAGCGACAGCTGTATTAGCCAATGCATGATCTAAGTTACCCAGCTCACCACTGTAGCTATAACCAAAGGTTGCAGGTCCATGTGCTTGGGTGTTTAGATTAATCAGACCAAAACCTTTCTCAATCTTACTGCCTTCACGCTCATAAACTTCACCATTGAGGGTCGTCCATGAAGCTGTAACAATTTCACGTTTCGCGGTGGCAGCATCATAATCTGTCAGTACAGCGATGGGATCTTCCATGCCATATGAGTTCATATCACCGATAACTAACAAGCCACCTTCAACGTCTTTGAGTGACTCGCCCAGTACTTTAGCTGCCGATACACGAAACTCATTACACTTGCCTTGCAAGTCTGCTGGATCTTTACTTTCAGAGAACTCGAGCCAATCTTCCAAACAACCTGAGCCCTTTGACTTGAGGTGGTTAACCACAACGGTCAACTTCTCATCATGGATCTGGAATGTCTGCGCCAAGCTATGGCGCTGATACTTGTTATAATCAGGGCTGATTTCAACATCGTCACCTTCTCCGCGAGTCACCACCCCTTCTGCGGCGTGCTGCTCAGGAGTTGCGATAACAAACGCATCTCCAGTTGGCTTTACTGTACTAAGACGATATAGCAGACCAACAGTAATCGCATCACCACCGATAAATTCACCTTTGTACTTATCTGCATCGCTGACTTCGATAAAATCATAGGCGTCTGCGGCAGGTAGCTCGGCATTAATGGCATTCAACAGATACTGAATCGAGCTATGCTCGCTGAAACCATTGTTTTCGATCTCCATCAGACCAATCACATCGGCATTCATCTCTTTAATCGCAGTAACAATCTTAGTACGCTGCAACAAGTAATCATCCAGAGAATGTGCACCTCGACCACAACCACGGCTCGCATCTGCATCGGCCTGATCTTTACAAGTTGGGTTTAGTGGACCACCAACTTCGCTATCGCTGGTAAACAGGTTTAACACGTTAAAGCTAGCGACGCGGATATCACCTTGACCCGCCGCTTCGGGAGATTCAATACGGTCATTGACGCGAATGAAGTCACCTGCTGTGATTTCGTTAGTTACCACCAGACGCGGAGCACCATAGCTGTAGCTCACGACACCAGTCATATTGGTAAGCTGATCACCAATACGGATATAACCCGTCTCGGCGTTGAACGTGGGGAAGTAAGGCACCTCACCATTCTTAGCCTTGTAATCAGACTCTACGTAGAGTTCATTACCACGATTAGATTCTTGTAGAGCAGTTGCCTCATCTGAGAGAGGGGCGAAAACTTGAGTCGGCTTCATCAATGGAGCTTTATGAGATAGCACCATGTTATTTCTTCTGCCGGCATAGTCATAACTGAAGCTACGAGTGATCTTCATGTCACTACCCGCGTCTAACACGATATTCATACCTTCATAACGATTAAGTGCATCGCCTAAAGACTCACCATCGGCCACGTAGAATGCTGTCGGAGCCAGAATCTCGCCCATCTCGCCAACAGCCATCTTTTTATCGGCTTTGATATCGACCTGAGTCAGGCCATAAAAATCTTTTACTTTACCTTGAACACAAACCTCGACTCCGGGTTGGATCTCTTCACCTGGCGCTTCACCCAGATAAACAAATACGCCATCGGAGGTGTACGGAGAGTTATCACCATCAATATCTTGCAGATAGAAACCTTTGAACAAGCTCTCACCACGGGCAGTAACCACACCTGTAATAGTGACCTCATCGGTAGACTCAAATTTGCCCTCATCAATCAGTGGGCTGACTCGGCCAACACCTTGCACGTCATAAATAGGCGTCAGCTTCTCACCGACACAACTAAAGGTTGGTACTTCAGGCTCAGGTGCTCCCCCACCAAAATCACCTGAGCGTGCACCTAAGCCACTGAATAGATTTTTAGATTTAACTGTCCATTCATTTTCAACATAGCTGGTATTGGCATTCGTAACAGTGACTTTACGCTCAACAGTGACATCTTTTGCCCAATCACCTGTGGTACCGACTTCACCAAAGAGATCGACTAACTCAGCGCCTTTCAAGATGCCGACTTTATCATCGCCATTGAAATAGATACTGGCTTCCTGTGAATCGATGGACCCATCTAATGCGATAGCATTATCTTTGTGGTTGTTAGTGATGACCTTGATGGCGTTAGGTGCCAGACTTCCACTCAGATCCAATATAGTCTTAGGTGTTGAGTCACCTTTCGAGTAGTAAACTAGCGAGTAAGCTGTAAGATCGACGGCTGTCGATCCTGAGTTGTAGATTTCTATAGCCTTGCTATAGCCTGAACCTTCTACATATTCGCTAATGATCACATCGGCGCTTGCCATCATAGGCAGAGCCGCGGCGATAGACAGTGCAAGCACTGACATTTTTTTAACATTATCCATTTATTCAACCCCATTTTTATAATATTGCCGCTAATTTCTATTAACGTGCAGGGGGATTCTTACAGACTTGGATGATAAAAAAAAGATGCCTAAATCACATTAACGGTTTATAAATACTTGTAAAACAAAGAAAAAACAAGATTAACTTATCACAAATAAGAACAGATGATTCTAGATTAGGTTTAAGCTTGTCAAAATCAAATACTTAATCAAGAACAGGCATTGAAATCAAGGCCGAACACCAATTTATCAAGCCGTGACAGATTTTTACAAAATCGGCATAAAAACCTCTAGATTAGAATGAAATTTATACAAGCCTAGTTAATTAGTATTAACATCAGGGTTTTGCAGGCATAAAAAAACGGCCATTGAGACCGTTTTAGCCTTTTCCGTTAATGACTATATACTCAAAATATCTCTCAGTAACAAGCTGTCATTAGCAGAGCCTCAATTATCAGTAGCTCGTTAACCTGTTAAGAACAGAGTTCGAAGTGACTCTGATAGGTCTGCGCCCATCTGAGTAACTCCACACGATTACGAGATTGCGTCTTCCTGAAAATAGAGGAGATATGTGCCTTCACCGTGTGTTCGCTGATGCATAGTCGATGAGCGATCTCTTTATTTCTAGCGCCACTGGATACGAGCTGAATAATGGTACGCTCTCTTTTCGTCAACATCTGCAGCATAGCCACGGTATCTTGTGAATAATCCTTGGTGCTGTCCAAACGGCTCACCAGTTGACGGAACATCTTACTGATAAGCGTCCTGTCATACCAAAGCTCATCGGCCACCATCTTTCTTAAACCTGTTAACAATAGGTCCATACGTTGGTCCGCATAAAGCAACCCACGAATTCCCAGTAACAAGGCAGATTCGGGCTCAAGTTTCTCGCGGTTAACCTGATAGAGTGCAACGGGTACATGGGGCACCAGACGAGATGCCAATAACGGTATCCCCTTACTATCTAAGGCGGCTCCCTCCTGCTCGATCAGATAGAAACAGTTATTGTCTCTCTCAGGCTCAAGTTCAGATACCTGCTTCACTATGCGTGTTTTTAAACCAATAGATTCGGCCAGAATAGCCAAGTGGCATGGTGCAGCCACTTGATGCAAGAACACCAATTCATCAATCTTACTCATTCACTTTTCTCCCTGAAAAGTTTACTTGTTCTCTGTAAGGGGGGTGGTCAATCTTCCCTATCAACCAGAATGATTACTATTTTGAATAGTTTTAGTAGATTTGAATAGTTTTAATTGTAATACCATAGTAAAAAAGTATTAATCAAATGTAAATGCGATGATAAATCGGTTTTTATCAGTTTTAGCTATTAAAACCTCATACAGCTAGACCTTTAAAGCATAAAAACCAGTAGACTTTATACAAGATAAAATAATTCACTAGTTAGCCATTAAATTTAGCCAGCTGTACATCATGAAACTTAACAAGTGTAACCAGGCAAATTATCGCCCCCACCAACGCCATGCCCATATCCGATTGGGTATCCCAAATGTAACCTTGGGTCCCTAAAAATGCTTCGGCATCCTCCCCCGTAAGCAGAGCAACCCACCACTCAATCAACTCATAGAAAGCTGAAAATGCTAGAGCGAAGCACAATGACAAGAAATTACACCAAGCGCCACGTTTCACCACATCTAATCGAATGAAGATTTCACGGACTACTAAGGTAGGCACGAACCCCTGAGCAAGATGCCCCAGCTTGTCGTAATTGTTTCTGTCTGAGCCCGTAATTTCGGCGATCCAGTCAAAAAGAGGCACCTCAGCATAGGTGTAGTGGCCCCCAACCATAAGTATGACGCAGTGAACCAATATAAAAACATAAGCCAAAGGCGTCAGTGGAAAGCGCTCTCGAGTCAGAAATAAAACTGGCAAGACGACGAGAGCAGGTAGTACTTCAAGAAACCAGGTGAACAGGTCTTTAGGCTCGATAGCCGACCAAACCAGTACCGACAGAAAAATCACTAACCAAATAAGCTGTTTATTCAAAATAGGAACCTCATATACGGATAAACTCTATTGTTTTGATATAAGAATAATAACTTTAGCCATCTAGCCCTCCACAGTGCATAAAAAAAATGCTACTTTGGTCGGACAAGTATCAATAGAATACTAATAATACAAAAAATCAACTTAAGTTAACAAAATACCAATAACCGAAGAAGGTACCCAAATCATGGCGAAACATTCGCTGGACAAGGATAAGATCAAGATCCTGCTGTTGGAAGGCGTCCACCAATCTGCGGTTGATGTATTTAAGCGAGCAGGCTACAGCAATATCGAATACCACAAAGCATCTCTCGGGGAAGAGGCCTTAGCCACAGCGATCAAAGATGCTCATTTTGTCGGCCTTCGCTCCCGCACCCAGATCACCGAAGCAGTGTTAAGCCAAGCCGAGAAACTTGTCGGTATTGGGTGTTTCTGTATCGGGACTAACCAAGTTAACCTAAGTTTTGCTGAAAAACTGGGTGTACCGGTTTTCAATGCGCCGTTTTCAAATACTCGAAGTGTTGCCGAGTTAGTGCTGGGTGAAATAATTATGTTATTTCGTGGTATTCCACAGCGTAATGCCATGGCGCACAGAGGCGGATGGCTTAAGAGTGCCGTAGGCAGTTTCGAAGCCCGCGGTAAGACCTTAGGTGTTATCGGCTATGGTCATATTGGTACTCAACTCGGTATCTTGGCCGAGACGCTCGGCATGCGCGTAATCTTCTTCGATATTGAAGATAAGTTGCCACTGGGTAATGCCCAGCAAATTCATTCGATGCAAGAATTAATGTCTCTCGCTGATGTTGTCAGCCTGCACGTACCTGAGACACCGCAGACCAAAGAGATGATCGGTGAAGCCGAGATTGCCAACATGAAGCAAGGCAGCATCTTAATCAACGCCTCTCGCGGCACTGTTGTCGACATAGACGCTCTCGCTTCGGCCATCCGCAGTGAAAAACTCGCTGGCGCCGCTATCGATGTGTTTCCGGTTGAACCTAAGTCTAACAATGACGAGTTCTTCAGCCCGCTACGCGGTCTGGATAACGTCATCCTGACACCTCATGTGGGGGGCAGCACTCAGGAAGCCCAGGAAAATATCGGTATAGAAGTGGCTGGCAAGCTGGCGAAGTACTCAGATAATGGCTCGACCATGACTGCAGTCAATTTCCCGGAAGTTTCTTTGGCTCAGCATAAAGACGCGTCTCGATTACTGCATATTCACCACAACCGTCCCGGTATACTGATCAAGATTAACCAAGCATTTGCAGAGAAAGGCATCAACATCGCTGCCCAGTATCTTCAAACTACTGCGGAGATTGGTTATGTAGTAATGGAGGTCGATTCGGATCAAGCCGAAGAAGCTTTGGAACAAATGAAAACCATCGAAGGCACTATCAGAACTCGCTTACTGCACTAAATACCAGTCTGTGACTAAAAATTAATAACCCGCATAATTTTACTAATTATGCGGGTTATTTCATTTCAAGCATTTGCAGATTCGAGTTACAATCAGCTCTTTCCAGCCCGTTTATTTCCTAGGATCATGATATGACGCTTTCCGTTTCTCAGCCCAGTTGGAACTTGAATGACCCAATTCCATCGCTATTCTTCTCTAATTTATCCCACTTGGGTCTAATGAGCGTGACGGGTGAACAAGGCCGCAGCTTTATCCACGGACAAGTCACCACTGACATCAGCTCTTTAGAAAACGACCAATGGCGCTGGGGAGCCCACTGCGATCCCAAGGGAAAGATGCTGGCAAGCTTCAGAACCTTCGTCCTCGAAGATGCACTGTTCATGATGATGCCGTCTGATACCTTGGCCCTGGATCTAACTCAACTTGCTAAATATGCAGTATTCAGCAAGGCTGATCTCGTCGATGTTACCGAAAAATTCTTACTATTAGGCGTCGCCGGTGAACAGGCGCAAGCTTGGGTCAACGAGCGTTTCGGCCCAGCAGACAATACTAGCATCGACAAAGAAGTCACCGAGATTTCTGGTGGCCTGCTGCTTAAAGACAATGACCGTTTCATCATAGTGATGGACAAAGAAGCTGCTGCACCTTTGCTCACTTCTATCAGTCAAGAGATAGTCGATGCCACCGCCTGGCAAGCTCTGGAGATCCAATCGGGTTACCCTAACCTGGCAGCCCCACATCAGAGCCAGTTTGTACCTCAGATGTGTAACTTACAGGGTATTAATGGTATCAGCTTCCAGAAAGGTTGTTACATGGGCCAGGAAACCATAGCCCGCATGAAGTATCGCGGTGGCAATAAGCGCGCCCTGTATATCCTAAGCGGCACCAGTAGCGAAACTGTCAGTCTGGAAACCAGACTAGAGCTAGCCTTAGACGATGGCTTCAAGAAAACTGGTACCATCATCGAACTGGTTCAATCAGGCGAGCAGATCTTACTAACAGCCGTGCTACCTAATGACACCCAAGACAGTGCCAAGCTTAGAATCGCAGGAGATGAAAGCTCGTCGCTGACGATCAAGCCACTGCCATATTCGCTTGAAGATGAAGATTAAACTATAAGCGACGAGTTGCGAGTTGCGAGTTGCGAGTTGCGAGTTGCGAGTTGCGAAAAAACATAGATAAAGGTGCACTGTCAAAGCCCTATTCATGAGCTGAGTGCGCCTTTTTTATATCCTTTGTTTTACCCTTGCTATGCCCACTTGTTTTACGAGAAGAAGTCAGATAATTTAGTTGCTTCTATCCCCAATCATCCCAAATCGGAGACTGACTCTTGAAACAAGCAGATCTCACGTCAACCGAGAAACAAGAACTGCTCACTAAGCTCAGACATGAGCTAATCGACTTAGAGCAGCAAATAGAATCAATCCACGAACGCAGCGCCCCAGTTCAACTAGACCAGCAAGCGGTTGGACGAGTATCACGCATCGACGCGATTCAACAGCAACAGATGGCACAAGCGGGTGAAGTACTGATGCAGCAGCACCTCCTGCGTATTAAGCAGATCTTGCTCGAACCCGAGGAGTATGGTGTTTGTCTTGAATGCGGTGAGAGTATTGGTATCGGTCGGCTCACGATACATGCTATCGCAAAATTGTGTATTCAATGCCAAAGTGAGGCCGAGAACTCATAGATGGTTCTCTTTTATCTCTGTCTATAATTCTACATTTTCTAATATCGGATAATTGATTTGTAACTTTGAACGTTATTTCAATCTATCGCCTGTGGCGCACTTAATGTCCTAATACTTCTGCGAGACGCCGTTAATATGTCCCTATAGGCTCTGCGGCAACATCCATGTTGCCGAAGCTCGCAGCCGCATCAGGACTTGGATGAAGAGCAAATATAGCTTCCACCTACACCGGCTAATTAAAGGCTACTTATCTAGATTTTCTACTCTTATATTGCTTTTTTGCCTTATCAAGCCAATCAGGTTGATTGATTTTTAAGTTAGAACATCAAACTATTGATAGAAAGATACAAGCTAATAACCTTTAAATCTTATTAGCTTGTATCTACAACCAAACGCGGCCTAAAGATACAACTGGTCCCCGTTGGAAGTTGCCGAAGGGCGTTGAAGTTAATCCTGTGAAACTGACAGGACGTCAGTTTAGCTTTCGGGGGGCTTGGACGCCCCATCGGAAGCGTTAAGTATTTTCAAAAACAAACGTAGGGTAACAACTTCGCTAGGGCGTCTGGTACTTTGGTTTACAGAGAATCAAGGAGGCTTTGGACGAGCAGTCCTCCTTGCCCTACCTCTTACCAAGAGTGGGGGAATGGAATTCCACGACCTTAATCCAAACTGAGTTTGGAATCCCTTCTCTGCCGCTAGGCCCCACACTTCAAACAAGCTAACCGTGATAGTCTTATCGCCATATAAAGAAACAAAACTCTATTGGCGCTACGTTCAAACTAGGTTTAGATAATAATTATGAAATCAAAAAATGGTGAGTTTGGGGTTGGCGACAACTCCTACCAAATGGCGGGTGGCTTAGCAGGTCTGACTCGCTTGGTTGATGAGTTTTACCAGAATATGGATGAATTCTCCTCGTCAAAGAAGATCCGGGATATGCATCCTGGTGACCTTACTGATTCTCGTCAGAAACTCGCATACTTCCTTTCCGGCTGGCTTGGCGGCCCTAAACTGTATTCTGAGCATTACGGATCCATCAATATCCCGGCCGCTCATAAACATCTGTCGGTGGGCCATAAAGAAAGTGAAGCTTGGTTGTACTGCATGCAACAAGCCGTAGAAAATCAGCCTTACGAAGCCGATTTCAAAATTTATCTGATGCAGCAGTTACGCGTCCCGGCAGAGAGAATTAGACAGGTATCCGGCAGCTGATAGTTATACCAACCGGTATAAGAAAGTGGCCAACTCAGAGTTATTTTTGGCTGCATAATTCAAGGCGGGTGAGTGAGTGAGGGAATGGTGATCCCTTTCGAACTCATTCAACACAGAAGTAGGCTGCCAAAAACACTCCTGAAAGGCGAGTTTTAGCACTTCCGATACGGCGTTAACGAGCTTAAACGTAGAATAACTATGTTCCTCACTCGTTGCCTTGCCTCTGAAGCGCTAAACTCTCGCTGAGTGACCACACTTTTATACCGATTGGTATTAAGCACATCTGGAAGTTAAAAGTTCTTCGCCAAGGCTTCAGGGTACTGACGCCGCCTCGCCAAGAGTTCGGCTCTAGCCGTCACTTCTTCTTGTGTACATTGACCAGTTACCGGGAAGTAATGCTTAGTGGCGTATTGCTCGATGAGTGCAGAGCTCACCAGTTGATCAGCAATCAAATCTTGCAAGATTGCATCGGCAGCCGCTAATGCCGAAGAGGCCTTAACTATCTCTGCACGAGCATAATGCTTACCATGAAACGACACATCTGCCGTGCGTAAATCCGCATCATCTCCGGGGATTTGTTGCGCGCCAAATAAGGGCTTAGCCGCGACGCTAGCCTGACTAAAGCTTGGAATATATTGGGCTATATGCTCAATAGAGCCTAAGGTTCGCTTTTCGATGAGCTGCGCTGGCCATTGATGTTCAATCTTATTCATAAAACGTTCGGCAAGTTTCGGCTGGGCACTGTTTTCACAGCTCGCCACTAAGCCGTTCTTAAACAAGGTGATATCTTGAGTCATGCCATGTAATTGAAAATAACCATCTGGGTAAGGCGTCAATTGTGCCATGCCCTGAGGTGTGCCACGCTCCCCATAAAAAATAACCTCAGGCCACAAGCCTTGGCACTTTGGCCAGTGGGCAACATAGGCTGCTTTAAACTCGACCATACGCCGACGCTTAGCACTGAGCATGTCATCGATTTCGCCGCTCTTAAAGCCACAGGCATTAATCACATAATCAAAATCGGCATCGATGATCTCGATTTCATCATGCTTTTTCATCGATACACGCCAGCCTGACGCGCCTGCAAGCTGCTCCAATGCCACGACTTGCGTGTTGGTATGTAGATGACAAGCGGGTAAATTCTCTATCGCCATGCTAGCGATAGCAGCAAAACGAAAGGCTGACAGGCCATATTCCTGCACTAAGACTATCGGGAATTTTAAATTATCCAACTCGACATGCTGAGCAAAAGCCACCAACCAATCACTCGGACATTGAGCTTTCTCTGGTAAGGGAAGCTCTTTTAGGGCTTCTATTTCGGCTCGCTCAAACAAACGAAAATACTGCTCGGGCTCGCCTAACACTTTATTGCCAACATCTTGCCGAACTAAAGAGGTGTACTTAGTGCGTAACTTTTCTAAACGCGGCAGTAAATCACTGGATTCACCGGGATCGTTTTTCGGCAGTGCGATAACGGTTGGCCGCTTATTCACGCTTTGCGGGTATACCTTTACCGTATCGATAGATTGCTCTAGCAGGGTTAAACACTGCTCATCTGATATTTCCCGGTAAAGATTACCGCCAGCATGTAGATGACAAAAGGGAGGGCCATTGACTAAGCTGTCACCTTTTTCGATCAAGCTAGTATCTATGCCCAATTCGGCAAAGCGCAGGGCTATTGTTGAGCCTGCAACACCGCCACCTATGATGGCAATTTGAGGACTAGCTATCGATGCTGTATCAGATTTTTTTGCAGCTTGATTCATTGTGCTTTATTAGAGTGACATACAAAATTCGCGGCTATTTTACGTCGCAAGCAGTCAAGTTTATAGCCATGAATCACAAAAAGTTCATATTTACCGAATTCACGCTCTAAAGACCCTGAAATTAACTACCGACGATAATCAAACGCACCAGAAGGTTATAACAGATCCCCGTTGGAAGTTGCTGAGAGGCGTTGAAGAAACTAGTGTGAAGCTCACATAGCCATTCTCATCCATCCTTGGACTACAAGGCATTCAGGCATCCTACCTTTCAGATGTGAGGCTAGCTTTCGGGTGGATTGGCCGTTCTTTGGCATCCATGCCACCACGGCATTTGTGAATCTGACCTATAGGGCCTGCGATACTCCAGATATCACTCAGGCATTCCCCACGTTCTTGTGGGTCAGATAGGAAATGTCTTATGTATGTCTGGAACATACAAGACCATTCACTTCGGCTAGCAGTCCTCCTTGCCCTACTCTTTACCAAGGAATGGGGGAATGGAGACCCACGACTTACCTTGGCCGTAAGGCCGTATGTTCCAAAACTAACTTTAAAAAAATAAAGAGCTGGATTCCGGCTAAAAGCATTGCCAGAAAGACAGAAAATGAATGTGTAACAAGTCAAAAAAGAACAAAAAGTTAGCGTTCATTGCTAACTAAAATAAGCTGCTATACAACCCACCAGCGTCATAATAAACAGGAACCACTTCATAGCCTCAGGCCTAGCCTTGATGGCCATTTTAACGGCTAAATGAGCCCCAAACATGGTGCCGAAGGCGAGTATCACTCCGGGGAGCCATTGGATCAGGCCCTCAATCATAAACAGCACTAAAGCCACAGAGGTAAAAACGAGAGTGCAGAGCATTTTGAGCGCGTTGGCACGAACCAGATCATATCTCAGCGACCCCGCCAATGCCGCCAGCAGCACAAAGCCAACTCCGGCCTGAACGAAGCCACCATAGAAACCTGCGACACCCAGCCACCACCAGGAGCTCGGTGTCTGAGACACCTTATTCACCGATGCGCCGTATTCCGGCGCTATCATGGAAGGTTTGACTAGAATCACCAGTGCCATCAGCAGCATGGTGCCCAACAGCAGAGGCTTTATCCACTCAGTAGGCGCGTAGGCCGCTCCCGCAGCCCCTAATAAGCCACCGATAACGGTGGGAATAAGGATGGGCACTTTATCGTCTGTGTCTAGCTTGCCATGTTTCTTAAAGCCAAATACGGCGACTATCGACTGCATCAAGACGCCGACTCGGTTGGTCGCGTTGGCGACTTCCGCAGGCATGCCCATCATCATCAAGGCTGGCAACGTCAAGTTTGAGCCTCCACCGGCGAGGGTATTGATGATACCCGCGAAAAAACCTGTCACGAGTAACAAGATTGCATGGGTGATAGTGATATCCATCAAGACAAGGGCCCCCTTTAACACTGGCTAAAACAATGACGAGTAAACGACTCAAAATTTGTGCAGTGGACAGCTTACCGATTAATATCAGTAATTCAAATTATACTTTGTACCCAGCCTGTTACCTCTAAGGTAGACTAATGATTAGTGCAGCCATCTTGGCCCTGTAAAGGTCTGCAGACCTTAGCTAAGAATGATGTATGATTCGGTATGCTAAGTGGCTCACTGACTATTGACCCATAGTTTTGACCCACAATGGACTAGCCTTGGCGAATGGAGCCTTATGACAGAACAGATAGTTCAACTGCAAGGGATCAGCAAAGAGTTTATCGATGGTGGAGTCGGTCATAAGGTCCTCGACCGACTCGACTTGCTGCTCACCCAAGGTGACACCATTGCGCTCACTGGTGCCAGCGGGAGTGGCAAGAGCACCTTGCTTAATCTGATCGCCGGATTTGAACGCCCCGATGCAGGCACCCTTAGCCTGCTGGCCGAGAACACCACAAGATGGAACGACAATCACTGGAGTCATTTCAGGCAGGTTTATTTAGGTGTGGTCTTTCAACAATTTAATTTGCTGACCCCGCTGAATGTCGAAGATAACATTGCATTCCCACTCAGACTCAATGGATTAGATTGGAATAATTGGTGCGATCACCTGATCGATAGCTTAGGTCTGAGGCCATTACTCAAGCGCCATGTCGAAACCTTATCCGGAGGTCAACAGCAGCGAGTCGCCATCGCCCGGGCATTGGCCCATAAACCCAAACTCCTGTTAGCCGATGAACCCACCGGCAACTTAGATCAAGTCGCCAGTTTAGAAGTGATGAAGCTCTTATGTGAACTGGCAGCAGAGCAAGACACCGGCATAATTATGGTCACCCACAGCATGGAATGCGCCGAATTTATGCAGCGGCGCTGGCATCTGGATAATGGCCAGATCCATGAGTAATACCAAACTCATCCGCATGACCCGGCTTTGCCTTGAGGTCTTCTTCGCCCATTATCGCCAAGCCCCCCTGCAGGCTGCTGCCATCAGTATCGGTATTATTCTGGCTGTCACCTTGTTGATCGGGGTTCGCACCACCAATGAAAACGCCATTCAGAGCTACAGCTCTGCCACCGAGCTACTGAGTCAGCAAGCCAAATGGTCTGTCACCCCGCCACTTGGCAGTAAACGTCTGGATGAGAACCTATACTTCGACATGCGCGCCGACGGTTTCAACAATAGCCTGCCAGTCTTGCAAGGCGTCGCCAGCGACTCAAATGGTAAACGTTGGCGCATTCAGGGTAGCGACCTTATGGCCGCCCTCACCTCTTTCTCAGGCTCCGCTTCTCAAGTAAATAATGGAGCTAAAGCTGGCGGCGGGCTTTTCTCTTTAAATATTCCCATGGGAGATATCTTATCCGGCGATCCCATAGTACTGACCAGCAAATCATTGGCAGAGCAGATCTCCCAAGACGGTAACTTGGTACTCGGGGGCGTAAAAATAAGTGTTATAGCCTTAGATGATGCCAGTAATTTGGGCTCGGATATCTTAATGGATATCTCTCTGGCCCAGCGCATACTCAAACGACCCAATGAACTCAGCTATATCGCTCTCTTCTCTGACGTCAGCAGTTACAAGAGTCATTTAGAGCGGCTTATTGGAAATCGAGGCATGTTAATTGAGAGTGATCATGGTGATGGCCTCACCGCCCTCACCGAGAGCTTTCACCTTAACCTGACCGCCATGAGCCTATTGGCCTTCGTGGTCGGCCTATTTATCGCCTATAACGGGGTTCGCTATAGCTTACTCAAGAGGCAAAGGTTACTAACACAGCTTCAGCAGCAAGGCATAGCCAAGGCCCCCTTGATGTTGGCTCTGTGCATCGAACTTCTGCTCTTGGTCATAGTCGGTTCTATCATAGGTTTTATGCTGGGATTGCAGCTCAGTCATTGGCTACAACCTATGGTGTCGGTCACGCTGGAGCAGCTTTATGGCGCTAAGATATTTCCGGGTCACTGGCAATGGAGCTGGTTGTTTCAGGCCATAGGGCTGACTTTCCTAGCCGCCCTGGCAGCCTCAGCGTCATTATTTATTCAGCTCATCCGTCAGCCTCTGGCCGGGAATTCGGGTCACTTCACTCAGCAAAAAAGTGCCGATAAAATCTATCGATATCAATTATTAATAGCCATCACACTCGGATTAGTGGCAGCGATATTACTGCCTTTTAGCCAAGACTATCGCTACACCATGCTCCTGCTTGGTCTAGTGGTTATCGCCATCCCCTTAACCCTGCCTTGGTCTCTGGCATTTATGGTAAGTCAGCTATTAAAGGTGACACCTAAAGGTTTATTACATTATCAGATCGCCGAGACCAAGGAGCTAATAGCCCCCCTGTCGCTGGCCATGATGGCCATGTTATTAGCGCTGACAGCCAATATATCCATGAACACCTTAGTGGACAGCTTCGAGAGCACCTTGAAAAACTGGCTCGATGCCAGACTCCACGCCGAGATCTATATCAGGCCTGCATCGAATCAGATGGCCGAGGTAGAAGCGTTTCTGAAGCAACACCAGGATGTGGATGCCCTCTATAAACAGTGGTACCTAAGCAGTAAACAAGACAAGCTGCCGATCAATATCGTCACTCGAGATAAGCAGTCCTTAGCCCAGACCACAGTATTTAAAGAGACGCTCGAGAATATGTGGCCAGCTTTTTTTGCTAATAAACTCGTGCTGATCAGCGAGCCCCTCGCCATCAAGTTAAATCTCAAATTAGGTGACAGCATAGACTTACAGGCTCTGCCAGATAATCGCTTTACCGTGGGCGGCGTGTTCTACGATTACGGTAATCCCTATGGCGAGGTCATCATCTCCCCCGAGACTTGGCGAGCCAATGGATTTCCAGAGGCTCCGCTGAGCCTGGCCATTAACGTCAAGGGAGACACTGACAAATTAAAACAGGAGCTTCAGCAAAAACTGCGACAAGAATTACAGCAGGTATTCTCAATACCCGACGCCATGATTTTCAACCAAAAGAAGATTAAGCAGCAGGCAATCATCATGTTTAAGCGCACCTTCTCTATCACTCAGGTATTAAATACCTTAACCCTGCTCGTGGCGGCCATCGGCTTATTTAGCGCTTGTTTCATGCTCACTCAGGCGAGAATGGCCCCCATGGCCAGGCTCTACACCATGGGAGTTAATCGCCGTCAACTCACTACACTAGTCTTCGGTCAGATGTTGATTATCGTGTTGTTTACCTGCCTGCTCGCCCTGCCAACGGGTGCTATTTTAGGTTATCTGCTGATCAATAAGATCACCCTACAAGCCTTCGGCTGGAGTATCGCCATGGAATGGAACTGGCTCGCCTACGGTCAGGTGGTCTTGCTGGCACTGGTCTCCAGCTTATTGGCCGTGGCCTTACCCTTGTATCATCAGACCAAACGTCCGCTGGTCTCTAGCCTGCAGAGGGAAGTTATATGACGCCTAAGCCAATCCTAGTCATGCAAACTTCCTTATTCTTATTGCAAGCCGTCGCCTTTCTGCTTTATAAGCACCAGACTATGCAACCGCTGATCTCTAGCCTGCAGAGAGAGGTTATATGATGTCTAAACAAATACTAGTAGTGCTAACATTCTGTGCGCTGACTATCACCATGCTAACGGCCTGCTCTAAGCCATCGACACTTACATCTACACCTATGGCAAGCCTGTTAGGCGATAATGCTGCAGGCTATACGGTCGTAGAGAAGCATAGGAAGATAAGCTTTCCCGAAGATCATCTATCCCACGATGATTTTCGTCAGGAGTGGTGGTACCTCACGGCGAATTTAACAACCCAAAAAGGTGAAAAACTAGGGCTGCAATGGACCCAATTTCGTGTCGCCTTATCCCCAAAAGAGTCGCCTGAAAAAGCAGCGTCACCAACTAAGCTCTCTGATTCGAATTGGGCCTGCAATCAAGTTTTTATGACCCATGCGGCCATAACCACTGAAACTTCACACCTTGCCGAAGAGAGATGGTCGAGACGCCATCCAAGACTGGCCGATGTCTCAACCAATCCCCTCACCATAAAAATAGATGACTGGCAGTGGACCGGCACGGGAGCAGACTTGTTCCCAGCCCAGCTTAAGGTCGACGCAGGACAGTTTAGCTATCAGTTAACTTTGAAAACGAGTGCCCCCTATCAGCTCCAGGGGGAAAATGGTTACAGCATTAAGAGCGCAGACGCCTCTGTAGCCTCCCATTACTACAGCCAACCTTTTATCCAGGTTTCAGGCTCGGTGACTATCGATGGAGTAGACCATGAGGTCAGTGGCGATGCCTGGTTAGACCGAGAGTGGAGCTCGCAGTTTCTCAACAAGACACAGGCTGGCTGGGACTGGTTTGCCCTCAGGTTAGAAGGAGGGTCAACTTTGATGTTGTTCCAGCTAAGAGGACAGGACAAACCTAGCTTCTATAGCGGCCGCAGAATGTTTGCCGATGGCAGCGGTCGTAATATAGCCTCCAAAGATATCCACCTACAGGTAGCAAGTTGGCATGAAATAGACTCAGTTTCCTACCCTGTTGCGTGGAATATTTCGATACCCTCTGAAAATATTGATATTCGCACCGATGCGCTCAATCCCAATGCAAAAGTGCCCTTAAGTATCAGCTATTGGGAGGGGCCGGTCATGGTCTCGGGGAGCCATGGAGGTGAAGGCTATATGGAGCTGACGGGATATGAGCACTGACGATTTGTAAGCTGGAGATACGGTAAAGACAATCATACTCGAGCAGATATCTTAGTGCGTAACCGTCTTCCCCCCTCACCGACGACTTTCATGCCTACATTATGGGCTAAATTGATAATGGAGGTGACGATAGCGGCAGAGGCTGAAAATAAAGCTCGAACTCATGATTTTTATAGGCAGAGTGCGGATCTTGCTCCAACCCTATCTACGCTTCCAAATACCAACAACCAAAGGTTAATGATTATCATTAACCAAGCTGTTGTTTTAATAAGTATTTACTAAAGTATATCGGCTTACCCTGCTTTGATAATTAAGAGATCACTCAATAAAGTGCCTATTTATTAAACTGGGAGTTAGATCACATCGAAAAAGATGATCTTGATCTATAAACAGATCCAATACCTCTTGTTAGGTATACCCACAATTATTTTGGGGTCTAAACTCGAAGAATACTTTGACAGTTAGCTCTCCTAAACCCATCCCCGCAGCTATCTGTCTCTCTCTGATTGAAGGTAAACGAGCTGATGAGTCAGGAATACCATATTACCAGCCTAGTCGTGCATGCCGCACCTAAGGCCATTTCTCAGGTTGAATCCCA
Organism: Shewanella sp. YLB-07; assembly: GCF_009377275.1. NCBI lineage: Bacteria > Pseudomonadati > Pseudomonadota > Gammaproteobacteria > Alteromonadales > Shewanellaceae > Shewanella > Shewanella sp. YLB-07. The sequence continues at coordinate 45,413 of NZ_VOQB01000004.1, read as the reverse complement.
AATCAATGCACTCACAGGCACGGATATCCATGCCGTTACCGAGCAAGGCAAGTTTGTGATCACCCTAGAGGGTGAAACCCAGACATCTATTCTAGACAACGTCGAAGCCATCAATGCCATAGAAGGCGTGCTTAATAGCAGCCTTATCTACCACCAGGTCGATAACCTAGAATTCAAATAAAAATCAAATCTAATCAAAGATTACCGTCAAATTAAACAATAGAAAAAAGAGTGAGGAACACCATGAGCATTAGCCGTCGCGAGTTTCTGAAAGCCAACGCCGCCGTTGCCGCTGCAACAGCCGTTGGTGTCACTCTGCCAGTGAAGTTAGTCGAAGCCGCTGAGCAGAAGGACGATATCAAGTGGGATAAAGCACCATGCCGTTTTTGTGGTGTGGGTTGTAGCGTCTTGGTCGGAACCAAAAATGGCAAAGTCGTTGCCACACAAGGTGACCCAGAAAGCCCAGTCAACAAGGGCCTAAACTGTATCAAGGGTTACTTCCTATCGAAGATCATGTATGGCAAGGATCGTCTAACCACGCCGCTGCTGCGTATGACAGATGGTAAGTATGACAAAGAAGGTGAGTTTACTCCGGTGAGCTGGGATACCGCCTTAGATACCATGGCTGAAAAGTGGAAGCACACGTTAAAGACCAAAGGGCCTACAGCTGTGGGCATGTTTGGCTCTGGCCAGTGGACGATATGGGAAGGCTACGCCGCCTCTAAACTACACAAGGCAGGTTTCCTCACCAACAACATAGATCCTAATGCACGTCACTGTATGGCATCGGCCGTAGGTGGTTTCATGCGTACTTTTGGCATTGATGAGCCAATGGGCTGCTATGATGATTTAGAGGCTGCCGATCATTTCGTGTTGTGGGGCGCGAATATGGCTGAGATGCACCCAATCCTATGGGCTCGTCTGTCTGATCGTCGTCTGAGCAGCCCTACCAGTCGTGTGCATGTACTGTCTACATTTCAGAATCGTAGCTTCGACTTAGCCGATAATGCCATGGTGTTCCGTCCACAAACTGATCTTGTCATCCTGAACTACATAGCTAACTACATCATTGAAAACGATGCGGTGAATAAAGAATTCGTCAGCAAGCACACTAAATTTGTTCTTGGCACGACTGATATTGGTTATGGACTACGTCCCGAGCATCCGCTCGAGCAAAAAGCCAAGAATCCAGGTAAGGGCTCATCGACGCCTATCAGCTTCGATGAATATGCCAAGTTCGTTAGCACTTATACTCTCGAGTACACCGCTAAGATGAGTGGCGTCGAGCCTGAAAAATTAGAAGAGATGGCCAAGGCGTACGCCGACCCTTCTATCAAGGTGATGAGCCTGTGGACCATGGGAATTAACCAGCACACACGTGGCGTCTGGGCCAACAACATGCTCTACAACATCCACCTCTTGACTGGCAAGATAGCAACGCCTGGCAACAGTCCGTTCTCGCTAACGGGTCAACCATCGGCTTGTGGTACCGCCCGTGAAGTAGGCACTTTCTCTCACCGCCTTCCTGCCGACATGGTGGTTAAGAATCCTAAGCACAGAGCCATCACCGAAAAACTCTGGCAGGTTCCAGCAGGCACGATTCCACCTAAGCCGGGATATCACGCCGTACTTCAGAGCCGTATGCTCAAAGATGGCAAGCTGAACTGTTACTGGACCATGTGTACTAATAACGTCCAGGCTGGCGCTAACATCAATGAAGAGATCTTACCTGGTTTCCGTAACCCGGAAAACTTCATCGTAGTTTCAGATCCATACCCAACGGTCTCGGCCATGGCCGCCGACCTTATTCTTCCCACAGCCATGTGGGTAGAAAAAGAGGGCGCCTACGGTAACGCCGAGCGTCGTACTCATATGTGGCATCAACAAGTGAAGCCACCCGAAGGCGCTAAGTCTGATCTTTGGCAGCTAGTAGAGTTTTCTAGGCGCTTCAAAGTCTCTGAGGTATGGCCAAGCGAACTTATCGCTAAGCAACCAGACTTGGCAGATAAGACACTCTATGACGTGCTCTTTGCTAACGGTGAAGTCAATAAGTTCCCCACTTCAGATTGTAAGGCCGAGCTAAATGATGAATCTGAGGCATTTGGCTTCTACTTACAGAAAGGCTTATTCGAAGAGTACGCCCAGTTTGGACGTGGTCATGCCCACGATTTAGCCGATTTCGATACTTATCACGAGACTCGCGGTTTACGTTGGCCTGTGGTCAACGGCAAAGAAACCCTGCGCCGCTTTGTCGAAGGTAGCGATCCTTATGTTAAGGCCGGCGAAGGCTTCAACTTCTACGGTAAGCCGGACGGTAAGGCGGTGATCTTCGCCCTACCCTATGAGCCTGCTGCAGAGGAGCCAAACGAAGAATTCGATCTCTGGCTATCGACCGGTCGCGTGCTTGAACATTGGCACACTGGCTCTATGACGGCTCGTGTCCCTGAGCTACATCGTGCCTACCCGGATGCACAGATCTTCCTTCATCCAGAAGACGCAAAGGCGCGCGGGGTTAAGCGTGGTGATGAAGTCCTAGTGGCCTCACCTCGCGGTGAGATCAAGACTCGTGTAGAAACTAAGGGCCGCAACAAGCCGCCGAGAGGAGTGGCATTTATGCCATTCTTCGACGCTCGCCAGCTGGTCAACAAGTTGTTATTGGATGCCACGGATCCCCTCTCTAAAGAGACGGATTTCAAGAAGTGCCCGGTCAAGGTGATGAAAGTCTAATTGAGATGAATCACTCTAAATAACACTAGAGATTCATGCACCTACACAGAGGACGGGCGCTTGCTCGTCCCCTAGGAGATAAAATGAAAAAATTACTTACTGCCGTCGCCATGCTATTTATGCTCAATGCATGCTCGGGACAACAAGCTGACACTCAAGCGGATCCTGTTAATATCGCCTCTCTTGGGCAATCAGAGATCACTGAAGTGCGCGCCGCCGATGTAGCGCCTACTTACCCCAAGCGTGGTAAGTCAATCGAGCGTACGTTTGTGCATCAGCCTCCTTTGATCCCCCATAAGGCGCAATACCCGATCAACCTCAAGAAAAACAGCTGTATGAACTGCCACAGCCCGGCGAAAGCTAAGCGCATGAAAGCTACTGAGATCGATGCATCTCACCTGCTTGCCGATAGCAAGTTGAACAAGCACTACTACAATTGTACTCAGTGCCATGTTCCTCAAGCTGATAACAAGCAGCCCCTAGTCGAGAATGATTTCTCGGCTAAATAGGCTAGAAGTTGCGAGTCATAAGCTGTAAAGCATGAAGATTAAAAGCAAAAACCACCTTTCGAGGTGGTTTTTTTACTCTTTATACCAATCGGTATTATTTAGCATTTCAGGCTAGTCAGGTCCCACAATCAATCCAAGTAGCTCGAGTAACTGTTCCTGCTGCCACATGCAGGTTTTAACGCCGCTCAGCCTTACCTATTTTGGTTCTTCCCCTAGTTTATCACCGCAGTATTCAAGCATAACTTCAATTTTAATCAGAAGAGTAACATGTAATATATTGCCAAGCTTTCCAAGGGTTTTGTGGATTGTATTGATATCTCATGCGATTGTTATCTACATCCTGATTCAATTGGTGTGTAATTTTATCTTGGAACACAAAAACGCCCTGACCAACGTCTGCTACACTGAGCCCTGTTGCATCACTCATCCAGCGCGTAAGTTCTGCCGCTAATGTACCTTCTAGATTTTCAAACTGTTCACGCGAAGGAGGATTTGATATGCCTCCTTGCTGATACCATATCCAATTATCACGCCCACCCACTTCAGCGGCATTAAGAATATCGCAGTAGTCTTGTGCGTATAGACCTATGGATTGTTTAATGCTTGACTCTGATTGCCCTAAAATATCGGTACGGTAATATGAGTAAACAGGAGTTGTATTTGACGTTGTAAGATAAGGAATGTCATCACCAAATAGGTCCAATTTATACCCCAAGTTAATCAGGATATGGTCGGCTACCGCTGCTGTGTATTTTTCACTAGTCTCGTTATTATCCAATACAGGGATACAGCCTAAATATTGAGTATCATTCACAGTGACTCCATTAGGACACGCTCCAGTCCCAACAATTAACGTGGTTGTGTCTTGTAGACTTCCCTGCACATTATTGGGGTCTGTGATTTCTAAAACAGCCTGAAATACGCGAGTAGAAGCTTGCTTAACAATTATATTATTTTCTTGTACTTCAACAATAACTTGGTCAGCTAGATTGGCCGGATTAGTATCTACAACTTTATACTCTAATTCATATTTACTCGGAGGCAATGGAATATGGTTCCCGTTAACCTCAGCAGAGGCTAACACTATGCTATTTTCATTCCAATCAGCGCCTAAGTACTTTGAACTAAAATTATAGTCGCTAGGCAACTCGACTTGCTCTATACACGATACATACCCCACTTGCCCCTGTGTTAAACTGCTAGCTCCATCAAATAACGAAAAGATTCCATCGATTGCAATATAGGATGAGCCTGAGGGCCATTTGTATTGACTAGTAAAAACTGAGCTATTACTTAATGGGTCTGTATATAAACTCCGAAGTTGAGAAATTGCTGGCAATACCAGTCCTCGGGTTACACAGTAAGCATCGGCCAAATCTTCATTAAAAATAGGATATTGACCAGCCTCTCCTTGTGTTCCATTTTCGGTGTATGTACCACTAAATGATCCATTGGTACTAGCAACCTCCTCTAATGTATAAGTGGGATAAAACGTTACATCTTGATCGTCATCAAAAATAATCCCATATGACCGAACCTTAAAATTCAAGGTGCCAATACCATAACCGCCACGATCGTCAGTCACTATGTATGTAAGATATTGCATGCCACTTAGGTTAGGATTATATTCAAACGTATATTGAGTTAGATTAGTCGCCCAGCCTAAACCGTTAGTAAAAACCTCGGTCAGTTGTAGCTCATCTCCATCAGCGTCGGACACATAATCTTCTATATTTATAGTAAATGAATCAGTCGGACTGTCGGCTAATATTTTATCCTCAAGTGCCACGTTAATACTGACTATCGGGGCTGTATTAGCTGTGTCACTAATCGTGACATAAATGACACCAGGAAGAATATCCATTAGATCGTTAATGGCTGAATAATAAATTGTAACGACCCCTAAAGCCTCATCAGGAGCAGTATAAGTGATGCTATTCCCCTGAGATTCAAAAGCACCAACATCTCCTGTGTCAGTATATCCAACCAACTCGATACTGGTATTATCAAGAGAAAAACCTTCAGGTAAATAAGATGTTAAATCAATAACTAGCACCTCTGACTGATACGCCGTTTTGCTGATAGGAGGCAAGGGAGAAGATACTGTACTTTCATCGGAGACGACAATTTGGCTGATACCTGACTGACTACCTGAAAAATCACCACTCGCAGGCTCAACGGTATAACGGAAGCGGCAAACTTGGGCTTCCTCAGTTTCAATTCTAAACTTAAGTCCACTCACATCAACAAAGTCACAGTTATTGTAATCTGACAGCGGTGTAATATCTGTTATATGTAAATCTTGTCCGCTATCGGATCTGACTTTACTGGTTAAATCCACCGAAGTTAGGACGCTTTCAGGTACAAAGTCCAATGTGCTCTGCGTATCAATAGATATACTCTCGGCTGGCTTATTACCACCGTTATCTGTATCCGATCCAGTCTCTTGGCCCCCACATCCGAGTAAAATGAATGACAGCAGAGCTAGAATAGTAACTTTATTTAAGTAAATCAATTTATTAAGCCTCACACTATAGTTGTGAATGGATAGAATATAAACGCCGGTAGAGGTGCTAAAAAATAGACCTAATAACAAAACAAGCCACATTAAAAATACACCCAAGTCCCTCGATTGTTATCCAAGGATTTAGATCATGACTTGAGTTTTCAATCTGGGGAGTAACATGTGATGTACTGCCAAGCTTTATGATCGCTCGATCCTCTAGGTTGATATGCTATAGCCTGAGTATCAACATTCTGATTAAGCTGGTTTGTAGTCTTGTCTTTAAAAAAGAACACCCCTTGCCCTGACATGGCAAGATCGATACCAGCCTCATTAGATATCCATCTAGTTAGATTTTGAGCCATCGGGAAAGTAGCATCAGAAAACCACTCTTCTTTCATCGTATTATCTGGGTTCTGGATGTACCAAGTCCAATTGTCACGCCCAGCTAATTCGACTGCGTTAGCAATATCGCAATAATCTTGCGCATACTGATTAATCGCGGATTTCATCACTGACTCAGAAATGTCAGAAACATCATTGAGATCATAATAGGAATAGTCTGGGGTTGTATTTGACGTTTTAAGGTAAGGAATCTCATCACCAAATTGATCCAATTGATAGCCGAGGTTAATCAGGATATGGTCGGCTACCGCCCCTGTGTATTTTTCACTAGTATCTCTATTATCCAGCACTGGAATACAGCCTAAATACTGAGTATCATTCACGCTTACCCCATTAGGACACGCTCCAGTCCCGACTATCAGCGTGGTAATATCTTGTATGTCCCCTTGCACCATAAGGTCTGTGATTTCTAGGACGGCCTGAAATACAGCATCAGAGCGCTTCTTTACAACGATATTATTCTCGTGTACTTCGACAATGACTTCCCCAGCTAATCCTTCGGGATTGGTATCTACAACTTTATACTTTAATCCATATTTACTTGGGGGCAGTGGTATGTTGTTTCCGTCAACAGCAGCAGAAGCCAGCACTATGGTATTTTCATCCCAATCAGCACCTAAGTACTTTGAGCTAAAATTGTAGTCACTGGGAAATTCAACTTGCTCTACACACGATACATACCCTTCTTGACCACTTGCAGCACTGCTAATCCCGTCATTTAATGAAAAGGTTCCATCGGTTGCAATATAAGAGGAGCCTGAGGGCCATTTGTATTTTGTTTCAAAAACAGAGCTACTACCTAATGGATCCGTATATAAACTCTGAAGTTGAGAAGCTCTTGGTAATACCAGCCCTCGAGTGACACAGTAGGCATCAGCCAAGTCTTCATTAAAAATGGGGTATTCACCAGCTTCACCTTGCGTTCCATTTTCAACATATATATCACTAAACGTGCCCTCGGTGCTGGCAATCTCCTCTAATGTGTACGTCGGGTAAAACGTTATATTTTGATCAGCATCAAAAATGATGTCATATGACCTAACGTAAAGATTTAAGGTGCCAATACCATAGCCACCATGATGGTCAGCCACTATGTAAGTGATATATTGCATGCCACTTAGGTTAGGACTATATTCGAACGTAAATTGAGTTAGATCGCTAGCCCAACCTAAACCGTTAGTATAAACGTCGATGAGTTGTAGTTTGTCTCCGTCAGCATCGAAAACATAATCTTCTATATCTATTAAAAATGAATCTGTCGGGCTATCAGCTAATATTTTATCTCCAAGTGTCTCGTTGATACTGGCTATCGGGGCTGTGTTGGCGTTAGCGAGATCACTAATAGTGACATAAATGACACCGGGAAGAAGATTATCCATATTACTAATGGCTGAATAATAAATTCTGACTACTCCCAGAGCCTCATCCGGGGCCCTATAAATTATGCTACTCCCCTGAGACTCGAAAGAGCCCAATTCTCCGGTGTCAGTCGTTCCGGCTAACTCGACACTTTTAGTATCAAGAACAAAACCATTAGGTAAATATGGAGTTAAATCAAGAGATAAAACCTCAGACTGATAAGCCATTTTGCTGATAGGTGGCAAAGAATCAGGCAATATATTTTCATCACGTGTATCTCGTACATCGGAAACAACGATTTGACTGATGCCCGACTGACTTCCCGAAAAATCGTCACTAATAGGCTCAACGGTATAGCTGAAGCGACAAACTTGAGATCCATTGGTTTCAATTCTAAACTTAAGTCCGTCCATATCAATAAAGTCACAGTTATTACGATCTGAGAGCAAGGCAATATTTGTTATGTGTAACTCATGCTCGCTATCTGTTCTGACTTTGTTTGCTAAATCCACAGAGGTTAAGACACTTTCTGATGCAAAATCCAATGTATCTTGTGTATCAATAGATATACTTTCGGCTGGCCCATTGCCACCACCTCCCGTGTCTGATGTCGCCTCATCCCCTCCGCATCCAATTAAAAATAATGACAGCATAGCCAAAACCGTAAATCTCTGTAGATATATCATTGGTTTAATTTCTCGTTGTAGTTTCCGATGGATGAGATATATATGATGATTAAATGTTAATATTTCTACTTTAAAATTAAACGCGTACAGGGGTAAATTAGATCAGGATTATTAACAACACTAACATTCATTGATATTAACTTTGACAGTTTAATATTAAATCGTTCTGATATATCCCATAGTGTATCCCCTTTAACTATGATATAAAATTCATTTGATTCATTTGATTCATTGTCAGAATTGTGATCAGAAGAATTTAAATAATCAGTTTCGATGATTGATTCTAAAGCTATCTCACCTGATGTTTTAATAGGAATCGAACTAGTCACACCTTCATTTCCGAACTTATAACTCAAACCAATAGAAAACTGATATTCAGAAAATTCTTCAGTACTTCTCATCGTACTCTCTATATTAAATGTTATATTTCTAAATAAGTGGGCTGCAATGCCAAAGCTTGCCTTAGGTACAAAGTTATCATTCATAACATCCCCACCTAAACGTGCAAAAACATCGTAGTCATCACTGACCTTATAGGTATAATCAAGGCTTCCGCCAAAATATAAATGTGAGTCAACTTCATCTGAAATATAAGTATCCAAACTGATACTAAATGAATCAGTTAGTCCGTATTGCACTCCTAAATTAAAATATGACTTAAAATACTCTTGCTGAATACCATCATCACCTTTAGGGTTATATAAACCAGCACTAACCTTATAATTTATATCATCAGATTGTGCATACAACATTGGTGAAAGTAACAAGCCAGAAAACATCAATAGCCTAATGTTATAAATCAAGTTCGAAAATGATGGTGATGGCATCGCTATAATCTCCTTCATCTACTTCTCCTGCATATACATTATTAAACCTGAAATCTAAAATGAAATTCAAATTATTACCTATAAATCCAATTTTTGCATATTCATCACCCATAACGCCATTGCTGATAACGAGTCTATCGTTACATTTGTCACATAATAATTCGTATGGGATTTTACTTGATGTTTCAGTATGTTCTAGAGAAAAGTCATCCTCATCACCTGAGGATAGGAAGGACATCTTTATACCTGGGTTTATGTATCCACTTACATTAACAGCATATTTTGTTTGTCCTTTTACACTATGTTCCTCAGTATCATACTCTAGTTCAAACTGGCCATCCCCTATTAGATTAATGGACGAAATAAAGCTAGGTTTATAATCAATAACTATTTTAACCTGGTCATAATAAATTTGGTAAGATTCAACTTGTTGGTGTTCATAAATTAAGAAATATGCAACTGGTTGACTGAAAGAAGCAAGATAACGACCCGCTGGTACATTAGCTTGAGTAAAGTCAGCTAATAAGTCAGGTAATTCAAAGAAGGTACGATAAAAATCAAACGGTCTTAATTTTTGCTGTTGAACTAAGGTAAAATCAACACCGCATGATGAAGCCGATTTTAGCAAAAAATCACCTCCAGAATCTTCCCCTATTTGACATTGTGGTCCTGTATTAAGACCAGCATCGATACCTCCATTGACAGTGTTATAGGCATTTGCAGTGCGAAATTCGATCCCGGTATCTTTAAAAGCAGTCTCTACCCTTGCCCCTAATTGGGAAGTAAATGTTAATGACCTTAACGCGTTTTGATAAAATGCTGGACTCCAGCGCAGTACTGGTAGTAAATTGAACGAGTTACTAGACTGCCATACTGATTGCTGTACTTCATTACCATTGGTGGTAGCATTCGTCCACTGAATCATGTTCCCAGTGACTTTCGCATGAATTATCGACGCATAGGTATTTGCGCAACATGATATAAATAGCACTATGCTAAAGAGTAACTCTCTCATGAACAACCTCGTTAGCATTAATTACTGAAAACTTAAGTGTTGATTGTTCCTGGCTCTTAAGAGGTAATTTGAACTCTCGTTTGGAATTAGGCAACAAGCGGTACTCATAAATACAATCAGAGTTAAAGTTCTTTGTGCATAGATTTAAAACAGCATTAAGCATAGTGTTACTTCTATTTTCAAAGCTAATTTTATCTTTTGAAATTCGTTTCAAATCATAATCGATTCTAACTTCTGACGCGGGGTCAATAAAGTAAACCTTGTAGCCAAAAGCCACTGCTACAGCCGATTTTCGCCCTTCACTGTAAGGAACTGGAGTCACTGATACCGCGTAGACTTGATCTTCAGAAAACTCACAGTCTTCATCACAATCATTAAGCATTCGAATTGTTTTTCTTTCTCCCGGCTTCAATATCATTTGTGATGGAGAAACACGAAATGTCCAATCCCCCACATTGTCCTTGTTAAGTTTCTCCTCCACTTTCTTACCATCAATATAACGGACTTTTGACATTTCAAGATTAATAAACATATCTTTACCATCATTATTTATCACTTGTATATCTGCGAGATGAGTGTTTAAATCCGCAACTTCAAATAAGCTACTAATTGCAATAGCCTTAGATTGACAACTAAACATTAGAGTCATCATTGCTATAACAATTTTTAGTGTTTGTTTATACATTTAAAATACCTACTTAAGTGCGAAGTTATTGTCTTCACTATCATTGCTTACGTATGACTGTAATTCATTGATAACATTCATTTGAACAAGGGTTATTAATTCCCCCTCCCTCTCACTTATACTTTTCAACCTTACAAATAAATGAGTCTCTTGTGCAAATTCATACTCTATATATTCAATATTAGCCTTCTTCAAACTTATAATAATTCTATCTGGGATATCCTCGTCTAATGCACCTAAGTAGTAGATATAATCACCTTGTTTTCCTAATCCAGAGGAAACCAATTGCATACCATCATCAGTCGTTTCAATAGTTGGAAAACACTTTATTTTAGCTTGATGGCCTTGTATGCCATCAGGTCCTACAAAACAGAACTGATCATTGGATACCATTTTAAAAGGTTGCTCTTTAATCAGTGATATTGAATAAATCCCATCACCTACCTTGCTAACAGAAATACAAGCTTCACCTAAACACTTAATATTATTTAATGATTTGTTATTAAAATCTTCAAAATAACTAAGAAAAGATGTGACCTCTTCAACATCATTAGAAATTGTATGCACAGAGCCAGGGTAGGAAAACATCATCTCAGTTTTAGATTTATCTCGATCTCGTGATGAATAGCCACTAATCTCATTATCTAAATTTATTTTATAGCTCTTAAAGTAATCCAATCCAATTAATGTTGTTTCTCCAGTGATATTTCTATCCATGTATCGGCCATTGTTAACTTGTAATCCTAGCACCCCAATATTTTCATCTTCATCAATACCATCTAAAAAATCATCACTGTTAACAATAATATATGAATCATTAAAATCTTTAGACTGAAAAAATCCTTCACTCGAGATAACTGATGTTGATTCAAGAGTCATGGATAAATTACTATTCCCTTGGCTTGAATAATTCCCATATCCACTAGCATAAAACTCATCACTGTTTAAACTAATATTTCCATTTAAACTAGTCTCAGATTGCTCTCCATCGAGGTAGTTACTTAAAGAGCTCCCACCGCTTGAGTCAACAGATGAAAATAATCCTAACTCGTTTTCATGATAGCTAATTGTGTTAGTAATCCTTCCATTACTACGATCCGATGATTCATAGCCACCAGAGTAAGATAAATGATCGTTTCCTAATGGAATTGAGACATTTAATGAAAATATACCGTCTCGTTTATTTCTAATTTGATCACTCATTGATAATGAATAACCGATATTTAATGATATATTATTAAATATATTCGTTTGATAATTTACGGCTAAATTAGTACTATCAACCTCCCCGGTATAATACTCACTAACATCGGGAGACAAATAGTCATCATTATTACCCATTGAATAATCATAATTATCCCTATACATCGAATCCTTACGGTATAAATCATTATCATAGCGATTAAATGAGCCGGCATCACGATGTAATTTACTACCATAAATACTTACACTGCCACTCGCAATAGGAAAAGAATACGACAAGACTATCTGATCGTAGGATTGCTGACCATACACCGCCGACACAAGATTACTTAATGAATCTACACCATTAATATCTAGAATTTCATAATCTAAGTTTAAGCCAAACAAACTCAAGGAAGACTGATAAAAAATGCCACCCGGCAGTTTATTGTAATAAATGGCAGCGCTTAAATTAGGATTTGAATAAATAGCAGCCGCACCAACATCAATAGAGTCTCCATCGCTTCGACTGTTGGTTCCTAGCAGGAGTGTATCGTTCAACAAAGATTTAGTGATAGATACTTCAGCATACGCTAAAGTATCTTCACCTTGCTGAGTATCATATTCAGACTGGCGTAAGCTGATATTATAGTCATAGCCTTTGTGACTTGTTTTACTGATGTTATTACTTATTCGTCTTATTATTCTTTCTTCAGCATAACCATCTGCGCGGATCCTCAGTTCAACATCATAATTACCCCTAGGTAATTTAGCATAACTGATTGAATGCTGCCCTTTAGGGTACGACTGGCTAAACAAGGTTTTACCATCTCGTATAACATCAATCGTACCCGAGTTCTTTATGTCAAAATATAACTGCTTCTGTTGAGAATCATTGATGGCCAATAGATTATCGCTCGAAGATAAACTAAGGTAATAACTATTTTTACTACGTGAAAAATCTAAAAGAGATGTAGAGTTATTTTTCACTACATTATATGATGAATAACCTAACTGTAAAGAATGCCCTTCAAAGTTAAACTCATACTTCAGGTTGTTGACATCAAAATCTGTGCTTGTATGACCTTCTGAACTTGCAAATAAAGACACATCAGTCTCTATATAGCCTTTACCTAAACCAATTATAGTTCCGTTATTTAACGTCGCATTAAAGTCTTTATCATAATAACTGGTATAAAGACGATTATTAACGATAACTGCACTGGGATCTGGAGATATTTGTGTATAGTATACTTTCCCTTTACCTTCACTCATGAAATCTGAGTTTACACTAAGCTGTAAGCTATTATTTTCGTAAGAATATAAAAACTGAACCTCGCTGGGATTGTTCTCATCACTTAAAATAGCTGCCACAACCTCTTCAACTCGATCTTGTTTTATTCCAGAATCCATCAGAGCTTCATAAAAAACATCCAAATTTTCAATTTTATCAATTGAATAATAATTAGCATAGACTTTTGCCTCATAATAATTATTGTTAGGAAGTGTGAATAACACCGTACGTTCTTCATATTCATAAAAATGTTGAAAACCTTTAGGGACATATTGACTATGTGCTGTTCCTGTCAGAAATAATAGTAGAACACAATAATATTTAAGCATCTGTCATATTCCGCTAAAAACTTAGAGCCACATATAAAGTTGCACTTCCCTTGCAACGAGATTTCCACACATCAAGCCCAGGTGTAGGAGCGAATTCGATAGAGAATTCTCTTGTATCACTTAAAAACTGAGAACTAGAATTATTAAAAGAATCAAAAACAATTGGCTTTTCGAGAAATAGAACTTGCCCCCCCATATAATATGTCGCAAACCCTTCTACATCGATACTACCATCAACATCAGTACAGCTACTTTCTAAAACTGTAGGAGTTATTTCAAAGCCAGCACTAAAACCAACAGGAATATCTGTCTTTATAAAAATCTTTGTAGACTTAGATATAAACTTCTCTTCACTTTGGTTATATTCAATATCTAAGGCTGGTTGCTTAAAACCAAACTTAGTCACACTATAAGAGTAAAACTCTTCATTGTTAATGTGGGCATATAGGAAAATATTTTTCTCTACTCCATCAGCTGAATATGATAAGTTGCTCATCAGTATCAAGAGTGAAATAGACATTGTTTTAAATTTCATATAAAAATGTAGGAACACCTTGAAATATAAATCGACCTAATTAAACACAGACGTTACTTGTAGATAGCCCCCAAGAACCTCTACTTACCATTTAATATCATATAAAATAAAGCGGCCAAGCCCGCTTTATTCCCAGTAACTATAAATGAAATAGTGAATTGGTGCTCATAAATAAAATTAGTTTTTATGTGCACACCCATATTTATCTATGTAACTATTAATGAGCGAAAATTACATCTGCATATACCACTGTTGTTGCAGTCACCGTATCTCCAGCAACTGCATCTTCTATACCTGAACCCAGCTTATTCTTAATAGACCAGCTGGTCTTCCAAGAATCAGCATCAGTTTCCACTATATCAACGTTAGACGAAACTGGTGAGTTATTCATCAAAACTTGTGCCTGAGTACCTGATAAATCGTTATCCAGCTTAGAGGTCAATTGAACTGTACTCACTCTATAAGTGATTGTATTTGCCTTCACAAGTCCTAAGCCTGATGCATCCTCACCAACAATCACTCCAGTTCCAATATCGCCTGTTTTATCGTCATAATAACGAAGTTCTAGTAACACTGGGGTGGAAGAAAATTTGCCATTGGCTTGGATATCAAGCATACCATCTTTTATTGGGCCGGAATTAGCACCGGTAAATGTAATAAATTCACCTGGTACAACTACAGGGATATTGGCTACCCACTGAATTGCCGCACTGCTTGAGTCTGTCGTTTCAGTAACAGAGTCAGCCATTACGGTATCAGCTGTTGTGGGTAAAGAAAATAATGAAGTTATGGCTGTAAATATTATGAGTTTTTTCATCTTGTAACTCCTATTTAATTCAGCCATATATTCATATCATTTATACGGCTGGTTCTACAAAAGAGACTTGTGCAAATACGACAGTTGTTGCAGTAACAGTATCACCAGCGACAACATCTTGTATACTTGATCCTATTCCATTCTGAATCTTCCAGTTTGTTTTCCAAGACTCTGCTCCAGATGCTGCCAAGTCTTTATTAGAATCAACTGCAACATCATTCATAAAAATTTGTGCAGTAGTAGCAGATAGATCAATATTCTGAGCAGATGTAAATGCAACTGAATTCACTGAGTAGGTGATAGATTCTGCATTTGAAGCACCACCAGCAGTATTTTCACCAACCAAGACTCCGTCACCAACGGTGTCTGATTCTTCATCATAATAACGAACTTCTAGCGCTATAGAGCTAGAAGAGAAAGTACCATCCGCATTGATATCAAGAACTCCAGCTTTTACTGGTCCACGGTTAGCACCAGTAAGTGTGATGTACTGGCCAGGTACAATTACCGGTATATCTGCTGTCCATTCAATAGTTGCACTGGTTGAATCAACCGTACCAGGCGTTGGATCTGCAGCCACTGCTGATAAAGAAAACAGAGAAGTGATAGCTGCAGAGACAATAACTTTTTTCATCTAATAAACCTTTATTTGCACGTTTAGTTTTGTTATTTACCTAATGGTAAGAACATTAATATTTAACCTATCCAGTCTAAACTTCGTAGGTTCATTTATTATATCGGATATATAAACTAGATAATTAGCACTTATTTTTTATAATTCAAAACATGCTAACAATTATATTCACTCTATTTTGAACTAAACATTATGAGTAATATAAGCGCTTATATTTTGGAGTGAAATGAGAACGGAATGATATTTCATCAGTATTTGCAACATGTATTTAAAAAAAATGGCATTCGTCAGATAGAGCTTCTATCCCAACTTCAGTCATCCCACTCCATATTTTCAGGCCTAGATGCCATAACCCTAAGTCGATGGTGCAACAATAAAACAACTCCATCTTACAAGAAACAATTGTTAATATCTAAACATTTTGAAAGAGATTTAAGTTATTTTATTCAACATATTGATCACCCAAAGATAACAAAGGTGTTTTTGAAAACGTACGACACATTATTTAATAAGCTCGAAACTTCATACGCTCGCATTGGATATTTATCAATTGATAACGGACCTGCTACATTGTCAATGTTAAATCTTACTACTGAGACACATAGGAAATTATTTGGTGTTTTTTATAAGCATATGGAAGCGTACAGGTTTATTTATTCAAAACTTGATCAAAATAATGTGATCTCACAAAATTGTGTATTTACGATCAAACAGGGTGTTCAAATTGTATCCCATCTCGGATTTGTTAAAGATATGACAACATTCTCCCGTTATTTCAAGAAAAAATTACCCACGCAGCCTACAGCTAATTCCATTGTCATTAATGTAGGACATTTTTCCTGCCGAAATTATTTCGAATCACTTATTGGGCATCTATTTAACCATCTTGTAGACAGCTATTGGGATATTGAAGAATGTTACGTAGCAACCCGAAGGGCAGATTTTCTGACTTTTTGGGAGCAAATGGGAGGAACTCAGCTATTGTCGGTGCAAGAGTCTCGCTTTGTCGGTAATGTTTATATTGTCCAATTCAATTTAAAACAATTGTTAGCTTCTCCCTTTATATTTCTTCAGATTCAACGAACTTACTTAAGTTATCTGAAGTTAAAACAGCATCTCACCATTCCCATTTTAGTTCCATGCGAATAGACCACTACAATGTTTGCTACAGCCCCATCTGTATTAAAAACAGACAGAACATAGTAAATCTGTTGATATTTAAGCGATAGTTATCGTGAACACTTGATGAACAATGTCTTTTGTCATCGGGTCTGCATGCAGGAGACTCTAACGAGGACTGGCTGGCATGAATGCTAAACAGGTCAACCTCGCCAAAACCTTTAATTCTGTCGAATCTATTACCAAATGAAACAGTCCCTTGACAGATATTCTATAAGTCATTTGCACTGTTTCAGCCATCTGCTGGGACAACAATATTGATTCGAGAATAATTTCTCGAATCAATAGGCTAGTCAGGTCCAACAATCAATCCAAGCGGCTCGAGTAACTGTTCCTGCTGCCACATGCAGATTTTAACGCCGCTCAGATCCACCTTTCTCGGATCTAAACCAGAAAGCTCAGTATGGGAAAGATCGCACTCCCTTAGATTAAACTGACCCCAAGCGTCACTGGAAAACTCACCCCTGCTCAAATCAGAGCCTTTAAACGAAGCCCCATACAGATTTGCACCTGTCCATTTGTTTTCAAATAGATCGCACTTTTCTATACATTGCCGCTCAAAATTGGCATATGACAAGTTGCACCCCGTCATATACAAAGAGCAAAAATACACTTGTCTGCTTATCTGATTGGCAAAACGTGTCTTGAGAAAGTTAGCCCCTTTCAAGTCACAGTTCCTAAATTCGGCACCGAAGCAATTAGCACCTTTGAAATTAACCATAGATAACTGACAATCTTTAAAGCTCGCATCTTGTAAATTAGCGTACTCAAAACCACAACCACTCACAGCACCTTGCTCTATAAATGAGCAGTTAACAAAATGACTGTCACTGAAATTTGTATGGTTAAAATTACAGTTATAAAATTTACACTGCTCAAAATGTGAATTTCTTATGTCCTGATGACTAAAGTTGACCCCTTCGAACACCTCATTTTTTCTATTCAATTAACGCCTCTTGCTACATCAAACCAGTTACCCGAACTGAAGGCTAACATTCGCAAGCTAAGAAACCAACAAAAATAAACCCAACAAAAACAACAGGTTAAAAGCAGCTGAATTGGCAGCTTTAAGGCCTCAAACAGGTCTGTAGACCTAGTTGAAATTTATTGAGAATATGCTGAAACCAAGAAAAAAGTTTAACTCAACCTAAGAGCTTACAGAGAGTCGAGCATAGGAGATCGAAGACAAGATGAAATGCAGGTTTAAAAGATAGAAGTTCCTAGATTCTAGGAACTAGACCCTAGGCGTTTAAACGTGAAACCACTCCTTGCTATATCATTCAATTCAGGTAATTTGATTAAAAGACCAATACACCTTTTGAGAGACCTCATATGAAGCAAGGTAAACATGACCCACAACTGCTAAAACTCGCCATGGAAATAGGCGTAGGCTATGCTAAGAAGCGTGGTTTTGACGATTTCGGCAAAGGAATTTCACCAAAAGATAAAGTCGAATGTATCTATCGTCTACTCGTTACCGATAAGCTCATTCAACCATTAGCAGTCGATAAAGAAGACGGGCCAAATATGAAACACAAATTGGTTTTATGGATTAGTAGGCAGCTCCCCGAAAATCATGAACTGTTAAACTAGTCACTACACACTATCTCAACTCATTTATCGATAGCATCTTGCTCATTTTGCTCCCTAACTAAGATTTAGTCTCTGGGTCGTTCCTAGGACAAGAATCAGACTCAATCATAAGTTTAGGATCGAAGATGCTATATTGATTTCGCCCTCTCTGCTTCGAAATATACATAGCACTATCGGCGGCCTTCAACACAGACTCCAGATCTCTCCCATGCTGTGGATACATAGCGATGCCTATGCTACCGCCTATGTTAATATCTTCGCCACACCTCAGCTTCACATCTTGATTTAACGCACACCTGAGTTCAGAAGCCAGCTTCTCAATCGCTGGTAGGCAGCGTTCCTCGAATCGGGCGTTATCGAAATAACAACCTACGACAAACTCATCGCCTCCCCAGCGAATACAGAGATCATCGTTTCTAAACACGGCCATCATGCGGAGACCAACCTCGATCAGCACAAGATCGCCAGCTTCATGACCACGAACATCATTTATCCTCTTAAAATTATCCAGATCGATATTCATGATCACGGCAATCTTGTCATTTTCTTTGGCACGATCAAATAACTCGATCAATGCGCGTCTTCCGGCCCTCCTGTTCTTAAGATGAGTTAAGCCATCATGATCGGCTTCGAAGCGAGTATTGATCTCCCTCTCTGTGCGCTCAGTAACATCGTACATCAGCACTTCTATCATCAGGCTGCTCTGCTTTCCTTCATCTAAAACCTTTGAAAATAGACAATGTACCCAGCAATCTGACGAGCCAGGCAAGGTCTTCATCTTCAGATCCAGTGCAACCGTATCTAAATGATGACTCTGTCTGATATCAGCAAGAAAACTCTCTAATTGTTGTTTATTGTAAAACCAATCAGTGAGTCTTAGACCTATAGCATCTTTGATGGAATGTGATTTATAGATAATTCGCTCAAAGGCAGGATTAGCTGTGAGCAACAAGTTATCACTATCAATTAAGCAGATACCTGCACTGGCTTGTTCGAAGATAAGTCTGAACTTCTTCTCCAAAACTTCGGTCTTTTCTCTCAAATTACGTTCCGAGTCTATAGACTGATTCAGAGATGAGACCAGAGTGTTAATCCCACTAACCAGGCGGCCTATCTCATCTTTTTGATGGAACCTAGGTACTGAAATATGACTGTCCTGGCCAGGTATTATCTCTTCAAACTTATTAGTGATCCTATTTAACGGAGAAGTTAGCGCCTTATGGACAATAAAAGACACAAGAATTGCTGTAACAACAGTTAATAATGCCAACATACGGGCCTGATTTACGGCGGCATCCTTGGCATTATGATGAATAAATGCCTCATTAGGCAGTATTTTAAGTTGGCCTATCACCTCATCTTCAGAGAAAGGGTTGTACAGGATAAGAGTCGAGAGTCCCTCCCTGCCGATGAGCCTTTTCTCACCGGAATACACAGAAAAGCCTGGTTCACTGATCAATTCAGCTTCGGAAACTACATCATTAATCGCCAAGCCATCGATAATCTCCCTGGCTAACACCGAGTCCTGTACATACACGGCAATAGATGCCGTCTTCTCTATGGTTCTGGACAACTGATCCACATACTCCCTCGAAGCCTGCTCATTTCTTTCGATCTCTTCAAAATAGAAAAAGTATGAACTCAGCACAGCAACTAGGGCCACACTCAGCGCAATGGCGAGTGCAACCTTAAAATACAGCTGATGCCTAAAGCGCCTCAAATCTATATACCACTTTTAATGAGTCTGTTAAGTCCTGACTAGAAATATAGCCTATAGCATGGCTCGAGCTCATAATCTCATGAATTAATTGGCCCGGAGACTCGGTTTTTTTAGGGGGAGTGTTACGGCCGGAGAATAGTAACCTAGCCCAATAGGCATCGATTTGCGCCTCGGTTCGGTTCACCAACCTTTGATAAAATAATCCTTTGATCTCAGATTTCGGCGCGAGATCGAACACCTTGGCCTTATCACCATTAGGAAAATTCACATACCGCCCCATAAACAGATCCACCACTTCGCTCTTGGTCAATGAATCGACACGACTCTCACGGCTAACCACCACCAGCAGCTCGCCTTCGGCTCGAATGGGCTGAGTGAGCATCAAGATGAGTAATCCTACCCAATACTTCATAGGTTAAAGATAAAGTTGAAGTTAAGTGACAAGAGATCGACCTCAGCATCTCCAATTTGTTCCTGAGCCTGAGTCCACAAGGCCGTACCTCTACTATCGACCCAGGTATGATCCCATTGAAATTTCACACAGGTATTGGGATAGAGATCCCACCTCATCCCTAAACTGAAGGTCGTCTGTTCTATCTGGCTAGCACTAAGTGCCTCCACGGCCCCTTCATACAAGGTCTTGATTCTTCCAGAGAGCTCAAGGGGCAGGTGATCAGGTAATAGCGGTGAAACATAGCGAGTGGGTTCTTCAGAATTATCGATATGGGCCAGTACGCCATAGAATGTCATCTCATCGACACGATAACCCACACTCAAGTAGCCATTATAGAAAGATTGTGTTATCCCCCAATCAGAGTTGATATAACCAAGCTCCGATTGAATTACCCAATTCATATGATCATATTGCAAGCCCAGCGTATAATATTGTAACTTCTGACCCGGTCCATCTATGTTCTGTGCCAGCACACCAGCTTCTGGCCATAAGGTATCAGGCACAAGATTAAGCCCCTCGACCAATTCATTGGTCTGAAACTCCAATTCATCCACCTCAACCGAAGCGGCAGCGAGTCGAAATATCCAGTTTTCCCACGTATAGATGGAAGTAAGCGCAAAGACATTTTTGAGGTTGACATCAAAAAGACCAGCCTCCACAGCCAGCACTGAGTGCGTAATGCCGTAGGCCAGCTTAGTTTCCCAACTCCCTCCGCCGAGTTCATGGGTATAACTAATGTCGACACCATCAATTTTCGCGATAGATGAGGTGATAGCATAAAACTCAGGAATAGGCCTAGACCAAAGATAGGCATAGCTGACGTTTCTGTATTCCGACAGCATATAGAGATCTGTGCTGGTCCTCCCCAGCCTGATTGCCCAATCACGATTTGGTCGATAGCGCAGAAACATCAACTCTAGGCTATCCAGAACAGTATCACTCGCCCTGTCCTTTAGCACCACTTGAGCGATGGCATCCAGGCTCTCTGTAAAGTCCACATTGACTTGTAGGCCCAATAAGCTGTCTGGTTTAAAGGAGTACTCGGAATCACTGGCATTCATGCTGAGTTCGCGATGAAAATAAAGCTCATCGCTGGATCTTCTCACTACACCTAAGGTACCGAAGCCACTGAGGCTCAAGTTGAACTCAGACTGCTCCGGATGATCATGGATACGGGCTTGAGCCTGGCCCACCACACTAAGATAAACTAATAACAGCAGAACGGTTCCACCTATGACCCAAGGTGAATTATCGACAATCTTGTCTGCGATCCCATTTAGCTTCTTAGTTATTTTTTCAGGCATAGCGACCTTAAACGGGCATAGAGGAGCCCTATTTAAAAGTAGAACAGTTATTGCTGAATCTACAATGTACTCGTTATAAATAGTCTTAAGTATTTGAGGGTTGAGGTTCTTGACTAATAAGAAATGAAGCAGTGAACTTTTAATTCCAGATTAGTCACCGTAGCGGGACTAATCTGGGTATAAAGAGGCTTTAGGCTTGAGCATCCTCTAATGATACTCGCTTCCAGCCCAGCTTTTTCTCTATGGAGTCAATCATGGCGCTGGCGACATCTATGCCAGTTGCCGCTTCTATGCCCTCTAAGCCTGGCGATGAGTTAATTTCCAGCAACAGAGGTCCCTTGCTCGAGCGAATAATGTCGACGCCTGCAACCTGAAGACCCATGGTTTTAGCCGCCTTGATCGCTAACTTCTTCTCTTCAGGGCTGATTTGCACGATAGAAGCTGTGCCGCCCTGATGGATGTTCGCCCTGAACTCACCCGGCGCGGCGGTGCGCTCTATCGACGCGACAATCTTGCCGTCAATCACGAAACAGCGCAGATCTTTGCCCTGGGCCTCCTTGATAAACTCCTGAACCAACAGGTTAGCCTTCAAGGATTTAAACGCATTGATCACACTCTCTGCAGCCTTTCGGGTCTCGGCCAGAACAACACCTTTACCTTGAGTTCCTTCGAGCAGTTTAACTATTAACGGCGCCCCACCGACCATATCGATTAAATCCGTGGTATCCGCCGGCGAATTAGCAAAACCACTGGTGGGTATCGCTAAGTTATTTTTCTGCAATAACTGCAGAGAGAACAACTTGTCTCGCGACTGAGTGATCGCTGCCGAATTATTCAATGCCATGACCCCCAGGCTCTCGAAGTGACGCGTCAAGGCGCAACCATAGAAGGTCATGCTAGGACGAATTCTGGGAATAACCGCATCAAGGTCATTGAGGATCCTGCCGCCTCGGTAATGTACTTCAGGCTCTGAGGCATCCAGCTTCATATAACATTGCTGTATGTTATAGAAAAACATCTCATGACCACGCTGTTGACCCGCCTCCATAATACGACGATTGCTATACAAGTTAGGATTACTGGCAAGCAAGCCAATTTTGAGGCCTGTACTCGGCATATTTTTATTACCGTATAAGAGGTTGGTTTCATCTTCGGTATAGTCACCAAAATTAAAGTTAGCCGAAGGGTCAACCAAGATCTTCTGCCCCATGGCCTCTCGACCTAAGAGCATTCTAAAGCCCATATTGGCGCGATTTGATAAGGTCAGATCCACATCCCAGCTTTGATTGCCAAGCTGCAGTTGTTCACGGATAACGTAGCGTCTCTCAGTTTCACCATTGGAACTCTTAATAACCCGGCGATCGATTAGCTTAGACTCACAGAGTAAGGTCACCTTTCGGCTGCCCTGAATTGGGTGGACTTCATAACTGACCCAAGTGCTTCCATTACGCTTAAAAGTCTTAATATTGATTGCGTGAATGGAGGATGTTGTAGCCCCGGAGTCAACACGAGCCTTAACCGCCTTGATACCTAGCCCAGGTAAAGAGCACCACTCTTCACTGCCAACAATGATTTTATTAGTCATCTATTTTTGCTTCATAAATAGGTTAGAAAAAACGAAAGTACACCCGTTCTGTCACATCTCAAAGATATATATTCTAATGAAACAAAATCATTATTAATCAATGCGATGCATGAATCAGCACTCATTAAACCAAGAGTAATTGATTAGATTAAATAATCTATTACTGAGGTAATAAAAAAGGACATAAAAAAATCCCCATCACATGTGACGGGGATCAATATTTTAATTGCGATTAAAGCGCATGCATTGCAGTGCGCAATAAAGAATTAACTCTCGACAGGCGATACTACAAACAGAAGGTCACCTTGAGACACCTGCTGACCATTGCTGTTAAGAACACGCTCGATACGATATTTCTTATCTTCAGGATACAGCACCGCATCTGGACGATTATAACCAGCTAAGCTAAGCTGTGAGAACATCTTCATCGCTTCTGTAAGCGCTAAAGTCTGGCCCACAGTCACTATGTCACCTTCTTTAACGAAATCAGCTTCACCTGGCGCTGGAGAGGTGTAGAAGATACCGGCTCCTTGTGCCATCACTTTCAGCTCGTTACTCTCACCTACGCGCAGTGAAGCGGTATCGACGCCGACAGTTTCCGCAGCGGCTTCCATCTCGGCAATCAATTCAGGTACATCTAACTCGGCCATCAGACGAGGCAAGTAGTTAGTGTCGTATACACCTTCGTTGAAGGTGCCATCTTTCAAGATACGAGTCAGTAGCGGAATGTTAGTCGCAATCCCCTTAATGACCACATGGTCGGCGAGGTAATCGTGCAGCTTATTAATCACATCTTCACGACTCTCACCACGGCAGATTATCTGTGCGATCAAGCTGTCATAGTAAGGTGAAACCTCTTTACCCGCCTCTGCGATAGAGATGATCTCTATGTCATCACGCTCAGGCATCACGTATTCGGTGATCATACCAGGATGAGGAAGCAACTGAAGCACACCATGATTGTCCAGTGCGGCCTTCTCGGCAGTGACACGAACTTCAATGGCGTAACCCTTATCCTGTGGTTTCAGGTCTTCGATCGAGCGACCCGCAGCAATATCGAAACCTGCACTAACGATATCGATACCTGATGTCGCCTCGGTAACTGGATGCTCAACCTGCAGACGAGTGTTCATCTCCATGAAGTAGACTTCGTTAGTATCTAAGTTATAGATAAATTCGACCGTACCTGCGCCCATGTAATCCGTCGCATTACCTAGATCGAGAGTATATTGAAGTACCTTCTCTTTCAGCTCAGGTGGCAGCATGGTCGAACCAGACTCTTCGACAACCTTCTGGTTATTACGCTGAACTGAACAGTCACGGATACCCAATACCTTAGTATTACCAAACTTATCACGCAGAAGCTGTACTTCGATGTGACGCAGTGAAGTGACATACTTCTCCAGGTAGAGGTCGCCATTACCAAACGCCGCAGCCGCTTCGGTAGCAGTCTGTTGGAACAGGCTGATCATGTCCCCTTGACGCTCAACGACCTGAATACCTTTACCGCCACCACCTTGTACCGCTTTAAGCAGAACCGGATAGCCGATTTCATTTGCAACGTTTACCGCCTGCTCTGCATTACTCAAGATACCGTGACTACCTGGAACGACAGGAACACCATTGTCCTGGGACGTCTTAATCGCATTAGACTTGTTACCCATGGTCGTCATGCTGTGAACACTCGGTCCGACGAAGTTTACGCCATTATTGACACAAAGCGCGGCAAATTGAGGGCTTTCAGATAGGAAACCGATACCAGGATGCAGGGCATCGACATTTTCATATTCGGCCACTTTAAGCACAGAATATGCGTTGAGGTAACTCTCATCTGAGGTGTTACCACCGATACAGACAAGTTTGTCGTTGCCTTTAAGCATATCGGCAGGTACCGAATTCATATCTGGATCCGATGCCACTAAAACAACATCGATGCCGTTATCATGGGCCTTACGAATTAGCTTAACCGCGGTACAACCACGAGCATGAATCAATACCTTCTTGATAGGCTTCATGAGTTCACGAGGATCATCCTGAACTATCTCTTCATCGGCAGCCATCATCTCAGGAACTAAGGTAGATAGTGCATTAGCAATCACATCCTCGATCTTAGCCGTTGGCTTAGGCATCAGAGGATCGATACTGCTCAGTTGGTCGTCGATGGTGTCGCTGAATGGATTTATCACCAAGGCATTCATCGCACCAGGCACTTTCGACAGATAGTTAGACAGCGTCGCTGTAGACGGCAAATAAGCCGGAACAACCATCTGACCCGCAAACGGCATATTAGTACCCGATAGGTAATAGGTTTGCACTAATGGATGAGTCACGAAACTCGCCTGAGCACCACCGGTACAGTCACCATAACCGAACATGAGTACAGGTAGCTCGTTATCACGAATGAAGCGAGTAATACGATCATTGACCACAGCCATAGAGAAGAGTGCAGCCGCGCCTTCTTTAGTCTGCATACCACTTGAGCTGATAAAACAGATGACAGGAAGCTTACGCTTAGCACACTCGATCAATAGTGCACTGAATTTCTCGGCGCTGGCCATATCGAAGGCACCCGCCTGGAAGGCCGTGTTTGATACCGCAACACCAACACGCATCTGTTGACCGTTACGCTCGAAATCCGCCATACCTGTGATAAGACCACAAGGACGAATGCCTTTATCCAGTGCATCTTCGATGGAGAGACGGAATCCCGGGAAGTTGAGCAAGTTGGCAGACATCTTATCGCCATTGATCTCATCGAAATCGGTGAAAAACTTGCCGATCACGCTCTCCCAGCCCATCTTACCGGCACGCTTATCATCACGTAGTACTTTCTGGATCAAGAGATCCTGATAGCCCATGGTGAGACGGTTCCAGAAATCTTTGCGGCGACCGATACGTACAGGGTTGATTGCACCTGTGTATTCACCACTTTCCTCTTCACTATCGAAATACTCAGGTAGCAGACGTTCGAAGAAGTAAGTCAGGATCACGAACAGACTGTCGTTTAGCTGTGGGAAACCAACACTCTTCCACTGCTCAGTCTTAGTCAGTAGCTCTGCTCGATTCGACTGACTCATGAAGTATTTGAGCCACTTGTAGAATTTACTCTTATCGTTGGCCGTATCTTGAGTCGATAAAGCGCGGTCAATTGAGCTGTGTAGCAGGTTATCAACCGATGCACGTGACAAGCTCTTAGACATCATGGCTTCTTTAGCGATAGAGGCTAAGTTGCCAACGACATTGTCATACAGCGCGTTGAAGATAAGGATGTTGTGACACTGCCAGATAAAGTCTTCGCGTAATTCGTCATGAACAACCACATCCAGCACTGTTAGCTTGTTAACCTCAGGCCAATCTGCCTGAGTCACTTCAGATGGAAGTGTCTCCAAATACTGAATCAAGCCTTTGAAGTTGTTCTCAGCATTGCCTTTCCAACGGTGGAACAGAGACCAACTGATGTTAAAGATAAGCGCCTTACGGGCCTTCTTATAGTTCTCTTTCGGCTCACCTAAAATCAAACGAGTCAGCATGTTACGCTCGGTAGAAACCTCATCACGCTTAGCGGTGAAGTTCCCCCAAAGTTTGTTTAGCTCTTCGTCATAAACCAGTTTATCAGGGTTAGATAACCAAGACTGGAACACGCGGTCCTGCTCTTGCTGAATACGCGCGAGCAGATCACCTTCAGGCACGCTCACCTTAGACAGACGACCATACTGCTCTTGAGATATAGACTGAATACGGCTACGCAGCGTCAGGTAACGCAGGTAACGGTATGAGCTACCAAACAAGTTAAGATGCATTGTAGGGTTGTTAGCCACCGCAAGCTCTGCGTGGTGCTCAAGGGCTTCCAGGTTTTTAGTCGGATTCAAGAAACGAGTCAAACTGCGATCATAATGCTCACGCAAGTCTTTAGATTCTCTCACAAACTGCACGGCGGCATTTTCAACGGCTTCGATACTGCTGATGATAGCGCGGCGAAGATTATGCTGACGCTCATCTTTGTCCGCCGGAGAAAAGTCGATAATGCCGTCGATACAACCTGAGGTATATAGCTCTTCAGGTGCAACACCTACCGATTTAGCACATTCTTGCCAAGACAAATTGTACTTACGGGCGATGCTTTGCAGGCCCTGAGGTTGAATGGTATTGAAGATACCATCACGCAGTGACAATAAGATGTTAGCCGAAGCAAGTGGAATCGCACCACCCGAGTAACCGGCACCGATCACTATGCCTACGGTAGGCACATCGACATTAGCACTCTCGGCAATTGCCTTCGAGATGCTGTGGGCCTGGTTCTGACTGTTAGCCACTTCACCCGCATCGGCACCAGGGGTGTCGATAAGATAGATGATAGGCATAGACAGTTCTGCAAACTTGCGAATTGCCTTACACGCCGCCAAGTGATGCTCTGGCATCCAGGCACCATTATTAGTGGTACGTTCTTGTGCAATAAAACCGATACGGCGAGTGCGAGTACCGAAGTTCAATTCGATCTCGGCACTATAAAAAGGCCCTTGATGGTTTTCAGCAATGAGCTTGCCTTTAAGATCGGCAATCACACGCTTAGCACCGGCGCGGTTTTTATCTAATGTCGGTTGAATCACCTTAGTGACATAGCCATCTACATCGAGTTGCTCTAACTCTTTTAAGTTCGCTTGAATAGTATCTTCACCCAAGAGACCCTTGATCTCTTCGGCTAGGCTCTGTTTACTGTGTTCAGGAAACAGTGAAAAGTCTTGTGCCAGATGTTCTGCTTTCAGAAAAAGCGGGTCGGCAGATTGAGCCTGAGTCTTGTTTGTGGGCTGATTTTTGCTGGTCATCATTGATCCTCTGCTTAGCCTCTAAAATTTTTAGCGAGTAAATATAACTTTGTTAAGGTGTCAAATACCATTAAACTAGGCTAGACGCTTTGTTCCATATTTGAGACAGTGATAAAAACATGCCAGATCTTAACGGTATGATGCTGTTTGCGGCGGTAGTTAGAGCCAAAGGTTTCTCTCAAGCGGCCCGCGAAACAGGCATGCCAAAATCAACCATAAGTCGTAAGGTTGCTCAACTCGAAGAGCAGCTTGGTGTACGTCTGCTACAGCGAGATACTCGAAATTTGAGCCTCACTCAGGTAGGTGCGCTCTTCTATCAGCATTGCATCAGCATTCGTGACGAAATAGAGGCTGCCAAGGCCACAATAGAGAACACTAACAACGATGTTTCCGGCTCCCTACGCATCGCGATTCCCGTCTCATTCAGTCAAGAACTTATCGCCAACCTATGTAGCAGCTTTATGCGCCTCTACCCTAATGTAGAGCTGGATGTACAATTTACCGACAGCGAAGTGGGTTTAGTCGGTGAAGGTTATGATATCGCTATCAAGTATGGTCCACTGCAATCCTCGGACTTAGTCGCCCGCCTTTTGTTCGAGCGTAAACCTATTTTAGTTGCCAGCCCGGGTTACCTGAAGACCAATGGCACTCCGGCCACACCGCAAGAATTAGCCAATCATGATGGTATTTTACTGGGTACCTCACGCTCTGCGCCCATCTGGCCCCTGGGAAAAGGCAGCAGAAAAACCATGGTCAGCTTCAAACGTAAAGTCAGGGTAAACAGCGCCGTAATGGTAAAAAAACTGGCTCAGGATGATTTTGGTATCGCCATGTTATCCAACTCGGTATGCAAAAATGAACTGGCCAGCGGCTCCCTGGTACCTATTCTTCAGGAATGGCCCATCGAGGCATTTAAAGTCTATGGTGTTTACTCGAGCAGAAGGCAGCTTGCCACTAACATCAGTGTATTCTTGGACTTTTTCACCAAACGCTTCAGCAGTCAGGAATCACTGCAATCCTTGATGATGTAGGTTTAAATCCTTCCTAGGGTCTAGAACCTAGGAACAATATGACTCGGTTCAAAGGGTGATCCAGAAACAAGATAGTGGTCAAAAACGACTATTTCCCCTGATAAAAAAGCAAATAGTCGGGTACTTTATTTGCACTCGTTTGTCGTGCATACTCATTGGTATCAAGCCTTGACTATAATCAATTCAAATTGATAACCCGCTAAGATTGATAAATCATCATCAAAAATAAAAACAATCTTGTCCTAAAAATGATTGTCTATCACAGAAGAAGGAGCAAGCCATGACGAAATCCTGTTTAGTAGTTGCAGGACTCATCACAGGTGCAATGTTCAGCACAATAGCTATGGCTAGCCTGGATATAGAAGAGGCTCGCGTCTCCACCGCGACTCAAGCCATGCCTGAAGTCGTCGGACGCTATCAAGCTTTAGTCGATAGTCTCGAGGAACAATACAAGCAGCAAACCGATGAATTATTAATGACTCAGATGGTTGCCAGACAGGGAGAGCGCCTCTGGCAGCAAGCTGTCAGAGATGTGCAATCGGGAGGGCAAGATGACCGCCCTCTGTACTGGGGACGCCTGGCCATGAAGACCTTGCTTAAGCAGCAAGCCCCTTCGTTCCAGATAGCTCCCTGGCAACGCAATATCAACCTGAGTGCAGTAGAAAAGTCTTCCAGAGGCTTCAGTAATATTAGCTTTGCTGCCGATACTCAGGTCAAGATCTTGCTGACCGGATTCGATCCCTTCTTCCTCGACCGAAATATCGATCAGAGCAATCCTTCAGGCTTAGCGGCGCTGGCACTGGATGGCTATCAATTTTCGGTGAATGGCAAGAAAGCACAAATACAGACGGTGATGATCCCTGTACGCTTCGCCGACTTCGACCAAGGTATAATCGAATCTCTGCTTACTCCTTATTACCGCGAAAATAGCCTGGATATGATTATCACCGTCAGCATGGGAAGAGACGATTTCGATCTCGAGCGCTTCCCTGGGCGTAATCGCAGCGCAGCAGCACCGGATAACTTAAATGTATTAACCGGCGGCAACAATGAAAAGCCGATAGCGCCTATGTTTAATGGTAAGACCCTTAACGGTCCCGAGTTTGTTGAGTTTTCTCTCCCGGTTGCAGCCATGCAAACGGTTCAGGGAGATGCGGCTAAATGGAAGGTAAACGATAACCACAGTGTCACTACCCTGGCTAGAGGCAAGTTTAACGCTACCTCCTTGTCCGAGTTGCAAGCTGCTATTTCAGTTGAAGGCTCAGGTGGTGGTTATCTATCGAATGAGATCTCATACCGCGCCGTCTTATTACAGCAGCAATTTAACAGTAAGATCCCTGTCGGTCATATCCATACCCCTAGAGTGGAGAGTTTCGATGCTAAGACTGAAACCGACATCGTCGAACAGATCAGAGCCATGGTAATCGCTGGGGCTAAGAGCTTATAGCCAGTCCTAGTTGCTAGCGAGTAAATGAAACTGCTCAATGATAAATTGAGTCGTTTCATTATTCAGATCTGTCTAGTTAACCTATACCAATTCCAGCACTGGCGACTCTCAACACTCATTTTTAGACCTCTAGTTGTAAATCAGGGCAATATGTTTAACTTATTCGGATCAAAAAACACAGCTCAAGCAGGCTCGTTTGAAACAGCTCACTACGAATTTGAGGATGAACGTCACCAGCAGATCGCTGAGCAGGTATTAGACTATTACCGACAAGCAGAGACCCACCTGAAACGGACTTTTCCACATCCGGAAATTAGCTTTAAGCTCAGGGGTAAGAGTGCCGGCACGGCGCATCTGCAACTCAATCTACTCAGATTCAACTCTACTTTACTCGCAGAAAACCATCAGGCCTTTATCGATCAGGTTGTGCCACATGAGATCTGCCATCTGCTCGCTTATCAGTTATACGGCAAGGTCAAACCCCATGGCAAGGAATGGCAAGCTCTGATGATTAAGGTTTATCAACTAGAGCCAGCCACGACTCATACTCTAAATACTGAATCAGTATCAGGAAAAACATTCGATTATTTATGCGATTGCGGTAGCATCCCACTGAGTATTCGACGTCATAATAAGGTGATCCGTGGTGAGACTCAGTATCGTTGCAGATGCTGTAAGCAGGAGCTTAAGAGAGCCTAACGGCTTATAAATTTCTAATACCAATCGGTATTACCCTGCCAAGCTCTTGCTTCTATTCCCATTCATCCCGTAAAATCCCGCAAACAGAGCAGACATAAGTTCTGCCTATCGTCTTTGGGCAAAAAACGCACATTTGCCTATTTTAGGGAACACCATTGAAATTTTTTACGACACTCAACGCTGCCTTCATAGGTTTAGCGTTAAGTTTACTCCTATCATCGCCTTCATTCGCATCTCCTTCTCATCCCACCAGCTTTAGCCAAGCTAAACGACTGGCAAAAAAGATCTATAGCAGTGAGCTGCCACACACCAGCTTTTATTGTGGCTGTGACATCAAAATCCAAGGGAAAAAATGGCAGCCTGATCTACAAAGCTGTGGCTACCAAGTAAGAAAGCAAGAAAAACGCGCGGCACGTATCGAATGGGAACATCTAGTCCCAGCCTGGGAGTTAGGCCATCAAAGAAAATGCTGGCAAGAGGGTGGACGGAAAAATTGTGGTAAGAATGACCCCAAATATAAAAAGATGGAATCAGATCTGCACAACCTAGTGCCCGCCATCGGCGAGATCAACGGCGACAGGAGCAATTATCGCTTCAGCCAATGGAGCGCTAAGCCAGAACAATATGGCCGATGTGCCATGGTGGTCGATTTCAAATCTCGTAAGGTTGAGCCACCAGGCTACACTCGAGGCCGCATTGCCCGCACATATCTCTATATGCAGGGTACCTATGATTTAAAAATCGCCAAAAGCCAATTAAAACTGTTCAAAGCATGGGATAAAACTTATCCAGTTGATACTATCGAGTGCAAGAGAGACGAAGCGATCGCCAGGACACAGGGAAACCATAACCCTTTTGTCAAACAAAGATGCGACTCACCTGCTGTAAATACCCAGATTGCGGAGTAAGAAATAGATGAGAATTCCAAGAATATATCAAGACTCGCCCTTAGCAATCGGTGACAGCTTGGCCCTTCATGATGAGGCAGCTTCGCACATAGGTAGAGTATTACGAATGACCCCAGGCGAACAAATCAGTCTATTTAATGGTAGCGACCATGACTACTTGGCTGAGATCATCTCAGCCAGTAAGAAAAATGTCTCCGTTAAGGTCTTATCTTCGAGCGCTAACGCCAGTGAGTCACCACTTCATATTCATCTGGGACAGGTTATCTCCCGTGGCGACCGTATGGACTTTACCATTCAAAAATCGGTAGAGTTAGGCGTCAACACCATTACACCTCTGTTTTCAGAGCGTTGTGGCGTAAAACTCTCCGGTGAAAGATTAGAAAAAAAGATACACCAGTGGCAGAAGATTGTCATCGGCGCCTGTGAGCAATCAGGCCGAAGTCGGGTTCCTGAAATCAGGCCAGCCATGTCATTAGAGGCCTGGTGCGGTGAACAAACTGACTCGCTTAAATTAAATCTACACCCAAGGGCTGCACACGGTATCGGAGGATTGTCCCTCGAGGTTGCTAAAGTCAGACTATTGATAGGCCCCGAAGGCGGGCTCTCGGAGACTGAGATATTGAAGACAGAGCAAGATAAATTTACCGATATCTTGTTAGGGCCAAGAGTACTGAGAACAGAAACTGCGGCACTAACGGCAATCAGTGCCCTACAACTCAAATTTGGTGACTTATAGGTTCTAGGTTCTAGGTTCTAGGTTCTAGGTTCTAGGTTCTAGGTTCTAGGTTCTAGGTTCTAGGTTCTAGGTTCTAGGTTCTAGCAAGAAATTGGTGCAGAAATGCAAAAATTAAAGCCTAAACCTCAGACAAAGCACACACAAAATTCAATTGTCCCATCGGAAGATGGCGAAAGAAGGAAGCGAATAGATGATCAAGCTCGGCATAGTAATGGACCCAATCAGCGACATTAACATCAAGAAAGACTCTAGTTTCGCCATGTTACTCGCGGCTCAAAGCCGTGGATACCAGCTCTTCTATATGGAGATGCGAGATCTGGCCATGGTCAATGGTAAGGCGATGGCTAATATGCGCGCCTTAACCGTCAAGTCTGATCCTCAGAATTGGTTCGAGCTTGGAGAGACTATCGACACTCCCATGTCAGATCTTGATGTCGTATTAATGCGTAAAGATCCACCATTCGATACTGAGTTTATCTACGCGACCTACATGCTCGAACGGGCCGAAGAAGAAGGTGTGCTGATCGTCAACAAGCCCCAGAGCCTTCGTGACGCCAATGAGAAACTATTTACAGCCTGGTTCTCCGAGTTTACCCCTGACACAATTGTGACCAGAGATGAGACCCGTATCCGTAATTTCTATCAGGAAAAAGGCGATATCATACTCAAGCCACTTGATGGCATGGGCGGTAGCTCCATCTTCAGAGTCAAGAAGAATGATCCTAACTTAGGCGTGATCATCGAAACACTGACCGATCACGGCCAGCAATATGCCATGATCCAAGCCTTTATTCCCGATATCACCTCAGGTGATAAACGTATCTTGGTCATCGATGGTGAGCCAGTGCCTTATTCCCTGGCTCGTATTCCGCAAAAAGGCGAGACACGCGGCAACTTAGCCGCCGGCGGTCGTGGTGTAGCTCAACCTTTATCTGAGAGTGACTGGCATATTGCACGCAGCATAGGACCTGAACTCAAGAAACGCGGACTCATCTTCGTCGGCTTGGATGTGATTGGCGATAAGCTTACCGAGATCAACGTCACTAGCCCGACATGTATCAAAGAGATTGAAGCGGCTTATGATGTGGACATTACTGGTATGCTAATGGACGCCATCGAAGCACGAATTAAAGCACGGATTTAAGCACGTTATAGGATGTGGACATTACTGGTATGCTAATGGACGCCATCGAAGCACAAATTAACGCAAGCTAGGATGTTGGCAATGGGCATGACGCAAAAAATGAAGATATTCAAACAATGTATGTTGGCAGGAGTGGCACTGATCGGCAGCATGGGCGTCGCAGCTCAGGCAGTGACTCCTGTGCAAAACCTGCTAGGCGACGCACCCAGTGTCCCTAAAAATATTGTGATCATGATAGGTGACGGTATGGGCCCAGCCTATACCAGTGCCTATCGATACTATAAAGATAACCCGGATACTCAAGAGATAGAGCAGACGGTATTCGACCGACTACTCGTAGGAACTTCGAGCACTTATCCCGCTAGGGTGAGTGGTTATGTCACAGATTCGGCAGCCTCGGCAACGGCATTAGCCACTGGGACTAAAACCTATAATGGCGCCATCTCTGTCGATACCAATAAACAGCCTATTGCCACCATAATGGAAAAAGCCAAAGCCCTGGGACTCTCCACCGGAGTGGCCGTGACATCACAGATCAACCACGCTACTCCAGCAGCATTTCTCAGCCATAATGAAAGCCGTAGCAATTACGATGAGTTAGCTTATAGCTATCTTAAAACCGATGCCGATGTGATGTTAGGTGGCGGTCAGAAGTACTTCCCTACCAGCCTGATAAAAAAGTTCGAGGCTAAGGGTTATCAGTACCTGTCGGACTTTAACCAGCTCGACTCGATCAAGCAAGGTAAGGTCATAGGCCTGTTTGCCGATGTTCAACTGCCATGGGCCATCGATGATAGTGACAGTCATAAGCTGAGCAAGATGACAGCTAAGGCCTTAGAGTTATTATCGCAAAATGACCAAGGCTTCGTGCTTCTGGTCGAAGGCAGTTTAATAGACTGGGCCGGACACAATAATGATATTGCGGCGGCTATGGGAGAGATGGAAGAATTCGCCAACGCCATCGAAGTCGTAGAGCAGTACATCAGAAAAAATAACGATACTCTGATGGTGGTAACGGCAGATCATAATACCGGCGGCTTAAGCATAGGTGCTAACGGCGAGTATAGATGGGACACGAGTATCATCAGGGGTGTACAAGCCAGCCCAGATTTTATCGCTAACGATGCCCTCGCCGATGGTGACTGGCGAGCTCGAGTCTCATTAAATTTAGGCTTCGAGCCTAATGAAGATGAACTATCTCAATTATCTCGAGCAAGAATGCAGGGTAAAGAGGTGATGACCACAAGTATCAAACACCTCATAGATAGCCGTTCAAACACAGGCTGGACTACTGGCGGTCACACAGGCGTCGACGTACAGGTATTCGCAACGGGTCCAGCAGCCAGACTATTTGCAGGTTATCAGGACAACACAGATATCGCGACTAAGCTAATCAGTTTACTGCCTAAGGCTAAGTCTCAACCAAATAAATAACCACAAATACCAGCGTTAACTCCCCAGCTTAGCGAGCTGGGGCAGTGATTCTACCGGCCACACCCCATGCCCCTCTATCTCATTGAGAATTCTGAACGCCTTCCTCTCTTCTAAAGGTTTCGAGAACAGATAACCCTGAGCCAATTCACACCTGGCAGCGGCAAGAAAATCACACTGTTCCTGGGTTTCTATGCCTTCGGCTACTACGGTTCTACCCAGATTGTGTGCCAGATCTATGACTGTGGTGACGATATGAGTATCGACACTATTATCGAGTACACCAGAGGTAAAGCAACGGTCAATTTTCAATACATCGAAGGGTAGCTGCTTAAGGTAACTCAGGGAGGAATAGCCGGTTCCAAAATCATCTATGGCAATCCGCACACCCAGACGCTTCAATGACTTCATCGCAGACAAGGCGAGATCCACCTGCTCAATCACACTCTCCTCTGTGACCTCTAACAGTAGACTCTGGGGCGGAATATTGTATTTTGATAAGATACGTTGAACCAGAGGGATCAGACCAGGATCCATATAGTGTTTCGCCGACAGATTAACTGCAAGGTAGAGATCGTCCCAGCCCTTCTCAATCAGACGGGATAAGATGGCTCCTCCTTCTTCGAGTACGTAATTGCCCACTTGTATGATGGCTTCACTATCCTCAATATCGGGTATAAAGTTACCCGGCATGATCAAACCCCTCTCCGGGTGATGCCATCGGATTAACGCTTCGAATCCTTTCACCTTACCATCGGGGAGTGACACTATCGGCTGCAGGGAGAGTGACAACTGCTTCTCTTCGATTGCAGCACCAATATCTTGCTCTATCATCAACTTGTTATTCGCCCTTTGTAGCATCTCCGGGGTAAACACCCGGTAATTACTACGCCCCGCGTCCTTCGCCTGATACATGGCCAGATCGGCGTATTTAATCAGCTCTTCGGCCCTGACATTATTACTCTCACAGTAAGCGACGCCGATACTCGTGGTCACAATCAACTTATGCCGCCCTAACACAACAGGCTGTTGCAGGGAGGCAAATATCTTATGAATAACCTTGCGGACATCCTCTTCCGAGCGGATCCCCCTGAGCAGAATAAGAAACTCATCCCCTCCTTGCCTGAACACTGTATCCATAGCACGAACGCTATGATTCAACCTCTTGGCCACTATTTTTAATAGCTCATCTCCCTGACTATGGCCTAATGTATCGTTGATCCGTTTAAATTCATCGAGATCGAGAAACATCAAAGCTAACTTATCGTGAATGCGTCCGACGCAGGCGATAGTCTTCTGCAATTCATGATTGAGCATGGCCTTATTAGGTAAACCTGTCAGAGTGTCTAACATGGCGAGCCGCTCTAATTCACAAGTATATTCGTCAACTTCCAACTCCAGATTCTGCATCCGCTCGGCAAGGTTTAGCGTCGCAATATTGATTAAGTCCACCTCATCGACGATAAATGAAGAGGTCTTAGGTGACAAGGATTTCAGAGCCTCGAAATCATGTTCTGCGAGCATAGGGAGTAGAGTCGCATGACGACTCAAACTCACCACAGGTGCCCAGGCAGCCAATATGACTAGAGCCCCGGACAAGACTAAACTGAACAGGAGAGTCCCCAACATACTCTCCTGAAATTCATTGAGCAGAGACTGCCAATCACTGATATTGTTGATCACCAGTATCGCCGGAGGAGACACCCCCTCAGCCAAGGGAAATATCCACAGAGCAGAAAGTTCACCACCCACCTGATAGACGCCCCCCCTATTCTCTATCTGCTCCCAGGTAAATCGAGCCGCAGCCTGTTCTAACTGAATTAAACTGGTGTGTTTATTACTAATACTATAGACCTCTCTCCCCCAATAACTTTGTCCCTCCCCCACATCAGTAGAAGGGGCTAACACAGCTAGCTCAAATGTTTCATTAATTCTAAACCTTGCCAAAATATCCGTCAGGCCAGTCTCCATAAATAAAAAGTGCGGTTCGCCTTGTAACAAGTTCGGCACTAAGACCTGAATAACACACTCTTGTAAGCATACGATGCGCCAATGTGGCTCCAACTTCACCGTAACCGATTTAAACCAGTCCATCTCAGTACTTTCCATTAACTTACCAGCATGGGCGAGTACCTCGCCAGATAGCGACATAAGACTCAGCCGATCAAGCTCCCAGTAGAGCTGTAGATCGGGCCAACGAAGCGCTAACATGGCTTGGTAGCCCGAGGGAGTTTGCTGTTTTTCAGTAACCAAGAGTGCGATCTGTTGGGCGGCGGACAAGGAGTGTTCGACACTCAAGGAGATGGAAGTCTCCAGATTCTGAGCTAATTTACCTCGCTGAGATTCCAGTAAATAATTCTGCTGATTGATGAGTTGCCTGTATGCGAAACCACCTAAGAGCCCACCTAAGATGGTGAGTATAATCAGTACCGCAACTAGCAGCTTCCATTTTAAACTGATAAATATTGTCCGACCTTCTGGCAGCATAGTCATATCATCACCACTGGAACGAGTAGCAGCTTACATTTAAGACTGATAAATATTGTCCGACCTTCAGGCAACATAGTCATATCATCACCACTGGAATCGATAAGAAATCTGCAGCGCAAACATGGACCAATGTTTCGACTGCGTGGATGGATCCGGTGCCACTATCGGGGTCACCCAAGATGCACCTTCGACCAAATGATATTCTGCGGCCAACAACCAATCATTATTCAAAAAGCAGCGAGCGCCGAAGCTCCAGTCATCTGTGTAAGAAAAATAAGCGGGGAGACCCGTAACAGCCTCGAACTCCTTGCCATCGGCATCATCTTTATCGACTACATGTTTATCGAATCGCACAAAAAGTTCGATTTCATGGGGAAGATAGGCTCTTAGGTCTAGGTAATAGCCTATGCCAGAGTCGACTAATTCATCTGCCATTGGAGGAAACACCAGGCCATTAGTCAGCCTGTCTACGGTCATATATTCGGCGGTAAACTCAAAGTTCATATATCTAAATTGTCCCGAGAACACCCAATTTTTTAATCTAATATTACCGGGGTAATAATCTTCCAGAGATGGGAGGTAGCTGACTTCAGCGTCGTAATAGCTAAGGCCTAATCTAAGATGGTCATTTTGAAACTCTATATCTCCAGAGTAATAACTCTCTGAATCGAAGGCGCCTAACTCCACATTACCCATCACATTTCGATCTAAATCTTCGGTGACGTCAACCTTACCGACAGACACATGCCAGTCTAAGGCTCCGTTCCAGATTTGATGCATACCAAACAGGTCTGCCCCCTCGATATGCAACTGAGCATCACGAAAGTAATCACTATAGATAGACTGGGGCAACATGATACTCGGCTGGGTAAAGGGAACATCTCTGGTGCTGGAATAGAAGCCAGTTTCATTCTTAAATCGCCCTCCTCGAATACCTAGCGTCCCTTCACCCACCTGATGGCTGTATTCGACAAAAAGATAGTCAAAATTAACAGCACCTTCAGCGAGGCTCCCCCACTGCCTGTAGCTGAGTGCACTGGCTATACGAATGTGCTCGATAGGCTTCCATGACACAGCAAATGCGGCTTCGGTAATATTAAAGGTACTATCATCCTCTCCTACGACAAACTGAGTGTCGTCAGCAGTAACATAGCCCTGACTAACAAAACCATTAAATTGCCATTCGGAAGACCAAGAATAAAAAGGTACGAGAAGAAGTACTAAGCTGATAAACCAATTAGCGACTAGCTTCATAAAGACTCCTAGCCACTCTATTGTCACCACTCAATGCGGGCTCTGCCAAATAACCTATCGAACCAGGTGTTTTTGCAATTTTTTCCTGCATCTCAACTTCATTTTTTAATATGATGGGTCGCTCTCCAGTGCCAGAATAAACTAAGCGGTCCCATCTTCGCTGTAACATATACGGCATCATATCCAGCTGTTTAAAACAGAATTCTTTATGCAGTTCAGAGCTGGGAGAAAGAATAAATACTTGAATTTTTTGACCATCGGGCCAATAGATTTTTTGCATCGAAAAAATCAGGCGTAACTCTTGAGCAGGCAAGGGGAAATCAATGGCTGAACCATTCACTATGACCTGAGCTGCGGTAGAATGAGCACAAAAAAGATACAGCACTAACATCCATGTGGCCAAGAGGCGCATTAACTAGTCTCCTTACTATCCTTTATCCACACATAAAATAAGCCAAGCTGCTGCATCAACGAATCTAGCGGATACTAATACCTCACGTACCTACAGCTTAGGCAAAGAATACTTATGCCGCTCAAAATTTATTTCATAGAAGCTGATAATTTACACTTGAAAAATATGATTCAAAATCTTTCAAAAAAAACAGTGATCAAACTATCTGACCCAAGTCACTATTAGCCATAATGATTTATTTGAAATACACCTGATGATTTTTGTCATCAGGTTCCAGAAATATTCAATTGCCTAAAGTCTTAACCGACTCAATATCTGTATATATCAGACTAAAAACTGATAGAGATGTATAAATTTGGGATATAATAGGCGCTCAAATTTCCTAACTGTGGTCGTCGTGTTAACTAATCCATCTCAAGTCATTCTCAGAAATAGCAATTTATTCGAAAATCAAAATGTATTAGTAATCAATTATGAAGACGATCGGCTTCCTAAACATCTGTTAGAACATGCCAATAAGGTCACCGCACTGGCACTGGACTTCCATCATCACCTACAGATGGAGCCTGAGGCCAGCCAAGAACTGTCGCTATTTTTTAGCCATTGCCTTCCCAATGACGAGCTGTTTGATACGGCAATCATTTATTACCCTAAAGCGAAGGCGCTTGCCGCCTACCTCCTAAACTTAGCCGGCCAACACTTGAAGCCCGGTGGACAGCTTGTCGTAGTGGGTGAAAATAAAGGTGGAATTCGCTCCCTGGTCAAACAGATCCCCGCCTATTTTGATAAGCCTTTTAAACAAGATAATGCTCGCCACTGTCTACTTTATATCAGTGAGCTTATCGAGCAGGCTCCCAAAGTCAGACTCGATGAGTGGGTCAGTCAATATCAGTTAGATACCCCCCAGGGCGAAATTACAGTGTGTAACTTAGTCGGGGTGTTCAGCGAGAAAAAATTAGATGAAGGCACTAAGTTATTGCTATCAAATCTGCCAAGAATGAAAGGTAGGGTATTAGATTTTGGCTGCGGCGCCGGCGTCATTACCGCCGCTCTACTCAAGGAACAACCCCAATTACAAGTCGAATGTATCGACATCAATGCCATGGCGCTAGCTTCATGTGAGCTGACATTAACAGCCAATAATTTTATCGCCACGACTTACCCATCAGATGGTTTAGCCCAAACCCAAGATAAATTTGATGGCATCATCTCTAATCCACCATTCCACGATGGACTTAAGAGCACGACCGACATAGCCAAAAATTTTGTAAGCGATAGTGTAAAAAAACTAAAGAAAGGCGGTATATGGCACATTGTAGCCAATCGACATCTAGCATACAGCGACACGATTGAGGATAATTTCGGTCAAGTAAACGTCATAGCCGAAAACAACAAATATAAAATTTACTCAAACAAGTTCAATAAAATCAATAAACAAACTCGATAAATACGGGTTTAACTCAATTCACTGTCAGGCCGGATAAAACACTTCTGGCCCTTTTATTGCTCAAAATCAATTTTATATTAATCTTATTAGAGTCCATTCACTTTTCAGTCAGTTAGGGCTTCTTAGCCGAAACTTTATACTGTTATACTCGTACAGTAGTAAAACAAGATTAAACAAGATAAAACACATAAGAATAATAATGAGTCATTACATCGGAATTCACTATGCTATCTCCTGAACTGATTGAACTAAGTGCTGATAATAGTTTTGCCGAATTTAAGGTGACGCCTAATACGCATGGTCCACTCACCGAAGAGGCTATCTTCACCCTCTTAACGCTCCCCGATTTCGATTGTCTTTTCCCTCTAGAGCCTAGCATTCAGAAGGCCGTGATCCAGGTCAATCAACTCTGTGGCCAAGATGACGGTCAATTCGAACAATTTTTTCAAATTGCCGAGCGCCGCAATGGTTTAATCGAAGTAGAGATAAGTGAAGATAAGATGAGTGCCCAGATGCAACTCACAGCAGCCTGGGGGGGGGAGGAAGTTACCATCCAGGATATCTTGAAATCACTAAAAACCAATAACGTTGGCATGGGCTTAAGTAAAGTTAAGATTCAGACGCTATTGAAACAACTAACACAGCTTCAGTCAGGTAAGACTTGTCGTAGTGTCATAGCTACAGGCAAGCCCTGTGTCAATGGCACTAACGCCAAGCTTGAACGTAAAGTCCCCCTAGCCAGAGAACGCTTACTGCAACCCCAAGAGCGAAAAGATGGCACCGTAGATATGCGAAATTTAGGTTCTGTCATCATGGTGAAGCCTAAAGATCTCTTGATGGTGAAACACCCGGCAACACAAGGGACTAAAGGCTATAACGTACATGGTGAAGTGCTAGCTCCCGTACCCGGAAAAGATCTCAAGCTCACCGAAGAGGAAGGAGCTGGGCTGGATCCTGCAAACCTGAATCACCTGATCGCAACGGTTGCTGGCCAGCCCGTTGAGACTAAAACAAGCATGAAA
The DNA here is from genome assembly GCF_009377275.1 of Shewanella sp. YLB-07. Taxonomy (NCBI): domain Bacteria; kingdom Pseudomonadati; phylum Pseudomonadota; class Gammaproteobacteria; order Alteromonadales; family Shewanellaceae; genus Shewanella; species Shewanella sp. YLB-07. Next base: position 3,227 of record NZ_VOQB01000004.1, on the reverse strand, counting down.
GTCGATGATGTACTCAATATCAAGGATGTCGATGTAGGCTATGGCAACGTTGACTTTAAAGGCAGCATAATGATCACTGGAGATGTACACGAGGGCATGGTAGTAAAAAGCTCCGGGGACATTACCGTTATGGGGTTTGTCGATTCATCGACCTTAATTGCCGAAGGTGATGTAATTGTCAGTAAGGGGATCATAGGCAGGCAGCTCAAAGAAAATGAGTTGTCGACTAAGATTCTAGCTAAGGGTCAGATTTGCGCTCAATTCATCCAATATTCAGATCTCGATGCTCAGGGTGAGATTCTCGTCACTAAACAACTACTTCACAGTCATACCAAGACCAAACAGAAACTCACAGTTAGCGATGCCAATGGACGAAGAGGCGATCTCGTCGGCGGAATAGTTAAAGCCGATAAGGGACTTAAAGCCGTTATCATAGGCGCTACTGCCGGCACTAAAACGGAAGTGTTTTGTGCCATGAAACAGGGAGATCTGAAGAAAAACCTAAAAGAGCTAGATCAGGGAATTAAAGCTATGGTTGTGGCTAAATTAGAGATCGCTGCCCGGCTCAAGAAGTTGCCCCCAAAGAGCGAATGGCAAAATGATGAAATGATGGTAGAACAAGTCAAAATGATGCTGGATGAAAAGCAACGCATCATAAATGAACTTGCAAGGGAAGAAATTGAATATGAGACCATCAAACAGGAAGTCGATGCCTATTACCAAGACAACCGCATAGAAGCTCATAAACACATTTTTTCCAATGTCGAAATTCATATAGGTCAAGCCTTTAACCGAACCCAGAGAGAACACGGTACCTGTATAGTATTCAATCAAGATCAAGAGATAACCTTCGATTATAACAATCGCGGCTAATGACTTAGTCTTAATGCATTAAACTTAATGGCCCAGTTCTAATCAGTCTGTCTTAATGACTAAAAATAGAGGCAAGAGCAGTTATACTTTCTGCTCTTCACCTTATGTTTTAGCCACCTCTCCCCATTAAAGTTGGCTTTTCTTCTCTCGCTTCCCTCAAACTTTCCATGCATAATCTTTTTATAAAAACTAATTAATAACCAAGAAAGCTAAGAGAACATTTGTGGAATTATTAAGAATTGATTGTTTAGGTAAAGAGCTGAGATTAGAAGGCTCTATGGCCGGTTGGCAACAGCTTTTTTGGGGAGATACCCTAGTCTCAGTCAAACAGGCTTCTGCAGATAATGAGGGGCTAAAAACTCATGAGTTTGAACTCGCTACACAAGTCAATCAGGTCAACACCAACCCGGATACAAACATTGAAAAATCAATAGCCAGCCAAGCTATAAAGATAAGCCTTGAGATCAATCTTACTTGGCAGCCATTTAGCTTAGATTATCGCTTGATAAAGGATGATCAAATCATCAATAGCGGTACTAGAGACACCAAAGATATCGAGCGGCAGGTCCCAGTCAAGCCTATCGAAGCAAAGCGAAAAGTCAGTTTAGTCGGCTTAGCTTCCTTAGGGTTCAAGCTGCTAAAGAGCGCAAAAGTCATCAAGGTAGTTTTAGCTGGCGCCAGTGTTGCCGCATACTCCTGGTTATTCTCCTTCCAATTTGCTTTAGCCTTGATCGCCTGTCTGGTATTTCACGAATATGGCCACATCAGAGCCATGAAACATTTCGGCATGAAAACCAAGGGCATCTACCTAATCCCATTCATGGGAGGGCTGGCACTCAGCGACGAGAAGATCAATACCCGTTGGCAGGACGTGGTGATATCTATCATGGGACCAACATTCGGCCTACTCATGTCCATCATGGCTTTGATAGCCTACTGGTTAACTGGTAACGTGTTTTTCGCTGGTCTGGCCGCCTTTAACGCCCTTTTAAACCTATTTAACCTATTACCCATACTCCCACTAGACGGTGGACACATCTTAAAGAGCATTAGCTTTTCGATGAACAGCGTCTTGGGTCTGGGCGCCTGCGTCGCTGGGGCTGCCGTTGGCGTTTACTTGAGCTACACATTAGGACTAGCACTATTGGGATTCCTGCTTCTCATCGGCAGTTTAGAAATAGTATTCGAGTGGAAGACACGCCACCAGAGTCATTTGTTACCTCTGGACAGGTATGGACAGATATTCTCCACCATATGGTATTTTCTCACCGTGGGAGCACTTATAGCCATCATCTGGTATCTAGCCGGTTCTGGAGATAACATGTTGGGCTTACCGCTGAAGATATTGCAGAGTTAGAACAAGATTCTGAAGTAAATACTGGTATAAAATGGGGAGGCATAACCTCCCTTTTTACTGCCCGGAATAAAATGATGAGACGAAATTGCAAACATTAAAAAGCAGGTTATCTATTTCCAGTTCTGTTGCAAATATTGAAAGTAGCCCAAAAGGGCTCTGATAACCTGGCTGGTTATTAGTAATTAACCAGTGTATTGGTAATTATACCAATCGGTATAAAAAAGTGGCCAACTCAGAGTTATTTTTGGCTGCATAATTCAAGGCGGATGAGTGAGGGAATGGTGATCCCTTTTGAATTCATTCAACACAGAAGTAGGTTGCCAAAAACACTCCTGAAAGGCGAGTTTTAGCACTTCCGATACGGCGTTAACGAGCTTAAACGTAGAATAACTATGTTCCCCACTCGTTGCCTTGCCTCTGAAGCGCTAAACTCTCGCTGAGTGACCACACCTTTATACCGATTGGTATTATACGGCTCTCTCCCCCCAATTCCTTGATCGCATAACTAGGTTTTGAATTGTCCTTTTTGAACATGTGCGTGACTTAAAATCCTTTGCTAGCTGTCTTCATCGATTTAGGCCCGATAAGGAATGCTTTGCATGCGCTGTATTTAAAATGACAGAGAGATTTAATAGATCAGCAAGGCTGGTCAAAAGTAAAAATGACGAACATACAGTCGTAGCGCGTAGCAGGTTTGCTGCAGCTGGGGAGCAAGCCACATGGGTGTCTGGAAATGGCCCGGCTTGGAATCGTCATGATACTTGCCGAAGGCCGAACCACATGGGGGCGGAGAAGTAGCGCTTTGGATGCGGAAACAAAGAGCGGAGGCGCCTTCCAATGGCCCGGCTTCGGACAAGGGCTTCCCCCTACTAGCATATAAAAGGATGCATGCTGCGCATGCGCTATCTATATTCCCCATGTGAGAAGCTCATTTCAAAAGCTGTTAAACGAAAAAATCCCCAACACTAGGTGCTGGGGATTTATCGTTTATTAGGCG